>JAKABA010000005.1 GCA_021802115.1 bacterium | reverse complement strand
CAGCTCCTGGAGCTGGCGGAGGTGAGCCGGGCGAGCTGCATCACCATCGAGGACTTGGGCTTTTCTGAGATGCGGTCTGTCGGCCGGGAGCGCTACGGCTCCCGGCACTGGTTTCGCAAGGCGGTCTCGGGGATGCCGACCGCCAAGTTCAGGGATCGGCTGGTGGCGATGGCCTCCAGGCGGGGTATCGCGGTGGTTGGCGTCCCGGCCGCTTACTCCTCAATCTGGGGACGCCAGCACTGGCTGGCTCCCCTCTTGGCACAGCATCAGCAGGTATCCGGGCACACGGCCGCGGCCGTGGTGCTCGGTAGAAGGGCATTCGGGCACTCTGCCCGGCGCAGACCACAGGCAAGTCCAGGTGTGACCACGTCCGACCAGGGGATCGAAGCGGCGGGGCAACCCGCTGATGTGGAGAGCTACCCAGTGGAATGCGCCGGCATGGCGGGTACCGGGTGCGAGGGCCGGTCCAAGTTCCGAAGGCGTGAGGGCAACCACACCAGTGGCGCAAGACCCGAAACGGCGACGGCAACCTTGGCAGCGTCCAGGTCGGGAAAGACCGCTCGTCCCGACCGGGTGTCACTTATGGGCACTCCGTAGGAACGGTCCGGTTCGGTTCTGAGCACTGTCCGCCCGGACGCGGACGAGGGGGCGGCGCTGGCGGCCAGGCCGCTCAGGCAGGGCACGCCTGCCTCGAGGCGTGCCACTCAGAGGCGGTCTGCGCCGAGGCGAACAGGACGTTGCTGGAGGTGGCGTACACGCAGCGCCAGCCGGACGCCTTCTGGAGCAGGTCCGTCAGTGGCGTCTGGCGCCCCTGCCAGACCAGGGTGACGCCGTATCGAGCCAGCAGCCGGAGGCTGCCGGGGTAGCCGGCCGAGATTCGCAGATAGTCCGTCATCACCTGGGGGCCCATCAGCACCACCTCGCCGAAGATGAAGACCCGGTCGGGGGCGCAGCTGCGCCCCGCTGGCTGATTGCGATCGATCCGGTACAGCAACCAACCCGAGCTGCCGTAGGGCGCGAAGACGCGGGCCTGGGGCCCCTGGCAGATCACCCGGCCCACCTGGACTGGATACGCCGATCCCTGCAGCTGGTTCTCGGGGCTGGAGAGCTGGTCCACCACTCGCGCCCCCGCCGCCAGCGCGACCATTACCACCACCACCGCCACGAACCACCTCGGGGCCGGTCGGACCGGGCGTCGGCTGGCGAGATGGCGCACCTGCTTGAGTTGGGCGAAGAATCCCTGGACCCCATCGGCCCAGAGCGGCAGCACCAGCAGCGCGAAGACTGGGATGTCGCGGACCGCATAGAGCAGCAGGACTGTACCCGCCCCTGCCAGGAGCAGATCTGAGATCCGGGTGCGGACCGCCCAGCGCCCGGTCAGGATGGCGGTCAGGAGCAGGAACAGGGCCGGGAAGTTGGCGACCGAGTGGAAGTCGGGGGGCTGCCACTCGTTCAGGCTGGCCTGGGCCACATGGCTCAACAGAAGTCGGGCCGGGTACAGGTAAATGCCCACCCCGTTGGGGTTGACCATGGCCGCCATGGCAGCCACCAGGCCGGCTATCAGCAAGTCGCGGCAGGGTCGCCAGCCGAGGGCACCGGGCTGCCTCAGCCAGGTCGCCAGGCCCTCTCCGGCCAAAAAGACCGCCACCACCCCGAGTCCGATGGTGAAGCCGCCGTGAAGATTGCTCCACACAATGAAGAGCGGCACCATCCCAAATAGGAGCCAGCGCCGATGCGAGCGTCGATAGGCGTCCAGCAGGGTGAGCAGAACCCCCAGGAGCGCGAAGGAGAACATCTGCGGGCTGGGGCCCCAGATCTGCACTCCTGAGATCACCACCAGGGCGGCCCCCACCGCCAGCACCCAGCGTGAGCGGCCGGCGCGGTTGACCCGCAGCACCCCCAGTAAGAATCCGATCCAGGTCACCACTGCGAACATCAGAATCACCGGGATCATGCCGAGGTGGCTGTACAAAAGCCCGTCGATCGCCTCCGACCCCCACTCCTGGCTGATGAAGGGGTGGGTGCTGGCGGTGAAGGTGAAGTAGTTGTGCTGGGGCACCCAGTGGGAAAGGATCTCCAGGCCGATCCGCGCCGTCCACCAGAAGTCGGGGTCGAACTGGGGAGTGGTGAAGGCGGCAAACCCAAGGATCAGCACCGCCAACAGAAGGATCGTGGGAGGATCGAAGGTCAACTCCCGACGCTTGGGAGGGGTGGGCGAGGCCACAGGCTGGGACATGACTGGTTGCCGATTCTATGGTGAGCAGCCTCGTTCCCTGGCGAACGCGCTGCAACTTTCCAGCGTGGCTTCGGTAACGTCGACGGCGCCCAGCAGCCAGCGCCGACGGTCCCTCGCCAAACGGAGACAGTCGGGGCGGGCCCCGCACCATCCGGTTATGTTTCAGGCCAGGGACAACGCCGGGCAGGCCAGGGTGTCAGCCGTGAACGCCTCCGGTCACTGGCCCGGATCCCCGTCCTCCCACCCGCACATCAACTCCCCCACCCCGGCACCGCGCTCCACGGGCGCACCCAGGCTGATCAGGCCGCCCTCCAGGGCGGCCATTCCGTGGAGCAGCTCGGGCAGGCCCACGGCGCCCATGTGACCGAGGCGGATGGTGGTCTTGCTCCAGGCTCCGATGCCACCGGCGATGGTCACATCCTCCGCCGCCGCGGCTCGGCGGAGCGCGGCCGGATCGACTGTCTCGGGTACCCTGACCGCGGTCACCGTGGAGCTGAGGACTTCATCCGCGCCCAGAGGAGGCAGGCCCAACGCTCGCAGCCCGCGCCGCACCGCGTGGGCCATGCGGCGGTGGCGGGCGAAGCGCGGCTCCCACCCCTCGCCCTCGGCCAACTCCATGGCGACGGCCCCAGCGGCAAGCATGTTGGTTGGCAGGGTGGCGAAGTAGTTGGCCTGCGAGTCCCGCATGGGGGCCTCCCAGTTGAGCCAGTCCAGGAAGTAACTGCCGCAGCGACCGAGCCGGCGGCGCCTCTCCATGGCCCGCTGGGAGATGGCCAGGATGGCCAGCCCCGGGGGCATTCCCAGGGCCTTCTGGGAGGCCGTGATCACCACGTCGATGCCCGCGGCGGCCATACCCACGGGCATGCCACCGGCTCCTGCGACCGCGTCCAGCACCATCACAACGCCCAGCTCCCGAGCGACCCGGGCGTATTCAAGGAAGGGCGAGACGACCCCGGTGGCAGTGTCCACGTGGGTCACCGTCATCACCTTGGCGCCTGACTCCTGAAGTGCCCTCTCCACCTCGCCTGGCGGCACCTGCTCGCCCCAGGGACAGGACAGCTCGACCACGTCTGCCCCGATCGCCCTGCCCGCGGCCGCGAAGCGGGCCCCGAAGAACCCGTGGCTGACCACCAGCAGCTTCTCCCCCGGACCGACCAGGTTGACGATCCCAGCCTCAAGGCCCATGGTTCCACTGCCCGCCAGAACCAGCACCAGGTCGCCGGCGGGATCGGCCGCGGGGCGGGCACCCACGGCGTGCGCAACCCCCTCCTGGAGTCGACGCAGGGAGCGCCCGGTGGACTCGCTGCTGTGACTTTCAGTGGGTCGGGCCAGGGCTTCCAGGACAGGCTGGGGGACCGGAGTTGGGCCGGGGATCAGCAGCAGCGGCGAGTCAGCGGGAACGGTCACGTTACAACCTCATCAAACCGGGAATACGCCGTGGTGGCGGCCGGGCTCCGGACGACGCCTGGTGGCCGCCAGAGCCAGACGCGCGATCAACTCCTCGCGCAGCCGAGAGGGATCCACCATCGCATCGATTACCAGATCCGAAGCCAGCCGGAAGACGTCTATATCCTCAGCGTACTCGGACCGGAGGCGATCAATGTAGGCCTGCCGCTCCGGCTCCGCAAGCTCCGCGATCCGATTGGCATAGACGGCGTTGACGGCCGCCTCCGGGCCCATCACGGCGATCTCGGCGCTGGGAAGCGCCAGGGTCGCCTCGGGCTCGAACCCAGGCCCGCTCATGGCATAGAGACCGGCCCCGTACGCCTTGCGCAGGATGACCGAGTATCGAGCCACGGTGGCCGAGCTGAGGGCAGCGATCATCTTCGCCCCGTGGCGGATGATCCCCTCGCGCTCGACCGCCGAGCCGATCATGAAGCCGGGCACGTCGGCCAGGAAGACCAGGGGCAGATTGAAGGCGTCACACAGGGAGATGAAGCGGGCCGCCTTGTCTGCGGAGTCGACGAACAGGACTCCCCCCTGATGCGCCGGCTGGGAGGCCACGAGGCCGACCGCCCTGCCTCCCATGCGAGCCAGTCCGCAGACCAACTCCCGAGCGTAAAGGGCCTTGATCTCGAAGAATGAACCCCCGTCGACCAGGGCGTCCAGGACCTCGTGAATGTCGTAGCCCCGGGCGGCCTCGGCGGGCAGCAGGTCGGCGATATCGGCTGCGGAGCTGGGATGGCGGGCCGGGGCAGTCGGGGGATCCTGCTCCCAGTTGGAGGGAAAGTAGCCCAGATAGCTCCGCAGAGCCGCGATCGCGGTCACCTCGTCAGGGCAGAGCAGGTCGCCACAGCCGGACACCGTGCAATGCATCCTGGCTCCGCCCATCTCCTCCAGACTGACCCGCTCGCCAACCACCTCCTCGGCCATCCGAGGGGAGCCCAGGTACATGGACGCGTTCCCCTCCACCATGAACACCACATCGCAGAAGGCCGGGATGTAGGCCCCGCCGGCGGCGCTCGGACCGAAGAGCAGGCAGGGCTGGGGCACCTGACCGCTGAGCCGGACCTGGTTGTGAAAGATCCGACCGGCGTGCCGCCGCCCGGGAAACATCTCCAACTGATCTGTGATCCGGGCACCCGCGGAGTCCACCAGGTAGCAGAGCGGCATTTGCAGCCTCTCGGCGCGCTCCTGCACCCGCAGGATCTTCTCCACCGTGCGTGGGCCCCAGGACCCCGCCTTGACCGTGGGGTCATTCGCCATCACGCAGACGCGACGCCCGTTGACCAATCCCACCCCGGTCACCACCCCGTCCGCTCCCAGCTCCTCGGGGGCGTTGGTGTTGGCCAGCAGGCCGTCCTCCACGAAGGGCGTCTCCGGGTCGAAGAGCAGTCGGAGGCGTTCCCGGACAGCTAGTTTTCGCTGGGCCGCCAGCTTGCTGCGATAGCGCTCCGGGCCACCCAGCCTGGCCGCCTGCTCGCGGGCGGCCAGCTCGCCCCGCCGGTCTGCCTTCGGCAACGCCTTCCTGGGTGGAGGTGCGGGTCCGTCAGTCATCTTCGGCCGAGTATAGGGACCAACTCCAGGCGATCCCGGGTGATCGCGAGCGCGGAGGCGGCGGAGGCCAGGTCCGCAGGCGCGTTCGCGGTGACCGTCCCGACGCCGCGGCCGAGCGAAGTCTGGCGGAGTCGAGATTTGGGAGGGCCAACCCGGGCTCCCCCAACGCGAGTCCGCGGTTGGCCAATGGCGCTCAAAGCCGTCGGCGCCTGGACGGGCTCGGTCCTACTATGTCAGCGCCCAGTCCGGGCAAGGGGGATGGACGACCCGGTGCTCAACCATGAAATCAGCGGCGCTCATGGTGACCGAGCGTTGGGCCGGGCATGTATTGCCAGTCGCCGCTCCCGCTCCCGGGGAGGAGCTGGCTCTGTTTCAGCCCGGGCGCGGGATTGGCCCAGCCACCTAGAGTGGCCTGGTGCTGTCGCTGCAAGAGCCGCCCATGCCTGGCGCTGGCTTCCCCGCCGATGCGTGCGGCCTGGATGAGGTCGGCCGGGGGGCTCTCGCGGGCCCGCTGGTGGCGGCGGCAGTCAGGCTGGACCCGCTCTTTCGCCATCCCCTCCTGCGTGACAGCAAGCGGCTCAGCGAGGCCCAGCGCGAGCGGATCGAGCCCCTGATCCGAGAGGCGGCGCAGGCGCTCGAGGTCTTCAGCGTGAGCGCCCAGCAGATCGATCGACATGGCATCGGCTGGGCCAACCGCACCGCCTTCGAGCGCCTCCTGGAACTGGTCTCAGCGCCGCTCTGCCTGGTCGACGGCAACCTCACGCTCAATTCGCCGGCCCGCTATGTGTGCGTGGTGAGGGGGGACCAGCTGGTACCGGCGATCTCGGCCGCCTCGATAGTCGCCAAGGTGCATCGGGACCGCCTCATGCGCGCCCTGGCAGTGCGGTACCCCGAGTATGGCTGGGAGGGCAACAAGGGGTATGGCAGCGCTCGGCACCTCCAAGCCATCTCGGTCCACGGCCTGAGCCCCCACCACCGACGCAGCTTCATCCACCCCAGGGAGGAGTTGCCGCTCTGATTTTCAGGAGGTCTGGGCGGCGCGCGCCTCCCAGGCGCCAAACCCACTGCGCTCAGCCCCGATCGTGGTGGAGTCGCCGTGCCCGGGGTAGACCACGGTCTCGTCACTGAGCGCCATCAGGTGGGCGCGAATGCTGCGCAAGATGGTGGCCAAGTCTCCCAGCGGAGGCCGGGTGCCACCAGGTCCGCCGGGAAACAAGGTGTCCCCGGTGAAGACCATGCCGGGACCAAGGAGGCAGACGCTGCCAGGGGTGTGACCCGGGGTGTGGAGCACGCTCAGGCGACAATCGCCGAAGCGGATTTCCTCTCCGTGGGTCAGGTGGTGGTCCGGCGGCGGGGGCGGGAACATCCCGAGATCATCCGGGTGCGCGCCCACCCATGCCTGCTCGAAATGGCCATGAACTGGCGCCAGCGCCTGCCAATGATCGGCGTGCCCATGGGTCTCCAGGATCGCCACCAGATGGAGGTCCGCCACCGCCTGCACCAGGCGGTCGGCCTCGTCGGCCGCGTCGATCAGCACCGCCTCCCCGGACCTGGGGCAGGCGACCACATAGGCGGCGTTGTCGAGCGGGCCAACACGGCGCCGCCGCACCAGAATCTCCCCTTCGAAATCCCACTCCGGCTCGCCACGGCTCAGTGACATCTGATCCTCCTTCCCCTACCTTTCGCCAGAATCCACCAGCTGCCCCACCGAGGCCCGCCCCGACACTCTGGGGGACAGGTGCGGGCCAACCTGGGTGGCCGCCGCCACCATGATCGCCGCCACGACCGCGATCGGTATGAACGGCGAGCTGTCGCCCCCGCCCAGGTCGATTGCCACCCCTCCCAGCAGCGGGCCGCAGAAGGCGCACGAGTAGCCGACTGTCAGCATCACAGCGCTCATCGTAGCCACCCGTCCGGGGCCGGCCACCAGCGCTGGATAGGCCAGCAGCCCAGCGAAGTTCATGGCCACCCCGATTCCCATCAGAGCCGCAAACAGCAACGGCAGCTGGTGCCCGAACCAGAGCCAGCCGGCGCTCCCGGCCAGCATCACCAGGCCGCTGACGACGTAGAACCAGCGGCTGGTGGCGAATGGCCGTCGCACCAGAATGAGGCCGACATCGACGGGAACCATGGCCCCGTTCAGCACCGCCAGGCTGAGGCTGGCGAGAGCGGAGTGGGGCCCCCCCTGGACGGAGCCCGGGATCCAGGTGTTGGCCGCGAAGAAGACCAGCGACTGGCCACCAAAACAAATGTAGACCGCCCAAAGATCGCGGGATCCGAATAGGCTTCCAAGCTCCCAGGCACTGCCTTCGGAGAGGCCAACTCGCAGCCGCGGCACGCCCAGGAGCCAGACCAAAAGGCAGCTCACCCCGAACAGGCCCCACACCACCATGGTGCCCTGCCAGCTGCCCAGACCGGCGTACAGAACCGGCCTGGAGACGCTGGCGGACACCAGCTCGCCGATGGTAATTCCCAGGGTGAGCGTCACCGAGGCGGTCTGCACCCGGCCGCGGAACCAACGCTGGAACAGAGCCGGCATCCCGGGCTGAGTGAGGGCGATCCCGGTCCCCATAAGAGCGGTGCCGAGGAAGAGGGGAAGCACCCCACCGGGCACGACCCGGAGCAGCTCTCCTGCGGCGGCCACGGCCAGCCCCAGCGCCACCACCAGGTAACCGCCCCAGCGCCGCACCAGTGCCGAGGCGGGCAGCGCCGCGGCGGCAAAGGCCAGGATCGGCAGCCCGCTGAGAAGGCCCGCCTCGGTGTAGGTCAGGTGGAGGTCGGCGCGGATTACCGAGAGCACCGGAGGCACCCCGAGGATCGCGGCGCGCAGGTTGAAGCCGATCCAGAACGTGATCAGGAGCAGGGGAACCTGACCCATCAGCCCCCCGCCCGCGGATCTCTCAGCGCCCCCCGCCCGGGAGTCCCTCAACCGATCAGCTCAGGGCCTGGCCACCGGGCTAGCTGGCGGCGAGCCAGCATGGGGAGCATGGGGAGCAGGTCAGCGGCGATTACTTCGTCCCAGGTGTACGTGGCCGCGGTGGCCCGTCCGGCCCGCCGGATCGAGGTGACAAGCTGGGGGTCCGCCTCAAGTTGGGAGATGGCATAGGCGAGCTCTGCTGGATCGTCGGTCTGGACCACCAGAGAGTTGTGGAGATGGCGGGCGTAGTCCTCGCCGGTGGCACCGACCACCGCCACGCCGCGGGCTGCCATCGTCTCCAGCCCCACCAGCCCGAAGGGCTCAAATCCGGAGTTGGCCAGGACCGCCAAGGACGAGTTGTACAGAGCGGGGAGCAGCGACTCAGGCAGGAAGGCCCCCAACTCCAGGATGTCCGCCTCGGCAGTCTGCCTCAGCGCCCGGACCACGTCCGCCACTTCGGAAATGGGTTCGTCCCAACGCTGTACCGACAGGCCCAGATCCCTGGCCTCGTCCATCACCTGCGCGCCGTAGCGCTCTCCTCCGCCACGGGCAACCATCCGAACCGGATGCTGGGCGGTCCGCAACAGAGCCATGGCGCGAATCGCCTGAAGCCAGCGCTTGTCGGGATGGAAGCGTCCGATCTTGAGCACCGTGGAGCGCGGTGCCGCGGCGGCCATTAGGGAGCCGCCCTGGCCACCCTGCGGCCCCTTCAGGATGGCCCTGGGAATCCCATTGGGAATGATGATGGGGTCAATCCCACGAGCCTGGACCAGCACTCTCATGTAGCGGCTGATGGTGGTCACCGAGGCGGTGTAGGCCAGTGCCGGCCAGTCCATCTGGTCGAAGCCAAACTGGTTGTTGGCGTTCCACACCAGCAGGCAGCGGTCTCGGATGCCGATCTGCCAGAGCAGGTCCGACACCCGGCGGACCCAGCTGGCAGTGTGCCACTCCTCGAACAGCAGCACCGGAGTCAGCCCCCGCTCGACCGTTGGCGCCACCCACTCGCTGACCAGCTGGGCTGGGAAATTCGCCTCCAGGAAACGCCGCTTCACCTCCTCCCCGTGGTAGATCCCGTGGGGGAACTGGCGGGAGATCTCCTGGGCCAGCCGATGCAGTTGGACTCCCCCCCGAAGCTCGGTCGGCGGCGAGTCAGGGTCACCCACGAAGAAGAGGTCGGTCGGATACCCCGCTTTCGCCAGCGCCCGACTGAGGTGGGCCACCCGCACCCCCAGGCCGCCGGCCTGGCTGTACCGATCGGGACCCTCCATGGCGACGATGGAAAATGCGAGTGGCAGCTTAGCCACGCCCCCGCTTCTCGGCCCAGGCGCGGATTCCCCGCGAGACGGCCCTGAGATGGTCAGGGCTCGCCCAGCCAGCTGCGCCCGGCCACCTCCAGCAGAGTGTGCCGGTCGACCTCGGAGAGGGAGGACAGGGTCGCCTGGTAGCGGCGGGGACGGAGCAGGGGAAAGTCGCTCCCGAAGCAGATCCGCTCGGCCCCAATCAGGGCACTCAGCTCAGCCAAGACCGTATCGTCATACAGGTAGGGCAGGGCGGCGGTGTCGAACCAGAGTCGCGCGCAGACGCGCTTGACCTCGGGCATGTGGGAGTAAAAGGGCAGCCCACCACCCAGATGTGCCAGGCAAAGCCGCAATTGCCCCGCCTCCTCCTGGAGCGGACCGAGCAGCCGCCAGAGCCGGTCCGGGGTCGCCAGGCCCTTGCCGCCGTAGGCATGGCCCACCGGCTCGCTCGCGTGCAGAAGCACCGGCCAGGCTACCTCGGCGCAGGTCATCAGCGTGCGGCGGAGGCCTCCCCCCCAGGCCAGCTCGAATCCCTGCCCATCACAGTTGAGCTCGCCAAGGCCGCGCAGGCCGATCTTGGAAGTCCTCTCAATCTCGGCCAGAGCCTCCGGGCGATCCGGATTTACGGTGGCGAACCCCACCAGCCGACCGGCCCCGGCGGCAGCCTCGGCCGCCACGTAGTCATTGACCTCACGCAGCAGGCCGGGGTCGGCGAAGGGCCACCCGAATACCACCGCCCGCTCCGCGCCCGCCTCGTCCAAAGCCGCGAGCACATCGACTCCGGACGCAAACCGGGGCTTTGCCGACGCGTGGCAGACTTCGAACCAGGGGTCGCGCCAGGCGGCCGACCCCGGGTCCCGAAGCCAGGGCGGGACCAGATGGGTGTGACAGTCAATCACGGTAGGCACCAACTCGCGGGGGCCGCCTGACGACCACCGCAGCGCAGGTCGGGGCAGCGGCCGGGCAACTCCACTTCGGACACGCACGTCATTATCGAGCCCACCACGGCCGCCATCGCCAGGCGGACGAACACCAACCCACGGGCAGCCCCAACACCGCCCGCCGGCCGGCCAATTCGAGCTGCCGCAAGGACCGGCCGGCGCCACCCGCGACGCTCCACCCGGCCACGGTGGCAGCGGCCCAAGGTACGCGTGGGCCGGCGCGTGCGGGCCTGAGAGGCCCTCTGGTCAGCTCGGTGCCGACCACAGACCGCGCACCGCGAAGATGACGTAATTGCTGGTCTGGACCACGACCGGCAGTCGCTGACTCCGGTACCAGGCGAGATTGACCGGGATGTTGTTGTAGTCGCCCGGCTCAAATTCCACGTAGCTGACCCGATAGCGACGCAGCAGCCGGCCCAACTGGCAGGCTCCGGTGGCAGGGCAGCCGGCGTACATGGTGTCGACCGCGGCCAGCCGCCGAGACAGGGGCTCGCCATAGCTCCACAACCACCCGTCGTAGCCGAGCACCACCGTCCGACCCGCGAGGGTGGTGACGGGGTCATTGGGCTGCCCCTCGGTGAGAAATATCGCCTGGGAGGGAGTGTGGGCGATGACGGCTCGGGCCACCCGCTCGGCCTGGCGACCGTCCAGCGTCACCGTGGCCCCGGTGGGCGGCCCCTGGGCCAGAGTGCTCTGCCCCACGAAGGCGGCGTCAAGGCTCAGCAGGCCGGTCAGCACCAGCGACAGGAGGGTGGCGCCGGCCAGGATACGGCGCCACCAGTTGCGGCCGGCGCTGGTCAGCAGCCAGGCCACGGGGATGGCGGCGCCCAGGTACCAGTAGCTGAGAAGCTTGGTGTTGTCCCAATTCCAGGGCTGCGTCACCACCACGTTGGCGATCAGGAAAATCGCCCAGAAGGGGGCCGCAAACCCGACCAGGCCGCGGCGCCGGCTCGCGGTGCCAAGCCTCCCCGGGACCAGGCTGATCCCCAGCAGCGCCAGCCCGAGCAAGAGGAAGAGCCCGGTGTTGGAGATCCAGAAGCCAAGCCAAGCCCCATAGAAGGAGGGCTCCGCCAAGGTGTGGGCTGCGAAGCCAAGCACGGTCAACGGCGAGGCTCCGGCCAGATACAGCCCGTCACAGAGGGCCCCGGATTGGAACTGGGCGGCGGTGCATGACACCGCCGCGTGGGAGAGCCAGCCCAGGTCGATCTGGGGAAATAGGTTGGTGCCGACGGGCCCGCCCAGTTGACCGTGGGGCCCGGAGATCACCAGCCACAGCTGGGGCAGGCCCAGCCCCAGGAGCGGTATGAGATAGGTGGCCAGGTGGCCGAACCGTCCCCGCCTGGCGAGCCACCAAAGGCCCAGCAACCCGACCACCATGTAGCCGAATGGATTGAAGAAGGGCAGGGCCGCCCCGAGCACGCCGGCCCCGACCAAGAGACCGCGGCGGGGGCGACGGGCGGCCTCCCACAGGAGCCCGGCGAGCAACGCCACCAGGGCGATCCCGTAGCCGAAGTCGCGCTGGGGCATCCAGTAGACCAGCAGCGGCTCGTACCACTGCAGGTCTGGCAACACAGCTGGCGCCGGGCCCTGGCCGTCATAGGCGCGCGGCAGGTGGGTCAGCTCGGTGGGCAGGTGGCCGACAAACCCGATCACGGCTGCCGGAGTTGCCGAACTCAGATGGGTGCACGCGGCAGCGTTGAAGCCGGCGTTGGTGTGGGCCAGCTGCTGGCAGCCGTCCGCATAGGCGCCGACGAATCCCAGCCCGCCGCCGAACAGAACCAGCGAGAGGGCGACGGTGGCCGCCAAGGGCCGCCGGGTGACCCGCAGGGCCAGCTGCCAGACCAGCATCGCAGCCGCCCAGCTGATGGCGAGGGACCCCATGTCCAATGCCCCATAGAGGTTCTGGCCGAGGGACTCCAACAGGGCTGGCTGGAAGTCCACCAGGAAGGGGTAGCGCATCTGCGTCCCGGACTCCAGGCTGTCGAGGGGCGGCAGGTTGCGGCCGAGGTGGAAGCTCTGGACGTAGCTGGCGTGGACCGACCAGTCGCCCCAGACATTGGCGCTGGCGACCAGGGTCCCGCTCGGAGTCGGCTGGAGGGTGTGGGCGTAGATCAACCAAAGTCCCAGCCCGAGCACGATTGCGACCGCGACCCCCCACCTCGTCTGGGCCTTGCGCCAGCCTTCCCGCTGCTGACGCCACCATCCCTTTGGGCCGATCTCAAACCGGCTCCGCCACCTCCGCCAACCCGGACCCAGGCTCACCAGCAGCAGCGAAGTCGGCCCGCCCAGGGCCGCGGTCGCGCCCAGGCCAAGCCACAAAGACAGACCGAAGCTGACCGCGGTCGAGCCGACCAGGCCCACGGCCAGGGCTGCCGCCACCCGCTCCAGGCCGGCCCACCGGTGGGGAATCAGGTCGACCACCGCCAGGCCCGCCAGCATCACCAGCAGCCAATAGGCCGCCAACTGCAGCACCAGCTATCAGTACCAGCCCGGGATCCAGATGTGTTGGAAGAAGTCGGTCGAGGGAATTGGCTGGCCGGTCCACAGCGGGTAGAAGTAGGCGAAGCAGAGCACCACCGCCAGCACCACCGCCGCCGAGACCGGCGCCAAGCTGTAGGACCCCAGCCGCAGGCGTCCGGCCTGCAAGACCATGCGCCGCTCCAACAGCCGGGAGCAGGCGTAGGCAAGTGCCAGGCAGACGAAAGGCAGGGCCTCGATGAACTCGTAGAAGAAGAGAATCCGCGACGGCCAAGACCAGAGCACCAGCCAGTCGAACAAGAACCCCATCAGGATGAACAGGGCCACCCGGTCCCGACGCCGGACCGTCAGGTACAGGCACCACGCCAGAGCCAGCATGCCCAACCAAAATATGGCCGGATTACCCATGTCCGAGATCCAGGCGTAGTTGGAAACGGTCTGCCCCCCCACGGTGCTCACCCCGTTGCCGCTGTAGGTGGCGTAGAACAGAACTGGGTGAGCGTCCAGGGGCCAGCTGTAGAAGGGCGACGCAAACGGATGGGTGGCCTTGAGGGTGGCCTGGTAGCTCAGGCTGCCCAGGCTGTTCCACTCCACGTCCGCCAGCGATTGGACCAGATTGAAGCCGGTGGGCAGCCAGACATCGGCGGGTCCCAGGCGGACCTCGTGCAGCGGCATCGCCACTGGCAAATCGCACACCGAGGCCTTGGCCACAAAACCAGTGCAGCTGACGGTTGGTCCCCGGGTGTTGGCGAAGTTGACGTAGAGGCTGTGGGAGATGGTCCAGTAGCGGAAGAAGGAAACATAGAAGATGGCGAGGATCAGCAGTCCCGCGGCCAGGTAGTGCCAGGCCCAGGCGAGGTTGGCGACCATCGTCCGCCGCGCCGCCTCCACCGGGTCATCACCCGCGGGGGGCAGTATCCAGCCCGGGCCGTCGCCACGGCCCCAGCGCAGACGCAGGTGCGGCCTGGCCCAGCGACCCAAGAGCAGGGCCAACATCAGCAGGACGGCGGGAATCACATCGGCCTTGGCGGCCAGCCCCAGGCCAGAGGCGAGCCCGGTCAGGTACAGGGTCCAGCGCCACTGACGGGGCGTGCGCGCATGCCAATGCAGCAGGAACATCCAGAAGGCCAGCATCACGAAGAACACCGCGATCACGTCGATCACGCCCGTCCTTGACTCCACCAGCTCCAAGCCATCCAGACTGAGGAACAGCCCGGCCAGAGTGGGAAAGACCCGGCTGCGCCGCCAGAGCCGCCGGGCCATGAAGTAGAGCACCCCGATCACCAGGCTGCCCAGGATGGCGGACATGATCCGCCAGCCCCAGGGATTGAAGCCCAACCAGCTGATCCCGCCAGCTATGACCAGCTTGGTCAGCGGCGGCTCGGGATCGAAGTAGTCAATCCCCTTGAGGTTCTTGAGGGCATCGACGGGGAAATAGACCTCATCGAAAACGTAGCCACAGGTGTACTTCTCGGTGTTGTGAGGGCCCACCGGGGCGTTGGTGCAGCCGCTCTTGTTGAAGGGATAGCCCAGGCCCCAGGCCCCGATCCCGAAGACGTCGTGAGTGGGTGGGCGGTGGACTCCGGCCGGGGCCGGCACCGTGCTCACTGGGCTGAGGTTGCCCTGGAGGAAGTCGAGGTAGATGGGACTCGCCAGCCGCACCGCCAGCGCGGCCGCGATCAGGATCCCGGCGATCACGCAGTCCACCCCGTCGACGCCGGTCAGCCCCCGGTGGCGTCGTAGCAGCAGGGAAACCCCCCAGACCGCCCCGATCATGGTCACGGCCACCAGCGGATTCAACGGCCATTGCACCAGCACCCCGACCAGGGCGAAGACGAGGGCGACGCCCAGCGCCCAGGGACCCTCTCGCCGAACAGCCGTCGAGAGGGTCGGCCTCATCTCCGCCGTGGGGTCTTGGCGGCCGCTGTCGGGGGCCGGCGCCGGATCCTGGTCTCGAGCGCCCGATCCAGGGCCTCGGCGTGCTCCACCAGCATGATCAGGTCCTGGTCCAGCACCGTCCGGCGCCCCAACAGCCTCCCGACCTTGAGCAGCTCATCATGGCTCAGCTCAGCTCGAACTATGCACGCCGGAGTGCTCGCGAACCGCCGAAGGCCACCGGTCAAGAGGTCACGGCGGGTGGGAGCCTCGAAGAAGACGCGCAGGGGTTGGCAACGGGACTGCCGCAGCGCTTCATAGGGAATGGCCTCGCTCCGGAAGGTGGTGTGCATCAGCAGGCCATCCTGCCTCACCTCGACGTAGTGGGTGCGCTGGCGCCAATAGATGGCGGCCGCGAGCGCCAGGAGCAGGACCGCCACCGCCAGATAGCTGGGAGCGAACTTGTGGCCCCCGAAAACGGTGATGCCCTCCCCCACCAGCATCACCAGCGCCGCGTAGATTAGGATCACCCGGGTCCGGCGCCAGATCTCCATCGAGGCCAGCACCCGGTGGCGGGCGCCCACGGCGCTGGCAGTGATCGAGCCCGGGGTGTCCGCGCTCAAGCCGGCCCAGCTTCCGGCGCCAGCCTGGAACGGCGGCACTCGCAGCCAGGACTGTCCGGGAGAGACGCGACCAGAGCCAGGAGCAGGGCCCGCAGGCGGTCGACGTTGGCGGCAAACACGCGCAGGACCTCCTCATGACTCACGGGCAGGATGTTGGGCGAGCCCTCGAGACCGGAATCGTAATCTGTCACAACCGCCACCGACGCGTAGCAGAGACCCAGCTCCCGAGCCAGGACCACCTCCGGGTAACCGGTCATGCCGATGATGCCCCAACCCTGACTCCGGTACCAGCGCGACTCCGCCCGACTGCTGAAACGGGGGCCCTGGATCACCACCATGGTCTGGCCCTGGTGCACCCTGGCGCCCTGTCCCCGACTGGCCTCGGAGGCCAGCCGTCCCAGCTCTGGGCAATATGGATCGGCGGCCGAGAGGTGGTTCACCACGGGACCCTCCCAGAACGTGTCCGGGCGGCCCCAGGTACGGTCGACAAACTGATCCGCGATCACGACGTCCCCCGGCGCCAGCGCCGGCTGCAGCGACCCCACGGCACAGGGGCCGAGGATCCTGGTCGCCCCCACCTCCTGCATGGCGTAGAGGTTGGCCCGGTAATTGATCCGGTGAGGCGGGATGATGTGGCCGCGGCCATGACGGGGCATGAAGGCCACCTGGCGGCCGGCCACGTCGCCAATCCACAGGCTGTCGCTGGGAGGGCCAAAGGGAGTGTCGATCACAACCTCCCGGGCATCATCCAGTAGCTGATAGAGGCCCGAGCCGCCAAAGATGCCAACCAGTGTTGTCGCCACCGTCACCCCTCCCATCCCGGCTCGATCCAATCGACCCCGCGTCCCCGCACCGCCCTCGGGCCCGGGGACGGGATCTCCGAGCCGATCCGACCAGGGCCTGGGAGCTGACGCGGCACGCGCCAATTATGGCCGGAGGCAACCTTCACATCGAATGGGCGGGACAACCCCGATCTCGGTCGAAGGCGATGGTGCGCCATCGTCCGGTCAGGCCGTCGAAGTCGACCAGCCTTCCGCGGCGGCCGCCGTCAACCAGCCCAGCCAGCGCCTTGATCGCCTCCAGCGCCTGCAGCGAACCCACCACCCCCACCAGAGGTCCCATCACCCCAGCCTCTCGGCAGGTGCGGATGGCACCCTCTGGGGGGCTGTGGAAAAGGCATCGGTAGCACGGGGCACCCGGGCTCACCACCACCACCTGCCCGGAGAAGCCGATCGCTCCGCCCACCACCAGGGGGATTTGGCGGGCGGCACACCAGTCGTTGACCGTGAACTTGGACAAGGGGTCATCAGTGCATTCCAGGACCATGTCGGCGCTGGCCAGCAACTCGCCAACGGACTCCTCCCCCAGGGTCAAGTCCACTGCTTCGATCTCGATTTGGGGATTGCGAGCAAAGAGCTCGGCGGCCAAGGCGACCACCTTGGGCCGTCCGAGATCGGCGCCGCGGAAGGCCACCTGGCGATGAAGGTTGTCGAGCGCCACCCGGTCAGGGTCCACCAGACGCAGCCGGCCCACGCCGGCCCCCGCCAGGTAGAGGGCTGCCTGGCCCCCCAGGCCGCCACAGCCAACGACCACCGCGGTCGCCCGGCGCAGGCGCAGCTGCGAGGCCTCGCCCATGCCAGGCAGCAGCAGCTGGCGGCTGTACCGCTCGATCTCGGAGTCCGAAAGCAGGTCCTCGCCACCGCGCCGGCTCACTTGGTCACCAGCAGATCAGTGGCTGGGACTCGGAGCTGAGTCTGATGATTTCTCGATAGTCGACCAGTGCCCATCGCTCCCCCACCCCCCGGCCGACGGCATCCCGGGCGCAGGCGAGCACGGTCAGCGGCACCGGTGCGGAGTCTGGAAGGCCAAGTTGGCGGCGAATCCCCGACTCGGTCTCGAGCACAGCGTCGTGGAGAAGCACCACCCGGACCCGGGCCCCGGCCGCCTGGCGGCGGGCGCACATCGACCACGCGCGCGAGTCAGCCAAACGCGTGACCAGGTGGAGCTCGGGCGCCCGGCCCAAGGGCTCAGATGACCAGGCAGTGCCGGGCTCTACCACAGGCATCCTCCACCTCAGCTCTGGGAACCAAGCTCACCCCCCTCCGGAGTGGGCGATCCAAGCATCCCAGCTCGATCAACGACTCGCGCTCCACGGCGACCGGTGCCTCCTCATCGTTGAGCAGCGCATCCATTTCACGATCCACTTGGGAACCTCGGGTGCCGATCGACGGAGCGTCGGCCAGGCCCAGCAAGCAAGCTGAACCGGCCAGGAGCAGTCTGACCGGCGACCCGCCCAGCGGAATTGCCAGGGCCACTCGAAGGGCTAGCAGGGCTGCCTCGTCGGCGAGACCGCCGCGGGCCAGGACCACCACCTCGTCCGACCCAGAACTCACGAGAAGACCATGACCCGGTCAGCGTCGCGGCACAGTCTGGCCAGATCCACCAAGCTGCCCCGCCTCACCCCCGGAATCTCCGGTGGCTGAGTCTGCCGCCAGCGCAGGTCTGCCTCACAAAGTGTGACCGGCATCCGGCCGGCCAGTGCCCCCGCGTGGGCGACGCCGTCCCCGGCCATGAACACCTCGACGCTGTGTCCCAGGGCGCGGGCGCCGGCGGCCAGCTCGGCCACCGTCTCCACCGCTTCGGTGCGAGGCCCGGCGGTCAGCACGAACAGGAAGACCACTGCGGCAACCTCCTCCCTCAGCCCGGGACGACTCCGACACGGTCATCTTCTCAAGCTCAGGCAGGCACAGGTAGCTCTCGCCCCGCCCGCCGGAAGGACGATCTGGGCTGGCGCGGCACCGGGCGCGGTCCGGACTCTGCACGGCCGAGTCTTCCGGGAGAGCCGCTCGGCCAACCGACTCACAGGCCCTTGTAGTTGAGCACCTGACCCAGCTTGTGCACCACCTTCACCAGGTCGGCCTCATCCGCCATCACCTGGTCGATGTCCTTGTAGGCCGCCGGCGCCTCGTCAACCAGGTGGTCTGCCTCCTCCTCCAACCACTCCCTCCCCCGCATCATTTGACGCAAGGAGTCTGGAGGAATCTCCTTGCGGGCTTGAGTCCGGGACAGGCGTCGCCCGGCCCCATGGGAGCAGGACTCATAGCTGGCGGCGTTGCCCAATCCCTCGACTATGTAGCTGGCCGTTCCCATCGATCCTGGGATGATCCCTCGATCTCCCACCCGGGCCCGAATCGCCCCCTTGCGAGTTATCCAGAGGTCGCGGCCCAAGTGATGCTCGCGCTCGGTGTAGTTGTAGTGGCAGTTGATGGTGTCGGTGACCTGCCCCTTGCCGACGATCCGCAGCAGGGATGAGACTGCCTGGGCTTGGATCTGCACCCGGTTGGCGGCGGCATAGGCCTGGGACCAGCGCAGCGCAGCCAGGTAGGCGTCGAAGGCGGAATCGCCCTGCACCAGGTAGGCGAGATTCGGGTCCTCAAGAGGGATCAGCCAGCGCTTGGCCAGCAGCTTTGCCTCTCGGATTGCTGCCTGGGCCAGCTGATTGCCGATTCCTCTGGACCCAGAGTGGAGCAAAATCCAGACCCGATCACGCTCGTCGACCGCTACCTCGACGAAGTGGTTGCCGCTCCCGAGAGTTCCGAATTGGACGGCCGCGCGTCGCAGCTGGCCGGCGTCCAAGCCAATGTCGGCCTGGGCCCGCAGCCAGGCTGTGAAGCCCGGCTGCGGGTCATCATGCCCCTCGCCCACCCCGGATGGGATCGTTTGCCGCCACTCCCGGAGCAAAGGAGCCAAGGTTTCCGGCAGGTCGGAACGCACCAGGTCGGTCTCACAGGCCGCCATGCCGCAGCCGATGTCCACCCCGACGGCCGCCGGAATGATGGCGGTGCTGGTTGGCAGCACAGTCCCGATGGTGGCACCTACGCCAAGATGGGCATCTGGCATGAGCGCGACGTGGCCGACAACCGCGGGTGAGCGCGAGAGCGCCAGCGCCTGGTCACGCGTGGCCAGGTCCAAGTCACTCGCCCAGCTGAGCACATTCGGGCCCAAGCGCTCGGCCACCTCGCCCACTCCTCCACATACCGTCCGGGCACCCCCTCAGGCCGACCAAAGAGCGTTAACCTGCGGTGGGGCAGCAGCAGAATCGTAGTCGCGCCGGGGTGGCGTAATGGTAGCCGCAGCGGTCTTAAAAACCGCAGCTCGCAAGAGCGTATGGGTTCGACTCCCATCCCCGGTACTGCCAATTTGATCTCGATTGGAGCCCTGATGCCGAGCGGATCGGACGCCACCGCAATGCGCTTGACGGCAACCGTGACGGCAACCCGCCGCGCCATTCACCCTGGCCTCCACCCGCTCGCCTCCGATCTGGTGGAGCGGCCTGGGAGGGAGTGGTGCTTTCGGCAGGCTGGTGGTTGAGAGCGCCGACACCACCCTGGACCCAGTCCGACCGACTAACGGACCAGACTGGTCCACCCTTCGGCGTCAGCGACTGCGGATGGCTCGACACGCAGGCGGGCGGAGAGGCCCGGGCCTAACGAGCCGACTCGCTCCACACGGTTGGGGGAAGCCTTCCCGCCCAGAGGCGCAGAGCACCCAGCCCAGCCCCCCACCCGATGGGCGAACCTACCACAAGTCCCAAGATCCACAGTCGTGCCCCGAAGACAAACTTGTCCAACAAAATCGCGGCCGCCCACATCGCCAAGGGCATGATGAGCCCAATGGAGACCATGAAGGGCAGTGTCGGTACCTTGCGCGCGTTCGGATCGCTCATTGGCCGACTACCGTGATCCCTTCGTCGCCGTGGTCCCCACTTTGGCACCTGGCCGGTGACTTGCCGACATCAGGCGCACGCGACCCCATTCGGTCATGGGGCCATTCTGGCGCAGTGGGCCAAAGAGCGCAAGCGACTGGGGCGGGCCCTGACCTAGTTAGCTAGCTGTCCGCCGCTGACTCACCGCACTCCGTGCGCGCCATCACGAGGCGAGGCAGGGCCGACGCCACAAAAGCTCGCAGCGGTATCGGTGCCTACGGTTGTGGCCAGCCCCGTACCACGAAATCGGTCATCCGCTACGCTGGCCGAGAACTCTACGGTGCTGGGAGGTGGCGCAGATTCTGCAAGCAGGCGCGGCAGTTGCCGATATCACCCCCGAGGTGGGCTACCCTCTGGAGGGCTATCACCGCGAGAAGGTCTCCGTTGGAGTCCTAGACCGCCTGGAGGTGGCTGCCCTGGTCCTCGACGATGGCCTCCGACGCGGTGTTCTTGTGACCGTCGACAACGTCGGACTTTCGGTGCCCCAGACTGCCGCCGTGCGTGGGGCCGTAGCCACTGCCTGTGGCTCCGGCTTGAGAGGCGCGATGGTGTGCTACTCCCACACCCACTCAGGACCTCGGGCCGATCAACCGTATCTGGATCTGCTCTGTGACAGGGCTGGCACAGCGGCGAAAGAGGCGCTGGACCGCATGTGCCCGGCGGTGGCAGGCTGGACTGTGGGTAAGACCGAGGCCAGCGTGAACCGGCGCCCCATCGGGACTCAAGAACAGGCGTTCATGGGAACGCGTGCCGGCGGTCCGGTTGATCCCAGGGTGGGGGTGCTGCGAGTGGCTTCGGCCGCCGGCGACCTGATTGCGGTCGTGGTTCGCTACAGCGCGCACGCCAACGTCCTCAAGTCCGGCAACCTGCTTATCTCGGCCGATTGGCCGGGTGCTGTCCGGCGATCCGTCGCGCCCGAGGTCGGCTGCCCGGTTTTGGTGGTGAACGGCTCAGCCGGCGATGTCAATCCTCGGTGGCGAGGAACTGAAGATGACCTCGCTCATATGGCCTCAACCGTTGGTTCCGAGGTGCGTTCGCTCATCAGCCGCGATGCGCCGCTTGCCGACCTCCCAGTCTTGGTAGCCAGGACTGGGTTCCGGCTCGAGCTGCAGGATCTGCCCGATGACCGACAGGCTAGGGAACTGGCTAAGGAGGCGAACGACAGGTGGGGAGTTGACCCAGCCCCGTGGCTTCGCCTAGTTGAGGACCGCAGAGCGGCGGGCGAGCTGCGGATCACCGTCCCAATCGAGGTTCAGGGACTGGGAGTTGGCTCCGGAGTCCTCGTTGGCGTGCCGATGGAGACGTTCACGCAGCTCGCTCTCAGCTTCGAGGCGCAGTTCGCCACCCAGCCCGCCTTCTTCAATGGCTACACGGGCGGCTGGGTGGGGTATCTGCCGGCCGAGGAGGATTTCGCCCGAGGCGGCTACGAGGTGTCGTGGGCTCCGATAAGCCATGGGCCAGGTACTGGATGGTTGATGCCAGTCAAGCCGGAAACGGGGGGCGACCTGGTCCGTACCGCGGCCAGGATGGTCGTCTTGGGCAGTCCTACAGCCATCTGACTACGGACCGGGCTGGAGTGGTCGCCAGCCACGGTCACGAGCAGGAAGGCGGCGAGATGTGCTACTTCCCCGCCATCTTGACCCCGGAGCATCGGAAGCGGGGAAAGGGTGGCGGAGCTGAAGGGCCCGACACCGGCGGCGACCGAGCCGCCCCATCCCCACCCGCTCGGCCACCGCCCTGGCACGGTCACTGGCCCGGGCAACTCAGGTGAGGTGGCGGCTCTCTTCTGGCACCAGGCGCACGCCGGATGCGCGACGTCAACTCCGCCGGCCCCGGTTGACCGCCCTGCTCCCGGGTCTGTGGAGTCTGCCACCCGCGGAGCGGACCAGCCGGGGCGGGCGAGGCACCCCAGCCGGCGTCGACGCTTGAGCGGAGCCAGACAACATCCGCGGGACCGGTGCCTGGTCGTAATGTCCAGGAGTCGGAGCCGGTGCCAGGGGTCGACCGGGCCCCTCGGCACGGCTGTCGCGGGACGCCGGGCTGCGCTCAGCAGCGCTCATGCCTCCGGCACCGGGCCCGCGCCGCACCGCGGAAGGCAGGGCTCAGCTGGCGATCGGGTTCCGAACACTGGGCCGCGGCCGGCCCTCGAGGACTCTGGATCGTCACGGCTCGATGACCACCCCGGCCTGGAGCGAGGCCCGTGGGCCGACCCGCTGGGGCGAGGTCGGGCGAAGCTGCCATTGAGTTCGGGGGGACCATGACCCGATGAGTCTCCCTGCTTCCCGCCCACCGGCGCAGGGTCCAGAGCAGGGCGCGTCAAGCTGGTCCCAGGGTGCCTCCGTCACGCTCGGACAGCTCACCAGTCTCGACGGCCGAGAATCGGGCATCCACTCGCGAGATGGCTGGTCAGCGACAGCCCCGGCTCGCCAACCACCATTCCCTTCCGGTGGCGCTGGCGCGATGGGCGCCTTCGCCGCGTAACCGAACCCGCCGGACGCCACGTTGAACAATCGGGTTGGCATGGTGGCCGGCTCCTTTTTGCCCCTGGGGAGGCCTTCGGATGGCATCGACACGCAGGACCTGCGCCCTGGGCCGTCACCGGCCAGTGCACGGCCGTCCAGCCCGAACTCTCCTCAGTATCGGCGCAGCCGTGAGTCTCTCCCTGGTCATGGTCGGCTGCGGGCGCCAGGCCACCTCACCCAAGGCACCCCACCCCGCGGCGTCCCGGGCTCCGCTGTCGGCTGCCCTCCAGGCAACCGCCCTGGCAACCTCCTTTATGAAGGAGATGCTGAATGGTGATTTCGGAGCTCAGTGGCCGCAACTGGCCGCCGTGGCTCAGCACCAGTGGCCCTCCGAGGCAGCTCGCAACACAATGCTGGCCGCCAAATTCACCGGCTCTGCCCAGGTCGCGTCCTTCTCCCTGGGAGCGGCTGTTCCGGGCGCGGCATGGACCAGCAGGGAAACACCCGCGTCCACGCTGGCGAACGTCTACTCCGTCAGGGCAGGAGTCCAGTTCCGTGACCCGAGCAAGGTGTCGCCCCCCGGGGTGGTGGCCGACTACCAGGGACTGAGTCTGGCGCTTGCGGCGGTGGGCACAGCACATCCAGGCTCGAATGGAGGGGCAGGGGCAATGCGGATCGTGGGCGAGGGCCCAATGTCGCCGAACGCCCCAATCATCCAGCCCACCCCTTTGATATCAAGGCAGGCCGCGGTGCCGATCCTGATGTACCACCTGGTGGGTCCCTACCCGATCCGGGCCAACTACACTAACCAGTACAGCTACCAAATCGACTATGGTTTGACCGTCCCGCCGGCCCAGTTCGCTGCCGAGATAGGCTATCTGGTCAGCCAGCACTACACCAGCATCTCGTTGGTGGATCTGGCGGACTACCTCTACTACGGGCTCCCGCTGCCCCCGAAGCCAGTTGTGATCACCTTTGACGACGGCTTCGCCAACGAGTACCGGTACGCCCTGCCTGTCCTTCAAGCGAATGGTCTGACGGCAACGTTCCTCCCGTGCAGCGGCCTGATCGGGATCAAGAACGGTCAGGAGTACTACATGACTGCGGCCGAGCTGAAGGACCTCGCCAGCTCCGGCATGTGGGTCGAGGACCACACCTATAACGATGGCACGGTGCTCTGGGGTCGGTCCCCGGCCACGATACAAGCTCTGGCCGGCAACACCGCCAAGGTCCTAGAGCAGATCACGGGGCAACCGATCCAGTTCATCTCCTACAGCGGGCTGTGGCCTTACCCATCGCCGCAGACCGTGGCGACAGGTGAGCGCGAACTGTTCTCGGAACTGAGCTCCCTGGGCTACGTGGGCGGTCTGGAGGACAACTGGTTGGGCCGGTTCCCCTGGTTGGAGAGCTCGAACAACCTGTGGGAGCTGCCGCGAGTGCGATCCTATCCCGGCGAGCCATTGTCCGTCTTCGCCGGGCTCCTTAACTATGGGTGAGGGCCAGCTGATGTCGCCAAACGGGCGCGCTGGCGAAGGGGTGGGGCGACCACACCGTCTGCGCCTGACTGTTTCCGGACGCGCGCGGGCCGAAGGTCTGACCCGAGCATCTAAACTTTGGCAGCAGAATGCGCCGCTCCTCCTGTTCCACCGCCGACTACGCGAGGAGTCAGGCCGAGGTGGAGCTTCCCGGAGCACCACCAGCTGCCGCCGCGGCCCTGGTCGCCTGGTTGCAAAGGAGCGAGGGCAGGGTGGAGCGAGAACGGCTCGGCCTGGCCCTTCTGGGAGCCCTCAATGACGGCTTCCACCTGCCCCCCTGCGGGTTGACGGTGGCGCCGAGGGCGCAGACCCACGCCACCGACAGCCGGGGCCGGCTGGCTCAAAAGACCTATGGCTACTACCGGTGCCGCATCCCGCGGGCGGGCGCAGAGCCGGAGCGCTGCGCCATTCGCATCTATCACCTGACCGCCATCCGCAGCCAGGTGTTGGCGCCAGCGGCTTTCACCTCCACCCTGCTGCACGAGTGGACGCACCACTACGACTTCACCGGGCTCCGGCTCGGCCGCTCCCCCCATACCCGTGGCTTCTATTCCCGCCTCGCCTGGCTCACGGCGGCTTTGGGACCAACTGGCGCAGAAGAGCCAGAGGATGGTCAGCTGCGGCCCATGGAACTGGCCACGGCTGGGTGAGGGCGTCGCCGGGCCCGGTCGGCTCGAGCCGCTGGGCCCAGGAGCCTGGCGACAGGCAAGACGCCGCGGTGATCAACTGCCATCTTGGCGCCGCGACCCGGACCTGGGGCTGCGCGGTAGCATCTCAGGTGAACAGCCGCAAGGAGGACCGATGACCAGCTTGTTTCCCCGTGCCAACTCCCTAGCTTTGGGTGTGCTCGCCGCCACGACGGCGGTGTTGGTTGCCGCCTGCGGAACCGGCCCGATCCCCGGCCAGAGTGCGACCACCACCACCAGCACCAGTTCATCCTCCAGCTCGGGCGCCTCGGGGGGCTGCACCGCGGCCACCGCCCAGACGGCGGTGACTGTCGACGCCACCAACTCATTGAAGTTCGCGCCCGCCAGCGTCTGCCTCAAAGTCGGCGGAACCGTCACCTGGAAGAATGTTGGAAATGTCTTCCACACCACCACCGATGAGGCAAGTCTGGCCGCCAGCGCGGCCGACGCGGCGTTGCCATCGGGGGCGACTGGCTGGAATCACGCCCTCAATCCCGGGGCCAGCTTCTCGCTCAAGCTCACGGCAGCTGGAACCTACAAGTACTTCTGCATCCCCCACGAGAGCCTGGGCATGTTGGGTCAGATCACGGTGGTGTCGTAGACCGAGCGTTCCCCCACTTGGAAGAGGGAATGGCCGGTCGGGAGGGTAATGTGCGCTTCGCCAGTCGAATGAACCGCCTCGGAACGGAGAGTGCCTTTGAGGTCCTAGCCCAGGCTCGCAAGCTGGAGGCGACCGGAAAGTCGGTCATCCATCTTGAGATCGGAGAGCCCGACTTCGACACGCCTTCGAACATCATGGAGGCGGCCTACGCCGCCATGAAGTCCGGAGCCACCCACTACACCCCCGCGGCGGGACTGCCGCAAGTCCGAGAGGCCATCGCCGCCAGCATGGCCCGCCGCGGCGGAGTCCCGGTGGCAGCGGATCAGGTCGTGGTGGTGCCTGGGTCAAAGAACATCCTCCACTTCGCCCTGCTCAGCTGTGTGGAGGAGGGTGACGAGGTCATCCTCCCCGATCCCGGTTACCCGGTCTACCGCTCCTTGACCGATTTTGTGGGTGCGGTCGCTCGCCCCATCGCTCTGCATGAGGAGCGCGGCTTCGGGATGGACATGGACGAGTTCGAGTCCCTGCTGTCGCCCCGGACCAGGATGGTGATCATCAACTCCCCGCAGAACCCGACCGGAGGGGTGATCCCCGCCGCCGACCTGGACCGCCTCGCGGAACTCGCCATCAAGCATGACCTGCTGGTGCTGAGCGACGAGATCTACTCCCGGATCTGCTTTGGCGACCTGCCCCGGCCGATCTGGTCCCGTCCTGGGATGGCGGAGCGCACGATCGTGCTCGATGGCCTCTCCAAGACCTATGCGATGTGCGGCTGGCGGCTGGGCTATGGCGTGATGCCGCGCGAGCTGGCCAAGCACATGGAGACTCTCCTGATCAACACCAGCTCCTGCGCCGCCGCGTTCACCCAGCTGGCCGCCATCGAGGCGCTGGAGGCAGAGGCCTCCGAGATCTCGGTGCAGAAGATGGTCTCCGAATTTCGGCGCCGACGTGACACCTTGGTTGCTGGCCTGAACCAGATCCCGGGCATCAGCTGCCTGCTTCCGGAGGCGTCGTTCTATGCCTTCCCGAACGTTCAAGGAACTGGCCTCAGCAGCCGCGAGATGGCTGACCGCCTGCTGCGGGAGGCCGGGGTGGCGGTGCTAGCCGGCGAGGCCTTCGGGGACGCTGGCCGCGGCTACATCCGGCTTGCCTACACGGCGGGGCTGCCCGACATCCAAGAGGCGCTGGTCCGGATCGCCCGGTTTGTCGGGGCGGCCACGCCCAGCGCGGTGCTGTGAGCGAACCCGCCAACGGCTCAGCCCCCCTGGTGCTGGTGCCGATGCACTCCAGCTACCGAGACGACCCTGACACCGAGGGTGGACTGCCCATCCAGAGCCTGAACAGCGCCTACATCGAGGCTCTCCAGGAGGCTCATACCACTCCGATTTTGATTCCGTTGGGGGCCCCGCTGCCGGTCAACCTCGATTGGGCCGACGGGCTGCTACTCCCCGGCGGCGTGGACGTCGAGCCGGGTCGCTACGGAGCCGCACCCCATCCCACCTCGGAGTGGGATCAGCGGCTGGACGATTTGGAGTTCCAGTTGCTCGATTGGGCCCGCCAGACGAGGGTGCCCGTGCTGGGGATCTGTCGAGGCCTGCAGGTCTTGAACGTCGGCCTGGGGGGAACTCTTGTCCAGGACCTCCCCAGCCAACGGCCAGAGGGAGATGGCCACCCCCGCCAGGGAACGCGCGACCGCCTGACCCACGGACTCCACATCGAAGCCGGCTCGAGGCTGGCGGAGATTTTTGGGGGCTCCGACTTGCGGGTCAACAGCCTTCACCATCAGGGGATCGACGTCCTCGCCCCCGGTCTGCGGGTGAGCGCACGCGCCGACGACGGTCTAATCGAGGGGGTTGAGGCCGTCGATGGGTCCTGGACCGTGGCGGTCCAATTCCACCCGGAGGAACTCTACACGGACCACCTGTTCGCCCGGCAGCTCTTTGCGGCGTTCGCCGCGGCTTGTCGCGGCGACGACAAGAGTCCGCGGTCCCGCCTGCAGGCATCGCTCGCCCTGAGCTAACGGTTGGTCCCGAAACATCTGGTCCCGAGCCCGACGCAGGGATCCTCCCAGCGTGATCCCACCGGCCCGTGATCGTAGATCCGCAACTGTTGAGCCCAAGCTCACCGGCTGGGCACCGTCGCGGTCACCTGATGGCATCATCTGGTTCGACCACCTCGACTTGCCAAGCCCGATCGCCACGGTTACATCTTGCCCTTGCGAAGCAACGCCGACCACTCGGCGCAGCGCGCGTTAAATTGCCACTACGCGCATCGCCCGGGGACCTGGGCTGCCCGGCGCCTCAGGGGATTCCGGTCGGGAGCTCCTGCCCAGCCGCGATCAGATCGCGGTCCTCGTCGGCGATCCGGTCCAGCTCACGGACCAGCGAGTCCACCAGCTCGCTCTCGGGCATGGTCGAGATGACCTTCCCTTTTCGGTAGAGAATCCCCTTCTGCTTGCCGCCGGCGATGCCGATGTCAGCGTGCATCCCCTCGCCCGGCCCGTTCACGACGCATCCCATCACCGAGACTGTGATCGGCCGCTTCACCCGCTGCAGGGCCGTCTCCACCCGCGCCACCATCGGCATCATGTCGATCTCGAGCCGTCCGCAGGTTGGGCAGGCGATCAGATTGGGTCCGGTGGCCTTCTCCTGGAGGTTGGCAAGAATCTGCCGCGCCACCTTGACCTCCACCTCGGGCTGGTCCACCAGCGAAACCCGGATGGTATCGCCAATCCCCTCGGCGAGCAGGATCCCAATGCCCATCGCGCTCTTGAGAGCGCCGGTGGCGGTGGGCCCCGCCTCGGTCAGCCCCAAGTGCAGCGGATATCGGTTGGGAAGACTGGCGAAGAGCCGGTTGGCGGCGATGTTGGTGAGCACGTCGCTGGCCTTGAGGCTCACCTTGATGTCCTGGAAGCCCAGATGCTCCAGGATCTTGATGTGCCCCATCGCCGCATCCACCATCCGCTGGGCGACATCGTCGGGCCCCCCCTGGCCCCGCCCGCGCTCGAGACTCTTGCGGTCGGGGAGACTGCCGGCGTTGACCCCGATCCGGATCGGCACCCCGAGTTCCTGGCAGCGTCGGGCGATCTCAGCCACCTTCTCCGGCTGCCGGATGTTGCCCGGGTTGAGACGCAGGCACTGAATCCCGGCATCGAGAGCCATGAGGGCGAGGGGCGCGTCGTAGTGGATGTCAGCCACGATCGGAAGCCGGCTCCCCTTCACGATCTCCTTGAGTGACTCCCCAGCCTCCTCCGTGTCACAGGTGACCCGGATGATGTCGGCACCGGCATCGGCGGCGCGACTGATCTGCTCCAGGGTGGCCCGGGCATCCTCGGTGGGAGTCTTGGTCATGGTCTGCACGCTGATCGGGGCGGCGCCACCGATCACGACTGAGCCGACCTTGATGGGACGGGTCCGGCGGCGCTCGATCATCGGGTCAGGTGGGTGACGTCGCCGAAGGTCACATATATGAAGAGCATCACTATCAAGGCTAACCCAACCGCGTGAACCGCCGCTTCCAGCTGGGGGTTGACCCGCCGTCGCCGGATCCACTCCAGGACCACGAACGCCAGCCGGCCGCCATCCAGGAACGGGATTGGAAGCAGGTTGAAGAGGCCCAGGTTGAGGCTGATCAGCGCCATCAGGGTGAGGTACACCGAGGCGGATATCTGGGTGGCGATCGAGGTCTCGTAGGCGATGCCCACCGGCCCCGTGAGCCTGAGGTTGGGATTGTGGTGCGGCGAGATCAGGGTCCACAGGTTCACAAAGGTTGCCCCGATCTGAGTGGGCACGGCATAGAAGCCCACCGCGAGCGCCCGGTACCAGGGCAGCGGCGGACCTCCGAGGGATGTCAGCAACGGGTTGCCCGCGGAGCCCAGATAGCCCACCAGCCACTCCACCTGGAAGTCGGCGCGTGGCACCGCAACCGTGACCCGCTTGGTGCGGGCCAGGTAGGTGACCGACAGCGGCGCAGTGCCGGCGAAGAGCCTGGCCATGGTGCTGGGGTCGGCGTGCGGCACCGGCTGCCCGTTGATGGCCACAATCTCGGCCTCCACCGGGATCTTGGATGAGGCCGTCTGCCCCACCCAGTGCAGTTGCGGGATCACCGTGTACGAGCGCACTCGAGCACCGCCCCAGGGTTGCACGGACACCTGCAGGGGATCGCCCCTGTCGGCCTGGATCAGGTCACGGATCCTGGTCAGAGAGGTGGTTCGCTCGCCGGCAACGCCGACCAGCTGGTAGCCGTTGGGAACCCCAGCGGCGGCCATGCCTCCCCCCCTCTGAGTCTGCGGAGCCGGGCCTCCGAAGGCCGCGATGCCAGAGAAGATCGCTCCGGCCAGAAGCAGATTCATGAGACCGCCAGCGGCCAGGACAGCCGCGCGCCGTCCGGAGCTGGCCCTGATGAATGCCCGCTCGCCACCGCTCTCCTCGGGCTTCTCCATGCCGGTCATCCCGGCCATCCGGACATAGCCTCCCAGTGGCAGCAGGCGCAGTGAGTAGGTGGTCTCCCCGGGCTTCCACCGGAGCAGCCTGGGCCCGAATCCGATGGAGAATTCGTCGACCTGGATGCCCGCCCGCTTGGCCACCAGGAAGTGGCCGAACTCGTGAATGGAGACCACCAGCACCAGCATCAGGATGATGCCACCCACCGTTTGCCAGGTCAGAGCGAAGCCAGTCACCTCGCGACCACCGGCGGTGGCACGAGCCGGCCCCGAGCCAGCTCCCCCACCGCTGCCAGGGCGGCTTCCCGGCCCCAGCGATCGGCTTCCAGAACCGCCTTCAGGTCGAGCTCGGCCGGGGGGACAAAGTCCCGGACCACCGACTCCACCAGGCCCGCGATGGCGCCAAACTGGATGGTGCCCTCGAGGAACGCCGCTACGGCAACCTCGTTGGCAGCATTCATTACGGCGGGCAGTGCCCCCCCACCCATGCCAGCCTCGCGGGCCACCCGGAGCGCGGGAAAACGGGTGAGGTCGGCGGCCTCAAAATCCAGACGGCCGACTTGGGCCAGGTTCAATGGGGGCAGGACCCCCGGCAGGCGACACCCGTCCGCCATCGCCAGGGCGATCGGGCCACGCATATCGGGCACCCCCATCTGGGCGATGATGGTGCCGTCGCAAAACTCGACGGCGGAATGAATCGCGCTCTGAGGATGGATCACGACATCGATCCGGGAGTAGGGTACGCCGAAGAGGAAGTGCGCCTCGATCACCTCCAGCCCCTTGTTCATCATGGTCGCGCTGTCGATGGTGACCTTCGGCCCCATTCGCCAATTGGGGTGAGCGAGAGCCTGCTCCGGAGTGGCCAGCGCCATCTGCTCCAAGGGAGTGGTCCGAAAGGGCCCCCCACTGGCAGTGAGGATGAGGCGAGCCACGCTCCCGGGATCCTCGCCCCGCAGACACTGCCAGATGGCACTGTGCTCGCTGTCGACGGGGATGATGCGGGCGCCGTGGTCGCGGGCGGTCCGGGTGACCAGCTCACCCGCCATGACCAGCACCTCCTTGGTCGCCACCGCCACCAGGTGACCGGCCTCGCAGGCCGCCAGGGTGGGCAGCAGCGCGCTCGCCCCTCCGCCGCCGACCAGGATCACGTCGGCTCCGGGCAGGCTGGCCAACTCGCAAGCGGCGCCAACTCCAACTGCCATCCCGGAAGGAACCGGGCCCTCCGGAGCCACCACCACCGCACGGGCCGAGGGAAATGGGCCAAGAGCCTCCGCCAGGACATCCGCCCGGCGCCCGACCACCGCGCCCACCAGTTCAAACTCCTCAGGAAATCTGGTGATCACGTCCATGGCCTGGCGCCCGATCGAGCCGGTGGCGCCGATCAGGACCACCCGACTTGGCATCAGCTCCGCTCCCAGGGCCGACTCACTCTAAGCCTACCCGGCTGGGCTGGCGGCAGGGGTCAGAAAGCATGGGCGATCCCCAGTAGTGAGTACACCACGGCTCCCACGAAGAGCAGGCTGTCGACCCGATCCAGAATCCCTCCATGACCAGGTATCAGAGTACCTGAGTCCTTGACCCCGACCTCGCGCTTGAGCTGCGACTCCGCCAGATCGCCGGCGATCGCGGCCGCGGCGGCCGCCGCCGCGATGGCGTAGGCCGCAAGGTGGTTCAGCCTCGGTAGCACCATCGGGAAAAGCGTGCCCGCAACCAGGGTTGGAATCACCCAACCCACCACCGCGCCCTCCCAGGTCTTCTTGGGGCTGATCCGGGGGAAGAAGGGATGGCGTCCGATCCAGGACCCCACCAGGTAGGCACCGGTATCACCCATGATCGAGATCCCCGCCGTGAGCAGGACCAGAGCCACGGCGCGCCCAGGGGAGCCTGCGGCCACGTAGAGAAGCAGAACGCAGCCGGGCAGGTAACCGAGCCAGACCGCCCCCCCCATGACAACCGCCCACCTGGCCACGGGCCGATCCGAAGGCTGCCAACCAAGGGACATGGTGAGCCCGACCAGAGCCCCGGCCAAAAGGCCAACGGATGCCACCGGGATCTGCGGGTAGGCGTACCTGAACAACCAGAAGGCCGCCAGCGGGGCCATGACCAGCAGGGATGGCTGAAGGCCCTGGCCACGCCAAAGCAAACGGTACTCGTAGAGCGCGATGGCGATCAGAAGGCCAACCAGAGCCGCCAGGAAACCCACCCCGAGGAAGAGCACCACCAGCAGCACCGCCAGCAGGATCACGCCGCTGGCGGTGCGAACAGCCAGCCTCATGACAGGTCGGCTCCGGCCTCGATCCAGGGCACGCCTGCGTCGGCCGCGCCCGACCCCACCACCGGAATGTCAAGTGGGGGCTGGATCAACATCCCTCACCCCGGATCGGGGATGCCTCCAAATCGGCGAACCCGGGCGGCGTATTCGGCCAGAGCCGCGCGAAGGTCAGCGGCAGCGAAGTCGGGCCAGAGCGTTTGGGTGACGTAGAGCTCGGCGTAGGCGGCCTGCCAGATCAGGAAGTTACTGGTGCGCATCTCCCCGGCGGTCCGGATGATGAGGTCCGGGTCGGGCAGCCCCGCCGTGTAGAGGGCGCCGTTGAGCGCGTGCTCGTCGACCTGGGTGAGATCCACACCCTGGTGCGCCAGGCTCTTGACGGCATCCACGATCTCGGCTCGCCCCCCGTAGTTGATGGCAACGCTGAGCACTCCGCTCTGGTTCTCGGCGGTGACGCTCTCCGCCTCCGCCACCAGCCGACGCAGCCGGGTGGAGAGCTGTTCGCGGCGCCCGATGACGCGGATCCTGACCCCGTTGCGGTGGAGCTCGTCCACCTCTTCCTGGAGCGTCTCCTCGAACAGCCGCATGAGGGTGGCCACCTCATAGCGAGGGCGGGACCAGTTCTCGGTGGAGAAAGCGTAGAGCGTTAGGCAGTGAACGCCCGCCTGGTCGGCGGCCGCCATCACCTGGCGGATCGCGCGAATGCCGGCACGGTGCCCGGCACTGCGGCGCAGCCCTCGCTGCCGAGCCCACCGTCCGTTGCCGTCCATGATGATCCCGATGTGGGCCGGTAGGGCTGAATGTGCCTTAGCCAAGGTGGAGCTCAGGCCCGACGCCGGGCTCGATTACGGCCAGCAGCGGGGTCAAGCCCGGCGCCGGCCAGGGCGGACCATCGGCCAGGGGCCTGACCGCTGGGGCGGGAGGCCCGGTGCCGCCAGCATGGGTCCAGGGGGCTGAAGACCGAGCGGCTCCGGCCGGGGACCTCATTAGCCCTTCGGCCCTGGCCCGAGCCGGAGCGCCCCCGCGCCGCCGACCAGCGCGCCCCGGCGCCCACTCACACCTCCAGGAGTTCGGCTTCCTTCCGTCGCGCCACCTCCTCAATCTGCTCCACGAAGCGATCAGTGACCTTCTGGAGCTGCGCCTGAGCTCGCTGGGACTGGTCCTCGGAGATCTCCGCATCATGTTCCAGGCGCCGCAGCTGCTCCATGTCATCACGGCGGACGTTGCGAATCGCCACCCGAGCGTCCTCGGCCCGCTGCTTCACCATCCGCACGAACTCCTTGCGCCGCTCCTCGTTGAGCGGTGGCACCGGGACCCTGATCAGCTGACCGTCGTTGCTCGGGTTGAGCCCCATCTCGCCGCGCTGAAGGGCTCGCTCGATGGCCTGGATGGTGTTCCTGTCCCAGGGCTGGATCACGATCATGTGCGGATCGGGAGCCGAGATGCTGGCCACCTGGTTGATCGGGACATGGGAATCGTAGGCCTCCACCAGGACGTGCTCAATGAGCGAGGGATTGGCCCGGCCGGTCCGGATCGTCGCCAACTCGCGGTGGAACGCCTCCACGCTCTTGGCCATGCGACCCTCCGCAGCCCGGAGCAGGTCCTCGCTCACCTGAGTTTGCGGTCCTCTGTGACCAGCGTTCCGATCGGCTCGCCCGCCACCGCCGCCGCCAGATTGCCTGGCCGGAACAGGTCCAGCACCAGCAGGGGCAGGCGATTGTCCATGCACAGCGTGATCGCGGTGTTGTCCATCACCTGCAGGCCTAGGTTGAGGACGTCCATGTACGAGATGGTGTCGAACCGCTTGGCACCGGGGTCGACCTCAGGGTCGGCACTGTAGATGCCGTCTACCCGGGTGGCCTTGATCAGGATATCGGCTCCGATTTCAGCCGCCCTGAGCGCGGCGGGCGTATCTGTGGTGAAGAACGGGTTGCCCGAACCGGCACAGAACACCACCACCCGGCCCTTCTCCAGATGGCGAATGGCGCGACCCCTGATGTAGGGCTCAGCGACCTGGTGCATCTCGATTGCGGTCTGGACCCGGGTCGGCATCCCGTGAGCCTCGAGAGCGTCGCGGAGGGCCAGGGCGTTGATGACAGTTCCGAGCATGCCCATCAGATCGGCGGTGACCCGGTTCATACCCCGCCGGGCCCCCGCCAGCCCGCGGAATATGTTGCCGCCACCCATCATGACCGCGATCTGGGTCCCCAGTTCGTGAGCGCCCTTGATCTCAATCGCGACCTGGTCCAACACCTCGGGGTCGATCCCGAACTCACCGTCACCGACCAGGGCCTCTCCGCTCAGCTTGACCACCACCCTCCCAAAGCGGGGCACCGGCCGCTCTAGGGCAGCTGCGTACGGCCCCGACGACGGGGCCGGCTCAAGCGCCATCAGGCTCATCAGCCTCAAGCCGCTCACCCAGCTGGTAGCGGGTGAACCGAGCCACCCCGATGTTCTCGCCAGTGGTGGAGATCGCCTCCTGGATGACCTGCTCGACCCGGCGCGCCTTGCCGTTCTCGTCGCGGAGGAACGGCTGATCGTACAGGCAGAAGGTCTCATAGAACTTGCGCAGGCGGCCCTCGACGATCTGCTCCAGTCGATCGGCCGACTTCCCTTCCGCCAGGGCCTGCTCCTGGTAGATGGCGCGCTCGCGATCCAGCTCGGCGCGGGGCACGTCCTCACGCCTCACCCAGCGCGGTGAGGAATTGGCCACCTGCAGGGCCAGGTCGTGCACCAGGGCCTTGAAGACGTCGGTCATGGCGACGAAGTCGCTCTCGCAATTGACCTCCAGCAGAACCCCGATCCGGCCTCCGGGATGGATGTAGGAGTCCACCAATCCCTCGCGGGTCTCCCGGCCCTTGCGCTTCTCGGCCGAGGCCAGGCCCTTGGTGCGGAGCACGTCGCGAGCTCGGTCGAAGTCGCCGCCGGCCTCCACCAGGGCCTGCTTGCAGGCCATGATGCCGGCCCCCGTCTGCTCCCGCAGTTGGCGCACCAAGTCCGCCGTCACAGCCTGAGTCACTGACTTGCCCCCTGCTCTTCCGCCGGCTCTCCAGGGGCCGCCGCGGCGGCGTTGGCCTCCGCCTGGGCTGCGGCCTCCGCCTTGGCCGCCGCCTCGGCCTCTTGGGCGACGCGCAACTGAGCGGCCTTCTCGGCAGCTGCCTGGGTCTGGGCCACCTCAATCTGGCGGCGCTGGTCCAGCCCCGCGATGATCGCGTCGGTCAGCCGGGAGACGATCAGGCGCACACTCCGGATGGCGTCATCGTTGCCCGGGATCACATGGCTGATCTCATCGGGATTGCAGTTGCTATCGGTGATCGCGATGATCGGGATCTCCAGCTTGTTGGCCTCGGTGACGGCCAGCCGCTCCTTGTGGGGATCGACCACGAACATCGCGGCCGGCAGTCGCTTCATGTTGGTGATGCCACCGAAGTTGCGCTGGAGGCGCTCGAGATCATCCTCGTGGTGGCGCTGCTCCTTCTTGATCATGCCCGCGAATCCGTCGCGCTCCTTCTGCTCTGAGAGCTCCGCCAGCCGCTTCAACTGCAACTTCACGACTTCGAAGTTGGTCAGCATGCCTCCCATCCAGCGGTTGACCACATAGGGCTGGTGAGAGCGCGCACACTCCTCCTCGATCGTGTCGTGAGCTTGCTTCTTGGTCCCCACGAAAAGGATCTGTCCACCCTGCGCGACCGCGTCATGGGCGAAGGTGCAGGCCTCCGCCAGCAGGTCCACCGTCTGGGACACGTCCAGGATGTGGATGCCTCCCCGGCTGGCGAAGATATAGGGCCGCATCTTGGGATTCCAGCGGCTGGTCTGGTGGCCGAAGTGAACCCCGTTCTGGAGCAGCTCAGTGAGCGTGGTCACGGGCATGGTGCGCCTCCACTTGCGTTGAACCTCTGCCCACCATCTCCCGCCGCCGGGCCCAGGTGGGGATCCCCGGCAACGTCCAGTGGGCATGCGAATTTGACTACCGCCTCAATCTTATCCCAATTTCAGACCCCACTAAACTGCGGCTCATGGTTTCCGACGATCCGCCCCAGCCCTGGGGGGCCACCGAACTGCTCCAAGCGCATGACCGGCAACTGAGAAGTCCAGCTGCCCTGGCGACCACCCCCGAGACGCTGGTCGAGGAACTCGGCCCGCTGCTGCGGGTCACCGGAGCCGATTCGGTGGGGTTGGTGCTCCTGCGCGGCCATCAGGCGGTCGCGCCGGCGGATCTCGAACCAATGATCCTGGAGCAACTGGAGCATTTTCGAGCTCTCGGCCAGAACTTCGAGTGGAAGACCTTCGGCCATGACCAACCCCTGGCCGCGCTGCTGCTGAGGCATGGCCTCCGCCCGGGAGACCCGGAGACGATCATGGTCGCCCGGGCCGACGCCGTCCCGCCCTGCCAGCTTCCGGACGGTGTCACGGTCCGGCCCGCCAGCTCGAACGCGGATTTCGAGCGGTTGGGGCACCATCAGCGAGCGGCCTTCGGGTCCGACCATGAAGGCGCGACGGAGCGGGCCCGGATCGCGGTGCAGGCCACCCCTGAACGGGTGGTGGTGCTGTTGGCCGAGACCGGCGGTGAGCTGGTCGGGAGCGCGCGCGTGGAGTTCTTGCTCGGCACCCAGTTCGGTACGCTCTGGGCGGGGTCAACCGCCCCTGGCTGGCGACACCGCGGCGTCTACCGCGCCCTGGTGGCCCTCAGGGCTGAGATGGCTCGAGCCCGCGGGTTCGCTCTGCTCGAAGTGGAGGCCCTCCCCACCAGCCGCCCCATCCTGGAACGGCTGGGCTTCCGGGCGGTGACCGATTCGATCCCGTTCACATTCGAGGTTGAACCCTGAGTTGACCGGGGCAGTTCAGAGCACGTAGCGGCGGAGATCCTCGTCGCGGATCAGATCACCCAGGCGCTGCCGCACCGACGCCCGGTCTATGACCACCTTCTGGCCGTGAAACTCGTCGGCGGAGAAGGAGATCTCCTGGAGCACCCGCTCCATGACCGTGAAGAGCCGTCGGGCCCCGATGTTCTCGTCTCGCTCGTTGACCAGGAACGCCTGGTGGGCGAGCTCGTCAATGCCATCGGCGGAGAACTCCAGCTCCACCTCCTCGGTGGCCAGCAGGGCCCGGTACTGATTGGTCAGTGAGTTGCTCGGCTCGGTCAGAATCCGGCGCAGGTCCGCCTCATCCAAAGGCTTGAGTTCGACCCGTATCGGAAAGCGGCCCTGGAACTCGGGGATGAGATCGGAGGGCCGGGCCGAGCTGAAAGCGCCCGCGGCCACGAACAAGATGTGCTCGGTGCTGACCGAACCGTAGCGCGTGCTCACGGTCGACCCCTCGATGATGGGAAGCAGGTCGCGCTGCACTCCGGCCCCGCTGACGTCGGGGCCATGCGCCTCGACGTAGGGGCCGGCGATCTTGTCCACCTCATCGATGAAGACGATGCCGTTCTCCTCGACCAGCCGGATGGAGTCGTCATAGACGCGCTCCATGTCCACCAGCCGCTCGGTCTCCTCCTGGGTGAGCGCATGGCGAGCGTCGGCCACACTCATGCGCCGAAGCCGGCGGCGAGGGGGCGCGAGCTGGCTGAAGAAATCCGAGAGCGACCAGCCGATCTCCTCGTAGCCGGTGCCGGAGAAGACCTCCACCGGCGCTGAGTAGGCCTCCTCCACCTCAATCTCGATCAGGCGGTCGTCCAGCTTCCGCGACGCCAGCTTCCGCGCCAGCTGGCGCCGTCGGGTCCGCTCCCGGCGCGCCGCCAGGCGCTGCTGCTCGTGGTCGAGAACCGGCGCTGCCGCGTCCTCCACGGTCGCCTGCTCCGGGGCCGCCTTGGCCGCCACGCTGTCCGCCTCCAGGAGGCGGTCCACGATCCGGGACTCGGCTCGCTGGCTCGCCTCCACCTCCACCTCGGCGACGCGCTGGCTCTGCATGTGGGTGATGGTCTGCTCCAGGAGGTCGCGGATGATCGACTCCACGTCCCGGCCCACATAGCCGACCTCGGTGAACTTGGTGGCCTCCACCTTGATGAAGGGCGAATTTGTCAGCTGCGCCAGCCGGCGGGCGATCTCGGTCTTGCCAACTCCCGTGGGCCCGATCAGCAAGATGTTGCTGGGCACGATGTCGCGCCGGCTCTCGGGCGCCACCTGCATGCGCCGCACCCGGTTGCGGAGCGCAATCGCCATCGCCCGCTTGGCGTCGGTCTGGCCCACGATGAAGCGATCCAATGAGCTCACTATCTCGGCCGGCTTGAGATCAGACTCCAGCACCATGAGCCTCCTCGGCCACATTCACCGTCTCCACCATGATCTGGTCGTTGGTGTAGATGCAAATCGCAGCTGCGATCTCGAGTGCGCGCCGGGCCACCTCCGCTGCCCCGAGCTCGGTGTACAGCAGCATCGCTCGGGCCGCCGCGTGGGCGTAGGGGCCGCCACTGCCGATGGCCCCGATCCCATCATCGGGTTCGATCACGTCGCCATCGCCGCTGAGCAGCAGCATCTGGCCCTGCCCGGCGACCACCAGCATGGCGTCCAGGTGGCGCAGGTACCGGTCGGTGCGCCACTCCTTGCCCAGCTCCACGGCCGACCGCAAGAGGTTGCCCTGATGCTGGTCGAGCTGCCGCTCGAACTTGTCGAAGAGGGTGAAGGCATCGGCCACCGAGCCGGCGAACCCCACCACGATCTGGTCGTGGTAGAGACGACGGACCTTGCTGGCGCGATGCTTCATCACCACGTCACCAACGGTCACCTGGCCGTCGCCGGCGACGGCGATCTCGGATCCCCGCTGGACCGCCAGAATGGTGGTGGCGTGCGGGGCCACGCTCTGATGGGAAGCCACGAGGCTCAAATTCTACCGCTGGCCCGCTGACCGGCCCCGGTCAGGCCACGGGCTGACGGTCAGCCCGCTTCCGGCCGGGCTGGCGACGAACCGTCCGGCGGGCCGCGACGGGCGCCGCCGCCGAGTCCACCGCGGCCTCGGTGGAGACGCGCGGAGGCCGGTAGCGGCACTTGGGGTACCCAGAGCAGGATATGAAGGGACCGAAGCGGCCCATCCGCTTGACCAGGTCCTGCCCGCACTCCGGGCACTTCTCGCCGACCGGCTCGGCCGCTGGGCGGGCCGGTCGGGTGGTCCCGTCAGGCGCCGCCTCGGAGCGCACGTATCGGCACTTCGGATAGGCCGAGCAGCCGATGAACGGACCCCGGCGGCTGCTCCGGCGGACCAGCGGCTTGCCACACTGGGGACAAGCCTCGCCGATCTCCTCAGGGGGGAGCTTGTCCTCCTTGCCCTGGATGTAGTCGCACTCGGGGTAGCGGCTGCAGCCGACAAAGTCACCGAAGCGGCCGCTCCGAACCACCAGCTCAGCACCACAGCGAGGGCAGTCCCCCCCCGCCGGCTGGGCTTGGATCTTGACCCTTGGCATGCTCTCCTGGGCCTCATCCAGCACCTTGGCGAAGGGCTCGTACCAGGACCGGACCACCGGCACCCAGGCGGCTTCCCCCGTCTCCACGGCGTCCAGTCGCTTCTCCAGCTCGGCGGTAAAGCCGAAGTCGACCACCGCCGGGAACTGGGTGGTGAGGGCCTCGTTCACCGCGCGGCCGAGGGGAGCGGGGTGGAGCCGGCGTTCCAGCTGGCGGACGTACGCCCTGGTCTGGATCAACTCCACGGTTGGGGCATAGGTGCTGGGGCGGCCGATGCCCCTCTCCTCCATCTCCTTGACCAGACTCGCCTCCGTGAAGCGGGCCGGAGGCTGGCTGAAGTGCTGCTCCGGATGAAGGTCCAGCAAAGCCAGCGGGTCGCCGGTGGCGACTGCGGGCAGGAGCTCGTCCTGGCGATCGTCGCCGCCACTCACCTTGAGGAAACCGTCGAAGACCAGCTGACTGCCGGTGGCGCGGAACCGATGGCCGGCGGCCGTCACCTCAACTCGGGTGGAGTCGAACTCGGCGGCGCTCATCTGGCTGGCCATGAAGCGGCGCCAGACCAGGCGATAGAGGCGCAGCTGATCGGCTGTCAGGTATTCCGCCACCGCCTCAGGAGACCGCTCGGCCGCGGTTGGCCGCACCGCCTCGTGGGCGTCCTGGGATGGCACCGCGCTCTTGCTGGAGCGCTTGCCGGCCGCGGCCGTGCCCAGGTACGACTTGCCGAAGTTGGCGCCGACGTAGTCCCGGGCCTGGTCGATCGCCAGCTGGCTCACCCTGACCGAATCGGTGCGCATGTAGGTGATCAGACCGGTGGCGCCCGCCGGCCCGAGATCGACGCCCTCGTAGAGCTGCTGCGCCACCCTCATGGTCTTGGTGGGGCTGAAGCGCAGCTGCGAGGAGGCGTCCTGCTGCATGGTGCTGGTGGTGTAGGGCTGGGGTGGGTTGCGGCGCACCCGCCTCCGCTCCACCGAGGCGACCTGAAATTCAGCACCCTGCAACTCCGCCAGCACCCGCTGGGTGGCCGCCTCGTCACTGAGCCCACTTCGGTCGTCATCGTCCTCGGCGGCGGCTCCACGTCGGCGCTTGGGCGCCTCCCCCTGGCCCTGGTAGCGGGCGGTGAACTGGGCCTTCGCCCGAGTCTCGAGCACCGCATCCAAGGTCCAGCTCTCCCTGGGCACGAAGCTGTCGATCTCGTCCTCGCGGTCACACACCAGTCGGAGCGCCACCGATTGCACCCGCCCGGCAGAGAGGCCCTTGCGGATCTTCCGCCACAGCAACGGGCTCAGCTTGTAGCCGAGGAGGCGGTCTATGGCTCGACGCGCCTGGTAGGCGTCCACCAAGTTGCGGTCGATCGGCCGAGGCTGCTGCAGGGCGGCCTCCACCGCCGGCTGGGTCACCTCCCGGAACACGATCCGCTCTGGGTCCGGCAGCTTCAACTGGTTGGCTATGTGCCAGGCAATGGCCTCGCCCTCGCGGTCGGGGTCCGCTGCCAGCAGGACCCGGCCCGACTTCTTGGCCGCGGTCTTGAGCTCGGCCAGCTGCTTCTCCTTGCCCTTGATCACCGTGTAATCAGGGGCGAAGTCCTGCTCGACGTCGATCCCGAGCTTGGAACGAGGCAGATCAACCACATGGCCCATGGACGCCTTGACGTCGTACTTGGTGCCCAGGAACTTGCTCAGAGTCCTGGCCTTGCTGGGCGACTCGACGATGATCAGGGTCCGGGCGGGCATCTGACGAAAAGTGCTCCTTGGGCGGGTTGGCAGTGGGGCCTGGCGATTCTATCAACAGCCTTCCAAGAGCCTTCCCGGGCAGCGGCAATCTCAATCGGCCCAGGGAGTGCGCCACGGCCTGGGTACACTGGCCCCAACCGGAGCCTGCGTGGAGACCCCCAGCACCAGTGTCGAGCCCACTTTCAGACAAATACGACTCCTGCCTCATCACCGAGCGCCGCGACCTCGCGTCCGAGCTGTGGACCATCCGAGTCCGGCCCGAGACTCCTTTCGCATTTCGCCCCGGGCAATACGCCACCCTCGGCGTCGACCTCGAAGGCCGGGTGCTGGAACGCCCCTACTCCATCGTCTCAGCGCCGGAGGAAGCGGAGCTGGAGTTCTTCATCGAGATGATTCCCGGGGGCGCCCTCACGCCTCACCTGCACCGGCTCGGGGCTGGGGACCACCTGCTGATGCGCAAGCGCCCCAAGGGAGTCTTCCTGCGCCAGGGGCTGGATCCTGACCGGGCCCACCTCTTCCTGGCGACGGTGACTGGCATTGCCCCCTTCGCGAGTATCCTGCGCCAGCTCAGCCGCTCCTCCGGCCAAGGCGGTGGGCCACATCGAATCATGCTGGTCCAGGGCGCCAGCTACCCCCACGAATTCGGATACCAGCAGGAGATGATCGACCTGGAGACCAGGTTGTCGGGCTTCCAATACGTCCCCACGGTGAGCCGGCCATGGGATGACCCCAGCTGGCAGGGGGAGACGGGGCGGGCTGAGGACGTGCTCCGGAAGTATTCAGATGAGTTCGGCATCGGCCCCAGGATGGGAGTTGTCTACCTCTGTGGGCACCCAGGGATGATCGCCACCGCCAGGGCGGTTATGCGCCGCCGCGGCCTGGACGACTCCGAGATCCTGGAGGAGCAGTACTGGCCAGAGGGGAAGGCCCCCACCGGGGCGGCCTAGGCGCGGCCGCAGTGGCAGCGGTCAGTGCTTGAGGCCAGCCGCCAGAACCGGGGAGATCTGCTCGAAGGTGTTGCGCAGCGACTTCACCCAGCGGTTACCGGGGTGACGCCAAGCCAGTGGCTCGCCGCCACTCAGGGACCTGACGCCATCCAGGCCGGCGTGGGGAACTGACAGCACCGGCTGCTCCAGAACCTTGGCGGCACGGTCGGCGTCGACCTGGTGGTAGGGAAGTACGCAGTTCAGAAGCACTGAGATGCGATCTCGAGGGATGCGAAGCTGATCGCAGATTCGCAGCCAGGCCAAAAGGGCGTAGACCCCGGGGTTGTCGGGCGTGCCCACCACCACCATGTGGTCCGAGCTCTCCAGCATGTCTATGCCGCCGTTGTCGAGTCGCCCACCCTGGTCCACCACCACCAGCTCCGCGGCGTGGGTCAGGCGCATGATCATCGCCCCGACGGCGGCCGGAGCGACCGAGTCCGCCAGCTCCGGGCGGGACGGCGCCGGCAGCACCGACACCCCACTGGGATGTCGCGGCAGCCGGTCGAAAATCTCCTCGTCCGGACCCACCGTAGTGAGCTCGACCCAGGTGGGCGTCTGGGGAGGAAGGTTGAAGGCCACCAGAGCGCTCCCGAAGCGGGGGACGTTGTCTACCAGCGCCACCCGGTAGCTGTCCGCCGCCAGGACCGCCAGGTTGGACGCGATCATGGTCCTGCCCACCCCGCCCCGAGGGCCGCAGACGACCCATAGCTCACCGCTGCCCCTGCTGGGTCGCTGGGGAGAAGCCGCCGCCATGATCCTGGTTTGCAGGAGGTCCGCCACCGCCTGCGCCGGGCTGCTGCGCAGCACCCGTTCGCTGGCACCGGCGTCCAGGGCCGCGGCCACCAGCGGGGAATTGGGATCAGCAACCGCCAGAACCACCGGGACCGCCGCGTGCAGGATGCTGCCCCGGATCTGCCGAATCAGGGGCACCAGGTCAGCATCATCGCCGACGACATCGATCAGCACAGCCTCCACCGGAGTCCCGTCCAAGGCGGCGGCAGCGCTCCCGCTGGACTCGAAGAGAACCATGTCCAAGCCTCGCTTCTCCAGCGCACGCTGCATGGATTCCGAGCGCGAGGCCGGGCGCGAGACCACCAACACCCGGCTGGCCTTGGTAGGGGGGGTGTCGATCACGGCTCCAGTTTATGGCCTGCGGCGCGGTCACCGTCGCGACCGCGATCTGCCCTCAATCGACCGAACGGCGCGGCCGCAAGGAGCGCCGCCTCGGTGCGGCGACCGGCTCCACCTCGGCTACCTCGGGCTCCGCCACCGGGACCGCGGCGGCCACGGGCACCTTGACCGTGACCTCGCGCCGCTCCCGGATCTTCGCCTTCTTACCGACCCGGCCGCGCAGGTAATAGAGCTTGGCCCGGCGCACCTTCCCGTGGCGCACCACCTCGATCATGGCCAGGCGCGGCGAGTGGACCAGGAAGGTGCGCTCAACCCCGACCCCGTGGGCCGTGCGCCGGACGGTGACCGAGCGGCGCACACCCCCGCTGTGGAGTCCGATCACCACTCCCTCGAAGACCTGGACCCGCTCGCGAGTCCCCTCCACGACCTTGGCATGGACTCGAACCGTGTCCCCCGGGCGTAGCTCCGGAACATCGTCCCGCAGCTGTTCCTCCTCGAGGAGATCGATCACGTTCATGGCATTCCTCCCGTCCCGGCGCCGGCCCTGGCCGCTCCCGGTTCTGGCTCTAGACCGACTGATTGAATCGCCGCCGCTCGCCCATCTCCGCCCAGCAGGTCGGGTCGCAACCGCCGCGCCCGTTCCCGGGCGGCCTCGCTCCGCCAGGCGGCGATCTTCGCATGATCGCCACTGCGCAGCACCTCTGGCACCGGCAAATCCTCGAAGACGGCGGGTCGAGTGTAGTGGGGATACTCGGGCATGCCCTGGGCGAAGCTTTCGTCCACAGCGGATTCGGGGTCCCCCAGGGTTCCGGGAAGCTGGCGGGCGACCGCCTCTATGAGCAACATCGCGGGCAGCTCGCCCCCACTGACGACGAAGTCACCGACTGTGATCTCGTCCACGCCCAGACCCAGCCTCACCCTCTCATCGACCCCCTCGTAACGGCCGCAGATGAGCAGGATCCGGGACTCCCCGCTGAGGCGCTCAACGAGCCGGTGGTCCAGCCGCCGGCCGTGGGCTGAGAGCAGGATCGGGTGCGCTGGCTCCAGCCCCGGGATGCCCGCCACCGCCCGCACCGCAGCGAAGAGCGGCTCAGGCCGGAGCACCATCCCCGGGCCCCCGCCGAAAGGGATGTCATCAACCTGGCGATGGACACCCAGCCCCCACTGGCGCAGGTCATGGGTCTCGATCTGAACCAGCCCGGCCTCCAGGGCTCGGCCCACCACCCCTATCGACAGCGGGCCGGGGAACACCTGGGGGAAGAGCGTGATCACATCAAAGCGCATCAACGGCCTCCTCGAAAAAGCCGCTGGCGACGGTCATGGCGCCGGCCGCGAGGTCAATCGCGAGCACCGCCTGGCGGACCGCCGGCACTCTCAGCTCACCTTGGGGGGTGCGGAGCACATAGACGTCGTGGGCGGGGTAGGTCTCCACCTCGATCAGCTCACCCCGGGCTCGCCCGCTCTGATCGCGAACCTCGAGACCCACCAACTGGAAATGGAAATACTCGCCCTCTGCGAGCGGGCGCACCTGGTCACCCGCGACCTCGAGGTATCCCCCACACAGGGCGGCGGCCCCTTCCCGGTCATCGACGCCGGACAGCCTGCCGAGGACGAACTGGCCGGCCTGACGGATGCCCTCCACCTCCAGCAGGCCCTGGGATGACCTCACGCGGCTGCCCGGAGTGAGACGGCCGGGGCCACCACCCAGCATTTCCAGGCAGACTTCGCCGCTCAGCCCGTGGGGTTTGATCACCCGGGCGGCCCGCACCCATTGAGGACCAGCGCTCAATCGCGCACCTCCACATGCACCCAATCCCGGGAACGCAGCGAGGCCGCCTTAACCACCGTCCGAATCGCTTCGATGTGGCGACCGTTGCGTCCGATGACCTTGCCCAGATCGGCCGGCGAGGTCCGCACCCGAACGATGGCACGGTGACCATCCTGCTCGACTTCTACCGTGACTGCCTCTGGTTCACTGACGATCTGGCTGACCATGAAGCTGACCAACTGCCCGTAGTCCGGCATCTGATCAGGCCTCACCGGGCTCCGCCGGGAAGGCCGGGTCGTCGTCATCCGCCGCCTCGGGAACGCCGCCCTCGGGCTCCGACACGTCCGTCTGGCTGGCATCCTCCGCGGGAGCCTCGGCGGGCTCGTCAATTGCCTCGGGAGCCTCCGCGTCGACAGCGGCGTTGGCAGACGGCGACTCCGGGCTCGCGGCGGACTCCCCTGGAGCCGCGGCGACCTCTGGCTGGGCCGCCTTGGCCCGGGCCGGCCGGGCGGACGCGGGGAGCAGGCCCTGGCGCTCCATCAGCTCGCGGACCACGTCCGAGGGCTTGGCGCCGGTGCCCATCCAGTGGCGGATTCGCTGGTCGTCGAGCTTGACCACGGCGGGGTCATGGAGTGGGTCGTAATACCCCACCGACTCGATGAACCTGCCGTCGCGCGGTGAGCGAGCATCAGCCACCACCACCCGGTAGAAGGGACGCTTCTTGGCGCCCATCCTCTTCAGCCTAATCTTCACTGCCACTGTTGATCTCCTGCTTCTGCGGGGACGGCTAGGCTGCCCGCCGCGCTGATCGTGTTCACCCCTTGAGGAGCGGCATGCCGCCGCCCGAGCCCCTGAACAGCTCCTGAGCCAGGCGGCGCTGTCCCCCCGCCCCGGTCAGGCTCCGCATCACCGACTGCATCCGGTCGAAGCTCTTGATCAGGCGGGAAACCTCCACCGTGGTGGTTCCACTCCCACTGGCGATCCGACGGCGCCGGGAGGAGTCGACCAGCTCTGGCCGGCGCCGCTCCTCCGGAGTCATCGAGAGCACGATCGCCTCCAGCTTGCGCAGCTGGCTCTCGTCGGGCATGGCCACACCCTGCGACCGGATCAGTTCGCGGCCCCCGGGCATCATACCCAGCACCGACTCCAGGGGACCGAGCTTGCGAATCTGACGCAGCTGACTGACGAAGTCGTCGAGGGTGAGGCGCCCCTGGCGCATCCGCTCCTGGGCGGAGAGAGCCTCCTCGGGGCTGATCTCATCCTGACTCCGCTCAATCAGAGTCAGCACGTCGCCCATCCCCAGAATCCGCCGTGCCATCCGCTCCGGATGGAACACCTCGAGGTCCCGAGGCCGCTCCCCCACGCCGCAGTACCAGACCTGGAGCCCGATCGCGGCCTGCATGGACAGGGCGGCCCCACCACGAGCATCCCCGTCGAGCTTGGTGAGCAGCACCCCGTCGATGCCGACCTCATCCTTGAAGGCACCGGCCAGCCGAACCGCCTCCTGCCCTGTCATCGCGTCCACCACCAGCAGCGAGTGGTGGATCTTGGTCGCCGAGCGGATCGCCTTGAGTTCGTCCATCAATGGTTGGTCGAGATGGAGGCGCCCGGAGGTGTCCACGATGACCACGTCGGCGCCCTGACGGCGCGCCTCGGCCACCGCCCGCTCCACCCCCCTGGCTATCCCCTTGGTGTCGTCGGCGACCAGGACTCCCAGCTGCTGCTCGCCGGCCAGGGTCTGGAGTTGCTCGACCGCCGCGGCCCGCCGCCGGTCCGCAGCGACCAGCATCGGGCGATGCCCCTCACGGCGGACCAGGAGCGCGAGCTTGACCGCGGTGGTGGTCTTGCCCGAGCCCTGGAGCCCAACCAGCATCAGGGTGGTGGGAGGCTCGGGGCTATAGCTGATGGCGGCGTCGGAGCCTCCCAGCAAGGCGACCAGCTCCTCGAAGACGATCTTGATCACCTGCTGTCCTGGCGTCAGGCTGTCCAGCACGTCACTGCCAACCGCCCGGCCGCGAACCCGGTCGACGAACTCGCGCGCAACCTTGTAGTTGACGTCAGCCTCGAGCAGGGCCAGGCGCACCTCCCGAAGCCCGACATCGACGTCCTCCGGGGTCAGCCGCCCCTTGGCGGTGAAGCGTTTGAAAGCCAGCCCCAGCTTGTCGGTCAGAGTGTCAAACATCAGCCGCGACTACCCATCTGCCGCAGCTGAACCTCGAGCCTGGCGACCTTCAGCTCCAGGGCCAACCGCCCTTGCTCGGCGGCCTCGAGGCGACGGCAAAGGCCGATCTGACTCTCCATCTCCTCCATCCGGAGCAGCCCCCGACGGATCAGGTCATGGGCGGCAGCCCGAGAGATGCTCAGCGCCTGGGCCAGCTCGGTCACCGACCAATCCTCCTCGAGATGAAGGCGGAGCGCCTCGCGCTGGCGCTCCGTGAGGACCGGCGAGTAGACGTCCAGAAGCCGCTGGCGCTGGAGTCGCGAGTCTGTGAGTCCATCAGCTGTCAAGGTCAAGGCCTTTACAGGCTAAGGGGGGCGCGTCTCCAACCGCAACCTGGATCTCGGCGCCGCTCACTCCAACCGGCGTGGACTGACGCCGCTTGGGACGGTTCAGTCCGCCAGCAGGCCCTCGACATACGCCTTGGGGTCGAAGTCCTCCAGGTCCCCGATTCCCTCCCCCACCCCGACCAACTTGACGGGTAGCTGGAGCTCGCGCTCGACCTGGAAAACGTAGCCACCCCGAGCGCTGCCGTCCAGCTTGGACAAGACCAGGCCGGTGGCTCCGATCACCTCCCCGAAGGAACGCGCCTGGGCGATCGCGTTGGCCCCCACGTACGCGTCCAGGACCAGCAGGGACTCGGCCGGCTGGCCGGGGAGCTGAGCAGCCACAACTCGCCGGATCTTGCCCAGCTCCTGCATCAGGTTGTCCTTGGTGTGCAGGCGGCCCGCGGTGTCCACCAGGACCACCTCACGGCCCCGCGCCCGCGCCGCCGCGATGGCGTCGAACACCACGGCGGCGGGGTCGGCACCGGGCTGATGGGCCACCACCTCGGCCCCTGTGGGCTCGACCATCCGCCGCAACTGGTCGATGGCGGCCGCCCGAAAGGTGTCCGCCGCGGCCACCAGGGGCGTCACCCCCTGCGCTCGCAGCCGCCATGCCAACTTGGCGATGGTGGTGGTCTTCCCCGAGCCGTTGACCCCGGCCACCAGCCAGACACAGGGGGCGCCCGCCAGGCCCAGCTCGCGATCGCGGCCGGCCAACTCCGACTCCATCTCTTCACGCAGAGCGGTCAGCAGCTGCGATGAATCTCGCAGTCGCTCCCTGGTGGCCCGCCGCCGCATGCCGGCCACCAGGTCCTCGGAAATGGCAACGCCACAGTCACTGGCCAGGAGCAGCTCGAAAACCTCTTCGTAGACCTCCTCGCCGGCCCCCCGCCCGAGGCTGAGGCGACTGCGCAGCTGGTGGCCCAGGCCGCTGCCGACCCGATCCAGCCGGCCCGGGAGTCGGCGCCACCAGCGGGGCCTGGGGAGGGCGTCAGCCAAGGACGCCAGCCTCGGCGAGGTCAGCGCTGGTCTGGGGCTCCTCCTCCTCGATGCTCTGGCCGTCCTCCGCCAGCCGCACCGAGAGCACCCGGCTGGAGCCACGCCCATCCTGGGTGACTCCATAGAGGTGGGAGGCCATCGCCATGGTGGTCAGGCTGTGGGTGACGACCAGGAACTGGCTCCGGGCAGCGCGGCTCTTGAGCAGTCTGGCGAAGTTGGCCACGTTCACCTCGTCGAGCGCGGCGTCCACCTCGTCGAACACGTAGAAGGGACTGGGCGAGACCTCCTGCAGCGCCAGCACCAGGGCCAGGGCGGTGAGAGCCCGCTCGCCGCCCGATAGCAGCGCCATCGGGATTACCCGCTTGCCCTGTGGTTGCACCTCCAGGTCAACCCCCGTCGGCCCCTCTCCCGAGGTGACCAGCAGGGTCGCCCGGCCTCCGCCGAAGAGCTCGCGCCACACCAGCTCGAACTCCCGGGTGACCCGGGTCAGAGTCTGCCTAAACCGGCCACTGCTCACCGCCTCCAGCTGGCCCAGGACCGCATCCAGGTCCTGGCGAGCCGCGGTGGTGTCCTCATGGGCCGAGCGCAGGCCCTCGGTCCGAGCCAGCAGCTCCTGCAATTGCTGCGGGGCCAGCTCGTTGACCGGACCGAGGCCGAGCAGGCGCCGCTCCAGGCGGCTGATCTCCTGGGCCGCGCGCTCCGGGTTACCCATGGCCAACGAGGTTTCCTCGGCGACCTCCGGCTGGGCTCCCACCTGCTTGCCCAGCTGGTCAACGCGCTCGCGGTGGAGGGCCAGCTCCCGCTCCAACATGGCCACCGTCGCGGCGGCGCCGTTGAGGGCCGACTCCAGTTCGGCCCGAGTCCTCTCCAACTTCGCGAGTTGCTGGAGCGGGTCCGACTCCGCCACCTGTCCGCCCTGTGCTCGCTCCCGGAGCTGGGCCAGCTGGTCGGCCAGCAAGCCGGCCTCTTCCTCCGCCTCGGCCGCCAGCGCGAGAGCCACCAGGGCGGCTGCCTCCGCCTCGGCCAATCTCTGCTCGGCAGCCCGACCGCGCTCCTCCAGGTGGGCGATGCGCTGGGCCCGCTCCTGCTCGCGCTGTCGAAGGGCGCGCTCCTCCATCTCCAGGGCAGCTAGTTCAAGCCGCACCTGATCAAGAGCGGTTCCGACCGCCTGAGCCGGAGCGGCCAGCCCAGACAACTCCTCCCGCAGACGGTCGGCTGCGCTCTCCTCAGCCTCCAGAACCTGGGTCACGCGCTCCAGCTCCAGCCCGGAGCTGGCCTGGTTGGCACTCCCGGACACCAGCTGGGCGCGCTCCCTCTCGAGCTCGGCATGGACGTCCTGGAAACGCTGCCGCAACTCCAGAAGATGCCCCTCCAGTCGCAGCTGCTCGCGTTTGGCGGCGTCCCGCTGGCCCTGGCTCTGGGCCGCCCTGGAACGCGCCTGGTCGACTCCACTGCGCTGGCGCTGATGCTGCTTGCGAGCCCATTCCAGGCGGCGAGTCGCCTGCTCCAGCTCAGCGCCCTGGCGCTCGACCTCTCGGCGCCAGTGTTCCAGCTGGGAGAATGCCTCCAGGTCGCCGTCCGCCCCAGCGGGCGTGACCTCCATTCCGATCCCGAGCACGGTCCCGTCGGCGAGCACCGCTCGGCCCTGCGGGAACCGCTCCAGCCACCCGGCCGCTGCCTGTCGACTCGCCGCCAGGCAGGTGTGTCGGCAGACCCGCTCCACCACGGCGAGATCCTCAGGCGGGCCCTGCAGCGCGGAGGCCAGGGGACGGCAGCCCTCGAGGGCCGGCGCGGGCTCCTCTCCCGGCACCGGCCAGCACACCATCTCGGCCGCCTCGCCGGCCATGGCCAGAGCCGTCCTGGCCTCTTCCGATGACCCCACCAGCGCCGCCGCCAGCTGTCCCAGACCGGCCTCGAGGGCGCGGCTGTCAGCGGCGGAGATGGCCCGCAGCGAGGCGCCCAGGGGGTGGACCGAAAGGACTCCACGCCCAACCGCCTCGGCGATGGCCCGACCCTCGCGGCGGCTGGCCAGCAGGGCGGTCTGGGCCGCCAATTGCGCCGATGCCTCCCGCTCGGCCTGGGTGGCGGCCGCGACCGCCCGCTCAGCCGCCCCCAGCACCTCCAGGGCGGCGGCTTCGGATCGCACCGATCGGGCCAGTTCAGCTGCCTGGTCCTGAGCGGCGGCCTCCGCGGCCACCCCCTGCTCCGTGACCTGGGACAGGTTGCTCTCGGCATCCCCGACTCGCTCGCTGAGAGCCGAATCCAGCTGGGCAGCGCGCTCCACCCGAGCCCTGGCCGCAGTCAGAGCAGCGTCCGCCTCGGCCTGCTTGCGGGTCAGCTCGTTCAGCTCACGGTGCAGCCGACGTCCCGACTCCTCGCGACTGGCAAGCGCGCTGCGCAGCTCGCTGCGGCGAGCCTCCAAGCCGGCCAGTTCCCGCTCCAGGTCGACCCTCTGAAGCTGCTTTTGATCTGCTGTCGCTGACCTCTCCGTCTGAACAGCGGCCTGGTAGCCGAGGTTGTCGATGTCCTCGGCCGCCTCCTGGCGCTGGCGGCGCGCCGCGTCGTGCGCCGCCGCCGCCTGCTGCGCACGATCCAACCACCGCTCGCGCGCTGATTCCACCTGCTGCAGGCGCAGCGCCAGTTGCCCGACCTCCCGCTCCAGGTCCAACCGACCGGCCTGCTCCCGCTGCAGCAGCTCGCGCTCCTGAGCGTAGTGGAGGTCATATTCGCCGAACTCGAGCGCAGCCTGCTCCCGCCGTCGCACGGCCGTGGTGAACTGCCGCTCGATGCGCTGGGCGTCGGACATCGCCGCCAGCCAGGCCGCCCGCTCCAGGCTGCCGCGAAGTTCGGCCAGGCGGCTGCGGATGCCGGCGGCCTCCTCCGCCGCCTCCGCCTCATGGCCGAGCGCATCAATGCGTGGAAGTAGCTCCGCCAGCCTCCCGGCCGAACCCTCCAGCCACTGGTCGAGAGCGTGCAGACGGGCTCGGCTGTCATCGAGCAGGGCCTGGGCCCCCCTCACCCCGGCGGCCTCCTCGACCAGATGTCGCCGCTGGGCCGGCGTGGCCCGGATGATGGATTCGATGTCGTTCTGGGCGATCACCGCGTAGCCCGCCTGGGTGAGCCCGGTGGCATCCAGCAGCCGGCCCAGGTCGCGCAGCCGGACCCGAGCCCCATTGCGGCGAAACTCGCTGGTGCCATCCCGATACACCCGGCGCGTGAGCGCCACCTCGATGTCCTCGACCGGGAGACGGTTGTCCTCGTTGTCGAAGACCAGCGTGACTTCGGCCATGCCGAGAGCGGCCCGGCGCTCACCACCCCCGAAGATCACCTGTTCCAGGCGCTGGCCCCGCAACTCGCGAGCGCTGGCCCCGCCCAGAACCAGGCGGATGGCATCCACCAGGTTGGACTTGCCACTTCCATTTGGGCCCACCACTGCGGTGATCCCGGGGCCAAGCTCCAACTCAGACCTGGAGGCGAAACTCTTGAACCCCTGGACCTGCAGTCGGCTGATCCTCATGGAGCCGGGGTCACCGTGCCCCCGGGGCGCCGCCGCCCACCCCGTCGGCCACGGTGGGTGCGCCTGACCGGCGCCCCATCTGGCGCCGCCACCGCGACCGCCTCCGCCGCGGCGGGGCTGGGTCCACTCTCGAGGTTGGCCGCCTCCGCCCGAGCTTGGTCGGAGGGACTGTGCGCCTGGGAGGGCCCGCCCTCGGGGAGCGATGCCACGCTATCCCGCGCTGGGAACTCCGGAAGCGGAGGAGTCTCGCCAAGCGGCGCCGTCACCGACCGGCTCCGCCCGGAGCGATGACGGCGCCGCTTGGCTGGCTCGGGATCGCCCGAAGGCGAAGGAACTGTGGCGAGGAGCGACGGCACCTCCCCCAGCGCCGGCTGATCGCGAATGTCCCCCGCCTCACCGGCCGGAGTCCGGCCGCGGGTGGAGCGGCGCCGCCGACGCTTGGCCGGCACCCCATCAGCGGCCAGAGCCAATTCGTCCGGCCGGAAAGGCGGCGGCTGGGCCGCAAGCTCCCCCGTCCCGGCCGCAGTGCCGGCAGCGTCGGCGGCTTCCGTGCGGCCGTGGCTGGGACGGCGGCGGCGGCGCTTGGCGGGTGCGCCGTCGCCGACCTCTGGAGCTGGCGGGGTCTCAGCCAGCACCACGGCTGGAGTAGGCTCCGGCGCCTCAGCTGCGACCGTGCCCGCCTCGATGGTGGCGACCCGACTCCGGCTGGAACGGCGGCGGCGGCGTTTGCCGGGGGACGCCTCAGGGCCCTGGGTTTCGGGGGCGACCTCGGCCGCGGGACCGGCCACGACCTCGGCTCCTCCGGGGCCGGCCGGGGCAGCCGCCGCCAGTTCGAGCTGCCCGGCGGTCGTGGGGGCACTGGGCGCCCACAGAGCGGTCGGCGCCGGCGCCGCCTCGGCAGCCGGAGAGCGGCGTCGACGCTTCTTGGAGACCGGGGCCACCAGCAGGTCGATGGCGGCGCGGGCGGCCGCCTGCTCGGCCGCCTGCTTGGTGCCACCGCGCCCCTCTCCGAGCTGGCCATGGCCGTCGACCGAGACCTGGGACATGTACACCCGGGATCTGGGGTCGCCGGGGGCCGGCGCCGTCTGGTACTGAGGTGGAGCTCCGTAGCGCTCCTGCGCCAGGGCCTGGAGGCGGCCCTTGAAATTGGGGTCGGTCCAGGCGCTCAGGTCGCCGATGCGGGAGAGGAACACCTTACCGGCCTTGCGATATCCCTGGTCCAGAAAGATGGCCCCCACCAGCGCCTCAAAGGCGTTGGCGTGCAGCGAGGTCAAGCGGCGCGCCCCTGACTTGGCCGCCCCCCTACCCAGACGCAGGGTCTCGCCCAGGAGGAGCTGCTCCCCCAGCCGGGCGAGGGCCACCGTGCTCACCAGCGACGACCTCATCTGGGTGAGCTGGCCCTCGTCGTAGTTGGGGAATCGGCTGAAGAGATACTCCCCCGCCACCAGTTCCAGGACCGCGTCGCCCAGGTACTCGAGGCGCTCGTTGTCCCGGCCCTGGTCGCCCCGCTCGTTGATCCAGGAGGTGTGGGTCATGGCCTCGCGGAGCAGCTCCCGGCGCTTGAAGCGCAGACCCAGGCGCTCCTGCAGGTCGTCGAGGCGGCGCTCCGCCTCCACCGCCTGCCGGGCCAGTTCCTCAGCGCCCGCTCCGGTCCGGCGCCGGCGGGCCGGGGCGGGCGCCGGGGCCGTCAGCTGGCCAGGTCCGAGTGCTCCTTCACGTAGTCCCAGGCCTGCCCCACGGTCTGAATCTTCTCCGCGTCCTCGTCCGGTATCTCCATCCCGTACGCCTCCTCGAAGGCCATGATCAGTTCCACCAGGTCCAGCGAGTCCGCGTTGAGGTCCTCCACGAAGTTCGCCTCCGGCGTCACCTGATCGGCTTCGACGCCGAGCTGTTCGACGACTATCGCCTGGAAGCTGTCCCAAGTCATGTCTGCCATCTTTACCCCTCGTTAGACGACCTGTGGTCGCCGTGCTGTCCGGCTCTGCCGGGGCTGTCATCGAAGTTCCCGCGACTTGCCTATCCGAAGCGGCCTGAGTTCGCGCTGGGTGCAGGTCCGAGGCCGTGGTGAGCACCGGCCCGGCCCCACTCAGACGCTCCCCGGGCAATACGGTAAAGCCTTCGGCACCACCTCCGCGACCAAAGCCCGGTCCAATCTGGCGCCCCTCCGCGCCGGGGTCAACAGGCACGCCCTCCGGGGACGCCCCAGAATGACCAACCCCCACCAGCCGGCGAACGAAGGACTTCATCGCGCGACCGGTGGCAGGGAAGCCAGCGCCGCCGCTCGCGTTCTGCACCGGGGCAACCTGGCGTTCATTCTATGAGGAGGGTCTCCCCCTTATGGCCTCGCCGCCAGAGATGCTGACTCAAGCACCCGCCCGAAGGCGGACTGCGCCTGCGCGGGGGATCCCACCGGCAGGACGGTCACGCCCTCCAGGGTTCGCCGGATCAGCGCCGCCAGGGTGTTGCCGGGGCCGCACTCCAAAAAGGTGCCGGTGCCGGCCATCGCCCTCACCACCTCGGTCCAGCGAACCGGACTCTCCAGCTGGACCCGCAGGCTCTGCCGAATCTCGTCAGCGCTGGACAGCAACCGCCCCTTGGCCCCGGAGCCCACGGGGAATTCCGGGTCGCGAAGGGTGATCCCGTCCACCGCGGCCGCGAATGCCAGCGCCGCCTCCGCCATCAACGGGGAATGGAACGCTCCCCCGACGCTGAGCGGGATCACCCGACGCGCGCCGGCCGCAACGGATCGCTCGGACGCCGCCCGGACCCCCTCCAGCGAGCCTGAGATCACCAGCTGCCCGGGGCAGTTGTCGTTGGCGATGACACAACATTCGCCGGCACCGGCCACCTCCTGGCAGATCTGGCCGAGTGCCTCGGTACCGAGCCCGAGGACGGCGGCCATGGTGCCCACGGGGGCGGCCGCCATCAGCCTGCCCCGCTCCAGCACCAGGCGCATCCCGTCCTCGGCGTCGAGCGCCCCCGCCACCACCAGGGCGCAGTACTCGCCCAGGCTGTGGCCAGCGGCGAGCTGCGGACGCAGGCCCAACTCCTGAACGCGCCGCCCCAGGGCGACTCCACAGTAGTACAGCGCGGGCTGGGCGACCTGAGTCGGACGCAGGTCCTCCGCGGTTCCTTCGACCAGGAGCCTGGCCAGATCCAACCCGTGCTCACCGGCTACATCCAGAAGTGCCGGGGCTAGCCCCGCCGCGATCAGCTCCGCTCCCATGCCGGGGGTCTGCGCCCCCTGGCCCGGGAAAACCAACGCCAGCGAGCCGTAGACCAGGTCCGCCCCCTCTTCGGCTCGAGGTGCCGGGCTATTCAGTCGCGATGACCTCGCGCCCCTTGTAATGCCCGCAATTGGCGCAGACGGTATGCGACCGACGCGGTTGCCGGCAACGCGGGCAGGGCACCAGCGAAGGCGCCGTAAGGGCGAGGTGGGACCGGCGCCGGTCGCGACGCGCCTTGGGGATTCGTTCCTTGGGAAGAGCCATACGTCAAGGGAGTCTAACAGGCGGGCCAACCGCCATGGCTCAGCGCCGGCGACCCCTGCCCTTGGGCTTGTCGTCGGAGCCGCCCTCCCGCCCCGCCTCCAGTGCCTCCACGCCTCGCCGAACCTGCGAGAGCGCGGTCGACAGCTGGGTTTCCAATTCCTCCATCCGCTCCCGGGCGTAGTCGTCGGAGTCGCGACGCATCTTGCGGCTCCGTTCCCTGGCGTCGGTGAGAATGGCATCCGCCTCAGCTCCGGCTCGTCGGGTCACCTCATGGTCATCGGTGAGACGCTCGGCGCGCTCCTGGGCTGCGGCCAGGATCTGTTCCGCCTGCTCCTGGGCCTCCCGGAGGCGCGACTCGCGGGTCTCCAGGACCATGCGTGCCTCCTTGATCTCCTCTGGCATGCCCACCCGGATCTGGTCCAGGACGTCGAGGATCTCCTCCTCGTTGATCACGATATTGGGGGTGAGCGGGACCCTCCGGCTCTGGTTCACCAAGGACTCCAGGTGATCGAGCATGTCGATGATCGACACCGGCTCCGGTTCAAGGTCGAATTCGTCGGAAATATCGCTCATCCTGCCTCCTCAAACGCCCCCAGACTGGGATCCGCTCCAGGCGCCAGTCTGCGCCGCAGTGCCACCGCCACGCTGGGGGCCACCAGCCCCTCGATGCTGCCGCCGTGGGCGCAGACGTCCTTGATCAGCGAGGAGCTCAGGTAGACGTTGGCGAACCCGGTGGTCAAGAACACAGTGTGCACCCTGGGCTCGAGGCGTCGATTCATGAGCGCCATTTGGAATTCGCTGTCGAGATCCGACACCGCCCGCAGCCCGCGCACGATCACCCCCGCCTGCTGGGAGACCGCCAAGCTCACGGCCAGGCCGGAGAAGTGCACCACCTCCACGGTGCTGCCGGCAGGCAGGCTTTCCCGGACCAGCTGGGCCCGCTCCTCGGCGCTGAAGAGGCACTCCTTGAGAGAGTTGTCCAGCACCCCCACCACGACCCGATCGAAGATCTGGCCAGCCCGCTCGATCACGTCCAGATGCCCTTGGTGGATGGGGTCGAAACTCCCGGGATAAACCGCAGCTGTCATGGGGACCTCTGATAGAACGAGAGCTCGGTGGTGCCGTAGCGAGCCTTACGCACGCAATTTAGCGCCCCGGGGGTGGTCGACAGCGTCAGCTGCCGGTGGTGCTCCACCACCACCACGGGATCCCACTGCGACAACTGCACCGCCACCACCCCCAGCTGGGCCAGCACGGACTGGCAGAGCTCCGGCCCGCGGTCCCGGTAGGGCGGGTCCATGATCACCAAATCGGCGGCTCTGAGGGATGGCTCGAGGCGGCGAACCCAGGCCAGGGCGTCAGCCACCACCACCTCCCCGCGGGCCTGGAATCCGAGCATCTCCAGGTTGGCCTGGATCACTTCGGCATGCGCCCGCTGCAACTCAACGAAGGTCACCCAGGCCGCCCCGCGCGACAGCGCCTCCAGTCCGAGGCTGCCGGCCCCGGCGAAGAGGTCGACCACCCGAGCTGACACCAAGCGCTCCCCCAGGATGTTGCCCAGGGCCGCCCGCACCATGCCGGTGGTGGCTCGCAGCCCTGAGTCGGGCAAGCTCAGGAGATGACGGCCCGCCGCCTCGCCGCCGGTGAGTCTGGCCCCCGGCGCGGCCCGGCTCCCGGACCTGGTTCTGGCCACCGATCGCGGATGTGCAGACAACGCGCATAGCATCGCACGGGCGGGCTGGGGGCGACTGCGGTGGCGGCTTGGCCGGCCCCTGTGAACTACCGCCGCCAGGGAACCGGCGTCAGAGCCGGGTCAAGCGCCAGCGCGGGGAGGGCCCCCTGATAGGGCCGGGCTGTGGAGCTCCTCTCGGGCCACGACGGTGGCGCCCACGGTGCCAATCCCCACCACCGCCACGTCCGCCTCTCCTCTGGTTGGCCAAGGGAGCGCCGGGGCCGCGCCCGGAACGGTGACCGCGCTCGGCCCGACCGCCACCAGCTCCAGCCAGCGCAGCGGGCAAAGCGACTGGAACGGCGCCAGGGCCAGCCCCACCACCAGCGCCGCAACCAGGATTGACTTGCGCAGCAGCAGGGTGCATCGAATTGGGTGGACACGATCCGGAGTCTTCCGCACCCCGAACCAGAACTCGCCCCGGTCGCAGCCGGTTTCGCGAAAGGTGCCCGACCGCGTCGGCTTGGTCTGCGCCCGCAACCTCGGTCCTATTCCTCAAAGCGGCGCTCCAACTGGCACCGCGGTCGGGAGGAAGCGGCTGGCGAGGGGCAGGACCAGCGACCCGGGGTCCCACCAGAGGCGATCCGGAAGCGTCTCAGGGCCACCCGGCCGGCCCACCCACTGGCGGAGCGGGCACGCCTGCTGGGGCCCCGGTTCAGTCGAACTCGAACACCACCTGATAGCCGCGAATGCCCCGGCGCAGGACCGGGTCGGCCAGTTTGGGGTCGGCCACCAGCACCAGTTCGGCCGCCCGCCGGGCGCGTTCACGCAGGCCGTCATCCAGCAGGTCGCCCACTCGCATCTCGGGGAAGCCGTGCTGGCGGAGGCCGTAGGGGTCACCCGCACCCCGCAGCCGCAGGTCGATCTCGGCCAGGGCAAACCCGTCCTGGTGGCTGATCAGCGCCTCCAGGCGACGCCTGGACCCCGGGTCGGCGGCCCCCACGAAGAGCAGGCAGTGGGAGTCGTGCTCACCTCTGCCAACGCGGCCCCGGAACTGGTGCAGCTGCGCCAGCCCGAAGCGGTCCGCATCCTCGATCCCGATCACCGTGGCGTTGGGGATATCGACGCCGACCTCGATCACGCTGGTCGCCACCAGCAGATCAAACTGGCCAGCCGCGAAGGCGTCCATTCGCTCCGCCTTCTCCCGCGCCGGAAGGCGACCGTGGATGAGGGTTAGCCGGAGATCCGGGAGCACCTCGGTGCGCAGCCGCTCGTACTCCGCAGTCGCCGACCGCACCTCCCCAGCGGGCGAATCCTCGATCAAGGGACAGATGATGAAGCCCTGCCTGCCCGCGGCCACCTCGGTCCGAATGAAGTCATAGGCCAGCTGGCGCTCCTCCGGCTCCACCAATCGGGTCTGGATCGGTCGCCTCCCGGGGGGCAGGTGCCGGATCTGACTGACGTCGAGGTCGCCGTAAAGGGTGAGGCTGAGGGAGCGCGGGATCGGGGTGGCGGTCATGGACAGGAAGTCCGGGTTGACCTGGGACTTGTCCCGCAGGCGAAGTCGCTGCGCCACTCCAAATCGGTGCTGCTCATCGACGATGCAGAGGCCCAGGTCGGGGAACTGCACCTCGTCCTCGATCAGGGCATGGGTTCCCACCACCAGCTTGTCGGCCCCGGCCGCCAGCCCCCCGATGATCTCTCGCCGGACCACGGGCTTGGTGCTGCCCACCAGCAGGCGGGGCCAGATCCCGATCGGCGAGAGCAGGTCGCAGAGGGTCTGGTGGTGCTGCCGGGCCAGGATCTCGGTGGGCGCCATCAGCACCACCTGGTGCCCGGCGGCGATTGCCATCCGCGCCGCCATGGCCGCGACCACGGTCTTGCCTGAGCCCACGTCGCCCTGCAGCAGTCGGTTCATCGGGGAGGGCCGGTCGAGGTCGATCAGGATCTCGTGAGCGGCCCGCCTCTGGTCGTCGGTGAGCTTGAACGGCAAGCCGGCCACGAACTGGCGGGCCAACGCCACATCGTAGGGGCTCCTGGTACCGGTCCGGGACAGGCGCTGACGGCGGGCCAGGAGGGCGGCCAGCTGGGGATAGAACAGCTCCTCGAAGCCGAACCTAGCTTGGGCCAGCTCCAAATGATCCTGGTCGTCGGGGAAGTGCATCTGGCGCAGCGCCGTCGGCAGCGGCATCAGGCCCTCCCGGTCCCTCACCTCCTGCGGAAGGGTCTCCTCGATCCCCTCCGCCAGGGGCAGCAGCGCGGCCACCTGGGCGCGCAACCAGCGCGAGGTGACGTGAGCGGTCTCGGGATAGGTGGGGACCAGGACCCCGACGCTGGCCTGCCCCACCCACTTGCGCTCCCGCTCGACATCGGGATTCTGCAACTGCAGGCCGCCTCGCTTGCTCCGGGTCACCTTGCCATGGAGGGTCACGTGGTCACCGGGGTGCAGCAGGTGCCGAAGATGGGGCTGGTTGAACCAGATCACAGGCAGGCTCCCGGTCGGATCGGCGACCTCGGCCTCCAGCAGTTCAATGTGTCGGCGCTGGGTCCGCCGGGCCCGAACCGCCAGCAGGTCGACCTCGACCGTGGCGGCCCGGCCGAGCGTCAGGTCGGCCAGACTCACCCGCTCCCGCTGATCGTCATACCGTCGCGGCAGATGCCCGAGCAGGTCCCGTACCGTGACCAGCCTGAGTCGCCGTAATCCGTGCAGGCGCTCCTGGGAGATCCGGGGAAGTTGAGCCAGTGGAGTGTCCAGATCCGGGGTGGTGGGGGCTGCGAGCACCGGGGCGGTTCCCGCGGCCACCCGCGCCCCAGATGGGCTAGCGGCTGGCCTCAAGGTAGCAGTAGGCGAGGGTGCCCGGTCCGGCGTGAGTGCTCAGGACCGGGCTGGCGTGCTGCCGCAGAATGTCCATATCGGGGTAGGTCCGCCGAGTCTGCTCCGCCAGCGCCACGGCGTCGTCATCGCCGCCCACGTAGACGACCCCGCAGCGGGCCAGCGGACGGTGCTCGGCCAGCAATTCGGCGACCCGCTTGATGCCGGCGGCCCGGCTCCGCACCCGGCCCACGGGCACCACCGAGCCGTCCGGGCCCAGGGCGATCAGGGGCTTGATGGATAGGGCAGTGCCCAGCATCGCCCGCACCTTGCCGATCCGCCCACCCAGGAGCAGAAAGCGCAGGGTGTCGAGCAGGGCGATGATGCCCACCCGCGGGGGCATGGTTTCCAGGAAGGCCACGATCTGCTCCGCCGGCTCACCCCGGGCGGCTCGCTCGACTGCCTCCAGCACCAGAAAGCCCGTGCCCAGGCTGACCGACCGGCTGTCCACGACGTGAATCCGACGGGCGTCGACCGCCCCCGCGGCGATGCTGGCGGAGCTGATCGTGCCGCTCAGAGCAGCGGCGATATGAACCGAAATCACCTCATCGCCGGGGTCCCGCAGCAAGTCACGGTAGACCGCCTCGAACTCACCGGGCGGTGGCTGGGAGGTGCTGGGCGGCACCTTGCCGGCGGCCAGCCGGGCCACGAACTCGGCGTCAGTGAGGTCGACCCGATCTCGGAATACCTCGTCTTGAAAGTGGAGTCGAAGCGGCACCGTCACCACTCCGGCGGCGCGGCGGACATCCTCGGGCAGATCGCAGGTGCTGTCGGTGACGATCCTGATGGCCATGGCTACTCGGCCGAGATTATGTACGCGTAGAGCGCCTGGCCCCCGTCGTGGCGCTCCACCTCAAGGTTGGGGAAGCGCGCCCGTATCTTCGCCTCCAGGAGCTCGCTGTCCCCCACCTGCACACTGGTGCCCCGGTAGAGCGTGACCACCTCCAGGGAATCGATTGGCAGCCGCGACAGCGCGGCCACCACGACCTCGGCGAGATCCTGCCCTGCCGCCACCAACTCCCCATCCAAGACCGCGATCACATCCCCCTTGGCGATCGGGCCACCCTGGTACTGGCTGGCCCGAACCGCCCTGGTCACCTCGACCGCGTGCACCTCCCCCATGGCCTGCTGCATGCGTTGGCGGTTGACCTCCAGGCGGGCGTCGGGATCGAACGCCAGGAGCGCGGCGACTCCCTGCGGGAGATTGCGCGACGGCACCACGCTGACCTCGTGCCGGCTGACCCGGGCCGCCTGCTCGGCGCCCAGGATCAAGTTGGGATTGTTGGGGAGCAGGAGCACCTGGGTGGCCTGGGCCTGGTCGATCCCCCTCAGCAGATCCTCGGTGGACGGGTTCATGCCCTGGCCTCCCTCGACCACAGCGGCCGCCCCCAGCCCGAGCAGGAGCTGGTGGAACCCGAAGCCCGGTGCCACCACCACCACCCCCAGTGCCAGCCTGCCCTCGTGCGAATTCCCAGCGCCGACCCGAAGGCGGGCCTCGTGGTGCTGGGTGGTCATGTCCTCGACCTTCAGCCGCTCGATCTTGCCCAGCTCCGCCGCCCGCGTCAGCACCTCCCATGGCTCCTGGGTGTGAATGTGCACGTGCATGAGGCCTGGGTCCCCCACCACCAGGGCTGAGTCGTCCTCGGCCTCGCTGCCCAGCCTGGCTCGCACCTCCATGGGCTCGAGCTCGGATCCGACCAGGCTGAACTCGGTGCAATATCCGAATCCACTCGCCGGAGCCTCCGTGGCCAGCACGCCCACGGTTCCGGCTCTGGCTCCGTTGGAACCGGCCCGCGACAGGGCCGGCACCGCGATATCGTCGGAGCCGACCATGACCTCCACCAGCGCGGAGAAGATCACCGCCAAGCCGAAGCCACCGGCGTCCACAACTCCGGCTTGACGCAGCACGTCCAGCAGCTCCCGGCTGCGCTCCACCGCGTCCCACGCCTCGCCGACGGCGGCCTGCAGAACCTCGGCCGTCGTTCGGCCATCGGCAGCCGCTCGCTCGGCCGCCGCGGCCGCGTCCTTCACCACCGAGAGGATGGTGCCGTCCACGGGCCTCTTGACCGCCCGATACGCCACCTCGGCACCTTCCCGCAGGGAGCGGGCCAGCACCTCGGGACCCATCTGATCGTGGTTGGCGCAGCCACCGGCCACGCCGCGCAGGATCTGGGAGAGGATGACTCCGGAGTTCCCCCGCGCTCCCATCAAGGAGCCCTGGGCGACCGCCTGCGCGACCTGGGCCACCGAGGCCTGGGCCGGCAGCAGGTTGGCCTCGGCCAGGGCCGCCGCCAGGGTCAGATGCATGTTGGTCCCGGTGTCGCCATCGGGGACCGGGAAGACGTTGAGATCGTTGATGCGATCGCGCTGCTGGGCCAGCCGTTCCAGAGCCCGGGCGAGACCCAGACGCAGGCCCGCCCCGGTGACCGTCTCGGGAACCGCCATCGTGGCCACCCTAGGCCATCCCAGCGGTTGACTGGGGCTCGCGGATGCCCTGCACGTTGACATTCACCTCAAGCACCCTGACGCCCAGGTTGTGGTGCAGGCTGTACCCCACTGCACTCATGAGGTTATGGGCCACCTCCAGAATTCTGACTCCGTGCTCCACCACGATGAACAGGTCGACCCCGATGCCCTGCTCCTCGATCCGGAGTTCAATGCCGCGCTCGACATTCTCTCGGTTCAGAAGCTCGGCGATGCCGTCTCGAAGTCCTCGGGCCGCCATCCCGGCCACCCCGTAGCACTCGGCGCTGACCCTGGCGGCGAGCGCGGAGACCACCCGCGGGGAGAGCTCGACAGAACCGAGCGGACCGGTTTGGATAAGCGGGTTTGCGATTGGCATTACCTAACAGCCTATGCTTGGTGACGGGGCGACGGCCGAGCTCCCGGACGCGGATCCCGGTCCCGGCTGGTAAACTGCGGCCGGAATCATACTTCGGGGCCGTCCCAGGAGCGCGCTCCTCCACTCATCGATCACTTGAGGTTGCCATGGCCAAGCGGTGCGAGATCTGCGGCAAGGGCCCGGTGGCGGGCAACAACGTCAGCCACTCCAAGGTGCATACCCGGCGCCGGTTCATGCCCAACTTGGTGACCGCCCACATCGCCCCCAAGGGAGGCGGCCTGGCCCAGAAGATGCGGGTCTGCACCCGCTGCCTGCGCACCAGCACCAAATCGGCCTGACCTGGCCGGCTGACACCTTCCGGCGCGGTCGCCGCCGAGCGCCAGTTGGGACCGGGGCGGGAGCGATCGGCGGTCGGCGTAGCCCGCACCCGGGGCGGACCGGCCCCCCGGATCAGCTGGCAGCCCGGATGGCGCGGAGCACTGAGGCCAGCTCCAGCGCGGCGCAGGTGGCCTCCCAGCCCTTGTTGCCCAATTTTCCCCCGGCCCGCTCGGCCGCCTGCTCGACGGTGTTGACCGTCAGCACCCCGAAACCGACGGCCACCCGATGGCGCACGCCCAGCTCGGCGATCCCGGAGGCGGCGGCCTGGGCGACGTACTCGAAGTGGGGCGTCTCCCCTCGGATCACGGCGCCCAGGGCCACCACCGCGTCGACCCCACCCTGCTCTAGGCGCTCAGACGCTGCCACGGGGATCTCGAAGGCACCAGGGACCCAGATCACCTCGATGTCATCCTCGCGGACCTGGTGCTGCTGGAGGGCCCGGTGGGCGCCCTCCACCAGGCGCGTGACCACGGTCTCGTTGAAACGGGCTGCCACCAGGCACACCTTCAAGCCCTGTCCGTCCAGTACCCCTTTGGTCTCTTTCATAGTGGATCTCCTGCACCGGAGTTGGAGTCACCCAGGAGGTGCCCCATCTTCTCCTGCTTGGTGGCCAGATAGCGGGCGTTGTGCTGATTGGGCGGAATCACGATCGGGACCCGATCCACGATCTCCAGCCCGTGGCCTTGGAGCCCGTAGTACTTGCGCGGGTTGTTGCTGATCACGCGCAGCCGGTGAATGCCCAGGTCGGCGATTATCTGGCTCCCGATTTGATAGTCACGGCTGTCCGCGGGCAGGCCCAGCTGAAGATTGGCCTCGACGGTGTCCAAGCCCTCGTCCTGGAGGGCATAGGCGCGCAGCTTGTCCATCAAGCCGATGCCACGGCCCTCCTGGCGCAGATAGACGATCAGGCCGGTTCCCACCTCCGCAATCTGGCTCATCGCCTGATGCAGCTGGGCCTGACAGTCGCAGCGCAGGGAGCCGAAGACGTCGCCGGTCAGGCACTCGCTGTGGACTCTGACCAAGACCGGCTCAGGCAAGGGCAGGTCACCCAGAAACAGCGCCAGGTGCACAGCTCCGGTGATCCGGTCCGAGAACCCGATCGCGTGCCAAGCCCCGGACTCGGTAGGGATGCTGGTCTCAGGACCGCGATCCAACAACCGCTCCCGCTGGCGGCGGTGGGCGATCAGGTCTGTGATGGTGATGATCGGGATGTGGTGGCGGCGGCCAAAGCGTTCCAGCTCCGGCCGCCGCGCCATGCTGCCATCGTCGCTGGCGATCTCGCATAGGACCCCAACGGGGGTCACGCCCGCGAGCTTGGCCAGATCCACCACCGCCTCGGTGTGGCCCGCGCGCACCAGCACCCCGCCGGGCTTGGCTCGCAGCGGGAATACGTGCCCTGGCCGGACGAACTCGGCCGCCCGGAACTCGGGATCCGCCAGCGCGCGGAGGGTTAGAGCCCGGTCCCCAGCGCTGATGCCCGTCGTGACCTCGGGCGCTGCAGCGTCCACCGAGATGGCGAAGCCGGTGCTGAAGCGTGAGGTGTTGTGGTCAAGCATGGGGGGCAGGTCGAGCTCATCGAGGCGGGGACCCTCCATGGCGGCACAGATCAGACCGCGGGCCTCCCGCATCATGAAGTTCACCTGCTCGGCGGTCACGCTCTGAGCCGCGACGCAGAGGTCGCCCTCGTTCTCCCGCTCCTCGTCGTCCATGATGATCACGAACTGGCCTTGGGCGAAGGCCCGGGCGGCGTCGTCCACTGATGTCAGGGTCATCAGCGAGTCAGCTCCTCTCAGACCCGGGAGCCGATCGGCCCAGACCCGGCAGGTGGGGACCGAGCAGGCGCTCTACCAGCTTGGCGATCTGGTCCACCTCCAGGTTCACCAGCACGCCGGCACGGTAGCCGGCGGCGATGGTTGCTGCCACCGTGTGGGGGATGAGCGAGACGCGGATCACGGCGCTCGCGGGGGACCGGTCCTCCACCGTGACCAGGGTCAGGGAGCAGCCGTCCAGTGCGATCGACCCCTGGGGCACACAGTAGCGAGCCACCTGGGCTGGAACCTCAACCTCCAACCAGACCGAGTTCTGCTCCGGGCTCACGGCGAGGATCTGGCCGGTGGCGTCGACGTGTCCGCTCACCAGATGGCCGCCCACCGAGGTCTGCAACTGCAGCGCGGGTTCCAGGTTCACCGGGTCGCCGACACCCAGCTGGCCCAACGTGGTCCGACGCAGGGTCTCGGGAATCACCTCGACGCAAAGCCGTCCCAGGCCCGCGGCCACGATGGTGAGGCAGCAGCCGTTGACGGCCACACTGTCACCGATCACCCCCGCCGTCCATTCCATCGGGTGGCTCAGGAGCAGCTGCCCAGGCAGCTCGGCGGGTAACTCCTGGACCCGGCCGACGGCGGTGACAATGCCTGCGAACAACTTCACAGCTCCGCGGTCAGGCGCATGTCGGGCCCCACCCGGGCCGCCTCGGTCCAGTGCCATCTCCACGCCTGGGGCAGCCGGGCGACTCCCTCGCCGCCGAAGGGCCCGGGCGCGCTGGCGCCGCCGATGACAATGGGAGCCAGGTAGGCAATCACTCGGTTGCCCAGGCCGTCCGCCTGAATTGCCCCCAGCAGGGTCGGCCCCCCCTCGACCAGGACGGATATCAACTTCCGACTGCCCAGCCAACCCAGCAGCTGCCTCAGCGGCACCCTGCCCGCGCCGTCGGCGGGGAACTCAACCACCTCGGCTCCGACATCCTCCAAGCGGCGCCGGCGCTCGCCGTCCACACCGGTCACCGTGGCAACCACCGCCTTGGCATCGCCGCTGCGGAGCATCCTGGCCCCTGGGTCCAGGCGCAGACGGCTGTCCACCACCACTCGCAACGGTTGCCGGGCAGCCTCCATCTCCGGCCTGGCGCTGAGCTCAGGATCGTCCGCGATGACGGTACCGGCCCCCACCATGATGGCGTCGTGGGTATGGCGCAGCCGGTGGCCGTCAGCCCTGGCCTCGGCGCTCGTGATCCACTGCGAGTCGCCCCCCGCGGTCGCCACCTTGCCGTCCAGACTGGTGGCCAGTTTCAGGGTCAAGAAGGGCAGGCCAGTGCGCACCCACACCGAGTAGAACTCGATCAGTCGAGCCGCCTCCTCACGGCGTTCCCCCACCTCCACCTCGATGCCGGCCCGGCGCAGGTCCGCCAGACCGGCACCGTCGACGGCCGGGTTGGGGTCCACCATGGCCACGTGGACTCGGGCCACCCCGGCCTCGATCAGCCGCCGGGTGCAGGGTCCGGTACGGCCGGTGGTGCAGCAGGGCTCGAGGGTCACCCAGAGCTCGGCACCACGGGCCCGCTCGCCCGCTTGCTCCAGGGCGATCACCTCCGCGTGGGGCTCGCCTGCCCGGTGGTGGAAGCCCTCCCCCAGGATCTCGCCCCCGTTCATCACCACGGCGCCCACCATGGGATTGGGAGAGGTGGCGAAGTCCGCCCGGGCAGCCAGGCTCAGGGCCCTCCGCATCGGGTCGGGTTGGTTCTCCGCCGTTTCGGCCATGGTTCTCCCTGCGCAAGGGGCAGGGAGCTGAGCCTGGCGTCCATCGCGCCAGGTTCGTCCTCTCCCATCCAGACTCAAAGAGCAGGCCGGATGGCCTGTCTCTTCTGACTGTCGGCTCCGGAATTGCGCCGGATCCTGCTCGGCCAGGCATCGCCTGACTCCGCTCGCGGGCTGTTACCGCCGGTCGGGAATCTCACCCTGCCCCGAAGACAGGGAACACGATAGCACGACCGCTCGGCGCACGAACGGGCGCCTGCCGGCTCGGCTCCTGGCTGGCCCGAACGGCCTGGACCCGCTCCCGCCCTACCGAGTCGGACCGGCATTCGCTAAGATCGGGCCAGCGCCGAGGTGGTGAAATGGTAGACACGCTGCTTTGAGGGGGCAGTGAGCGCAAGCTCGTCCGGGTTCAACTCCCGGTCTCGGCACCATTCCCCGGACCGGCAAATGACTCCCCTGGCGGGTGTAGGGACCAAGTGCGCTGCCAGGGCACCGGCTGGGACCTGCCTGCTAGCCCCCCCTCCCCGGCCAGGCGTGCCCCCGATTCCAACTTGACCAACAGGATTAAGGCGCCCTACGTTAGTGCAAGCTAACCGGTTGTTGAGGTCGCCCTAACCAGCGCTCTCGGGGGTCGCGCCAGATGGAGGGGGCGCAGGCGGCATGAAGGCGTTGGGGCGGCGGCTCGAGCTGACGCTCGTTCGGGTGGCAGCGCCCACTCTCCCCACCCGGTCCACCAATTGAGCTCCGGTCCATTGGACGACGGGGCCTCGGGCGGCCCTCTGGTCGGCGTGCCGACTCCCGCCGCATCGGCCCCTTTCCAGGGGCCCGAGATCGAGCCGGATCGACGACGGCGAAACCGCCACCTGCTCGCGGTCGGTCTGCTGGCGGTCTGGGGCCCTGGGTTGGTGGTGATGCTGGCGGATACCGACGTGGGCAGCCTGATCACGGCCGCTCAGTCGGGCGCCCAGTGGGGCTACCGCATGGTGCTCCCCCAGCTGATCCTGATCCCAGTCCTATACGTGGTCCAGGAGATGACCATACGGCTCGGGATCATCACCGGCCAGGGGCATGGGGCTCTCATCCGCGAGCGCTTCGGGCGGGGCTGGTCATACATCTCGGCAGTCACCCTGCTCGTCTCGGCCATCGGGGCGCTGGTGGCGGAATTTGCAGGGGTGGCCGGAGTTGGTGAGATGTTCGGGATCCCGCGCCAAGTGAGCGTCCCGGTGGCGGCAGCCTTTCTGATCGCGATCGCCATGACCGGCAGCTACCGCCGCTTCGAGCGGATCGGAATCGCCGTCGGGATGGCCGAGCTGGTCTTCGTCCCGGCAATGCTTATGGCCCATCCCGACCCTGCGGCCCTCCTCTCGGGGCTCGGCAGCCTGCCTCTGGGCCAGCACCCTTACGTCTTTCTGCTGGCGGCGAACGTGGGCGCCGTGATCATGCCCTGGATGATCTTCTACCAGCAGGGCGCCGTGATCGACAAGCAGCTATCGCGGCGCTCGCTCCGGCGCGAACGCCAGGACACCGCGGCTGGCGCCGTGCTCACCCAGCTGATCATGATCACGATGACGGTGGCGCTGGCCGCCACCGTGGGTCTCACCCATCCGGGGACAGCTCTCGACACGGTGGGCGAGATCTCTGGTGCGCTGCGGCCATTCCTGGGGACGGTGGCGGCACGGGTCATGCTGGGGGCGGGCCTCCTGGGCGCCGCCTTGGTCGCCGCCCTGGTCGCGTCCCTGGCCGGGGCATGGGGGTTGGCGGAAGTGTTGGGTTGGGCTCACTCGCTCAATCGACGACCAGACCGCCACAACGCCCGCTTCTACCTCATCTACCTCGCGACCCATGTCCTTGGAGCGGCACTGGTTCTGGCCGGCTTCGACCTCATCCGACTGGCGGTGGACGTGGAGGTCATCAACGCCCTCCTGCTCCCTGTGGTACTTGGATTCCTGCTCGCCTTGGAGGCCAAGGCTCTCCCCCCGGAGCACCGCATGCATGGCTGGTACCGGCTCACGGCCACCGCCTTCTGCCTGGTGGTGATCGGCTTCGGGATGTTCATGGTGCCGGCCAGCTTAGGCTGGGTCTGAGCCAATCGGCTCGGATCGGGCTGCTGCCCACCGCGGTGGTGGACCGCACTTATCGCAGCAGACCCCCCGGGTGCCCGAGGCGGTCGACGATCTGATAGAGAAAGGCCGAAGCGGTCAGGCCGTCGATCACCCGGTGGTCGAAGGACAAGGAGAGGTTGGCCACCCGCCCCACCGCCAGCTGCCCAGACCTGACCACCGGCCGTTCCTCGATGGCGTGAAGGCCGAGCACCGCCAGGTTCGGCCAGTTGACAATCGGGGTGGCGAAGAGACCGCCCAGCCGCCCCGCGCTGGAGATGGTGAAGGTCGATCCCGCCAGCTCGGATGGGCCAAGGGTCCCCGCCCTGGCGGCCGCGATCAGGCGCCCGAGCTGGCGCTGCAAGTCGCCCGGGGCCAGGCCGCCGGCGTCCCTCAGGGTCGCAACCTTGAGTCCATCACCGGCTTGGACCGCGATGCCCAGGTGGATCTGGTCGTGATACTCGAGTTCCATCAACCCCTCATCGAAGCTGGCGTTGAGCAACGGCTCGCCTCGCAGGCCCGCCACCGCCGCCAGGGCCGCCAAGCCCAGGATCGAGTAGCCGGACTCGCCAGCTGGATCCGCGGGTTGGGACCGGACCAGCGCCTCCACCGGCCCCATGTCGCACTCCAGAACCACCGTGACCTGAGGCACCCGGCGGTGGGCTTCGGCCATTCGTTGCGCCATCACCCGGTGGGCTCCGCGCAGAGGCACGCGCCGCCCGGCGGCCCGCAAATCCTGCATTCTGACCCTGCCGCCGGGTCCGCTGCCCAGAAGCGACTCCAGGCCGACCCCGCGCTCCCGGGCCGCCCGGCGCACCGCCGGCAGCGCGGGCACCGCCCCGGCCGCCATGCTCGGCTGGGACTGGGTGCCGCTTGGCCGGGGCGCCACGGGAGCACCCCAGGGGGCGGCGGGCGCCTCGGCCACCGCGGTCGCCGGCTGTTCTCCGGCAGCTCCGGACTCAACCCGCAGCAGAGGGTCGCCGACATGGACCACGGCGCCCTCGGCGGCCAGGATCGCGTCCACCCGTCCCTGGAATGGAGAGGGAATCTCCACGGTCGCCTTGTCGGTGGCGATCACCAGCAGCACCTGGTCGCGATCCACCGGACTTCCCACTTGCACCCGCCACTCGACCACTTCACCCTCGGTGATGCCCTCACCAAGGTCGGGCAGTTTGAACTCTGGCATGTCAGTAGTCCATGGCGGCGCGCGCGGCGGCCAGCACCCGGGGGACCGAGGGCAGGGCTTGGTCCTCACTCTGGAAGAGTGGAAAGGGCATGTCCATACCCGTCACCCTGAGCGTGGGCGCGAGCATGGCGTCGGCCGCCTCCTCCTGGAGCAGCGCCGCTACCTCCCCCGCCACCCCACAGTGGCGGGGCGCCTCCTGGACCACCACGACTCGGCCGGTGTCCCGGGCGGCCGCCAGCAGCTGGTCCCGGTCCAGGGGATAGATGCTGCGCAGATCGAGCACTCGCGCCGCCACGCCGTCGGCCGCGAGCTCATCGGCCGCCGCCAGCGCCACCTCCACCATGGCCCCGTACGCCACCAGGGTCAGGTCGCCACCCTGGCGGACGATCGCCGACGCTTCGAGGTCGCCGGCTGAGAACTCGACGGGGACCTCCTGGCGCCCCCGACGATACATCCGCTTGGGCTCCATGAAGATCACGGGATCACCGCAGCGGGTGGCCGCCAACAGCAGCTCCCCAGCGCTCCGGGGGTCGGAGGGGATCACCACCCGCAATCCCGGCATGTGGCTGAAGAGCGCCTCGGGAGAGTCGGAGTGGAGCTCCGGGGCCTTGGTCCCACCGCCGTACGGCAGGCGGATGACCAACGGAAGTCCGTACTCGCCCTGGGTGCGCCAGCGAAACCGGCCGGCATGGGCGACCAGCTGTTGGAACGCCGGGTAGACGAAGGCGTCGAACTGGATCTCCACGATCGGGTGCAGTCCCACCATGGCCATCCCGATCGCCGCCCCCACAAAGCCGGCCTCGGCCAAAGGGGTGTCGATCACGCGGTCATCGCCAAAGCGCTGCTGCAGCCCGGCGGTGGCACGAAATACCCCCCCGTTGACCCCGATGTCCTCCCCCATCAGAAGCGCGTCGGCGTCGTCCGCCAGCACCTGCGCCAGCGCGCGCCCGATCGCCTCCACCATGTTCAGCTCCACGGCGGCGTCTGCTCCAAGCGAGCCCAGCTGGGCTCGTAGAGACGCTCCGGACGTAGGGGCCACGGAGTGTCCCGATGGACGCTGTCAGCGAGCTCCTCAACCGAAGGCGGGGGCAGCTCACCCAGGCGGTCGCCCACATCGCGCAACTCCTGGAATGCCCGGGACCGTAGCTCCAGCAGTTGCTCTGGAGCCGCCACCCCAGCCTCGACCAGGGCCGCCTCGGTCCTGCCCAGTGGCTCCATCGGCGCCCAGAGCAGATCCGCCTTCGGATCGCGGTAAACAGACGGCTCGTCGGCCGTTCCGTGGGGCCCGAGCCGGTAGCCGACCGCTTCCACCAGGGTGGGACCGCCACCCCGGCGGGCACGCTCGGCCGCCTCCTGGATCACTTCGTAGCAGGCGAAGACGTCGAACGAGTCCACCCTCACCCCGGGCATCCCGTAGGCGGCGGCCTTCTCCGCCAGGCGCAAGACCCTGGTCTGCTTGACGATGGGGGTGCTGATCGCCCACTGGTTGTTGGTCACCAGGAGGACGACCGGCGCCTGCACCACGGCGGCCAGGTTGCAGGCCTCGTGGAAATCGCCTGCCGAAGTGGAGCCGTCCCCGCCATAGGCGAGCGCAACCCACCCCTCGTGGCGCAAGCGGGCGCCCCAGGCGGCGCCGACCGCCTGCGGGTAATTGGTCGCCACCGGAACGCAGATCGGCGCCACCCGGTAGCGCATCACGTCGTGCCAACCGCCTGGGTGTCCTCGCCAGAGCAGCAGCGGCACTTCGCTGGGACAGCCACGCAGGGTCACCACTGCGGTCTGGCGGTAGGTGGGGAAGAGCCAGTCCGTGTCCTCCAGTGCCAGCACGCTGGCGGCCTGGACCGCCTCTTCTCCAAAATAGGTTGGATAGGTTCCGATCACCCCCTGCCGCTGCAGGATCACAGCCCGCTCGTCGAAGGCGCGCAGGTGGGTCATGGCGGAATACAGCCGGATCGCGAGTCCCGAGGGAAGGCCCCGCAGGTGCGCGCGCCGGTCCTCAGAGCCCAAGCCGAGCACGGTGCGAGCTCCGCCCATGAGCTCGCCCCCCGGGGCCCCTGCCGGCACGGTCGGGGAGGCCCCGGGACCGTCCGCTCTCACCAGTGCCGCCTCCACAAAGCGACGCCTACTTTAACAAGCGGTCGGGAGTGGCCGGGATGGGTAGAGTTGGGCGCGGGGAGAAGCCGTGATGTGTTGCCGGAGGAGCAGAGGAGACCCACGTTGACCAGCCCTGCCACTACCACCGCGGCTGCCCGCACCGGGCAGGCCACCCGGGCCGTGTTGCTGATGGCCTATGGCAGCCCCCGGGACCGCGAGCAGATCCTTCCCTACTACACCCATATGCGCGGCGGTCGAGCCCCGAAGCCGGAAGCGCTGGCCGAACTCGAGAGCCGTTATGAGGCGATCGGTGGGCACTCGCCGCTGTCCGAGATCACGATGGCCCAGGCAGCCGGGCTCCGCCAGCTCCTCCGAGAGCACGACGGCCGGGAATGGGAGGTGGTGGTGGGTATGAAGCACACCTCTCCATTCGTGGAGGATGCCGTCCGGCAGATCGCGGCGATGGGAGTTGAGGAGGCGGTCGGGTTGGTGCTTGCCCCCCACTACTCGGTGATGAGCATCGCCGGCTACGTCGACCGGGCCGAGGCCGCCGCCCGCGAGGCGGGGGGCGAGCTGAAGCTCCATTTCGTGAGGGACTGGCACCTGGAGCCGGGCTACATTGCTTGGCTGGGAGGCCAGGTTAGGGCTCGGCTGCAGGAGCTGAGCCAGGATCCCAGCCGCCCCCCTCTGGTCGTCTTCACTGCCCACAGCCTGCCCGCCCGACTGCGGGGGATGGGCGATCCATACCCGGATCAACTCGGGGAGACGGCGGCGGCGGTGGCGAGAGAGCTGGGCCTGGCCAACTGGACCACAGGGTGGCAGAGCGTGGCCCAGTCCGCGGGGGAGCCCTGGCTCGGACCCGAGCTCCTGGAGGTCGTGCGCCGGGCGGCGGAAGCTGGTACCCGGGAGTTCGTGGTCTGCGCCTGCGGCTTCGTGGCCGATCACCTGGAGGTGCTGTTCGACCTGGATGTGGAGGCTCAGGAGGAGGCCAGGCGGCTCGGGGTCACCCTGGTCCGAACCGCCATGCCCAATGCCGACCCCAGCTTCCTCGAGGTGCTGGCTGGCCTCGCCCGGCAAGGTTTCGGCGACCCCAATTGACTTCATCGCCAAGACGGATCGCAGTTGTCGGCGGCGGCGTCTCGGGGCTGGCCGCCGCGGTCGCCATCGCCCGCCGGGCCACCTTGGACCAGAGAGCCGTCGAGCTCACCGTGTTGGAGGCCGATCATCGCCTTGGCGGCCGGGTGCTGGGTGGCGAGCTGGCGGGAGCCATGATCGACCTGGGCCCGGAGAGCATCCTGGCGCGAGAGGCTGACACCTGGACGCTGCTCAAGGACCTGGGGATCGGGGCGAAGGTTGTCCGGCCCGGGACGACCTCCGCCAGCATCTGGAACGGACGCCGCTTGGTCGCCATCCCCAGGGGATTCCCACTCAGCGTCCCGGCCCAGATGACCTGGAGCTGGCGTTGGGATGTGATCAGGGCGATCGGACCGCTGCCAGCTCTGCGCGCCAGCCTCGAGCCCTGGTTGAAGGGGCCAGTGCCGAGCCCTGACCAGGCTCTGGGCCCGTTCATATCGGCCCGCCTGGGCCGCTCCGTACTAAAGGGACTGGTGGACCCTCTGCTGGGCGGAATCTACGCTGGCTCCGCTGATCAGCTCAGCATCGGGGCGGTGGCGCCCCAGTTGCTCCAGGCTCTGCGCCTGGAGCCCAGCCTGCTCCGGGGCCTCCGTCGGATGTCGTCCCCGACCCCGCCGACCAGCGGCGCGCCCCCCAGTCCGTTCATCACCCTGCGCGGCGGGTTGTCGACCCTGGTCGAGGCGCTGGCGGCCGCGCTGCCGGCCCACGCCGCCAAGTTGGGAGCCCAGGTCTCAGCCATCGAGGCTGGGCCCGGGGGGACTTGCCGATTGCGCGTCGAAGGCCAACCAGCGCTGGAGGTGGATGGGGTGGTGCTCGCCTTGCCCGCGCCCCACGCCGCCGAACTGCTGGCGGGCCTCGCCCCTGAGATGTCTGGCCAGCTGCGCGGTCAGGTGTACTCGTCGGTGGCGACGGTCACCCTCGCCTATCCCGATGACGGCTTCCCCCGGCCCCTGGTCGGCAGCGGCTTTCTGGTCCCGCGCTTTCCCCGCCGGGTGGCCACCGCCTGCACCTTCATGGATCGCAAGTGGCCCCACCTGCGCCAGCCCGGCGTGACCATCCTGCGGGTCTCCGCCGGCAGCCTCGGTGAGGAGTGGGTTCTGGGGCTCGACGACACCACCCTGGCGAGCTCGGTCCACAAGACCCTGAGGACGATCCTGGGGGTGACGGCACTGCCGCAGGCGGTGCTGGTGCAGCGCTGGCCCCAGGCGATTCCCCAGTACCGGGCCGGCCACCTGGCCTGGACCGAGGGGGTGCAAAGGCAGGCGTCGGCGCTGCCGGTCCCGCTGGAGCTGACCGGCGCCTCCTACCAGGGGATCGGCTTGGCGGCATGCCTTCGAGGAGGCAGCGGCGCGGGCCAAAAGGTGTGGGAGCGGCTGGATGGGGGCGCCCGAAGTGCCGCCGACTGAGACAATCGAGCCTCCATGGCAGTCAGGTCGCAACCAGAGCCGCGCCCGGCATCGAGCCGACCCTCAACCAGGGCCGGCGAGGCGGCGGTGCGCGAGTTGCTGGCGCTGCTCGGGGAGAACCCCGAACGCGAGGGTCTGGTGGCCACCCCCCGGCGGGTCGTCGAGAGCCTCGGCCAACTGACCAGCGGCTACCATGCCAACCTCGACGACATCGTGGCTGGCGCGGTCTTCGAGGAGGCCTATGACGAGATGGTCCTGGTGCGGGAAATCGCCTTCTACAGCCTCTGCGAGCACCATCTGCTTCCCTTCTACGGCCAAGCGCACGTAGCCTACATTCCCGACGGCAGGGTCCTTGGTCTCAGCAAGCTGCCCCGAATCGTCGACGCCTTCGCCCGCCGACTCCAGGTCCAGGAGCGATTGACCACCGAGATCGCCACCGCGATTGACAGCCGCCTCCACCCCAAGGGAGTGGCGGTGGTGCTCGAGGCCGACCACCTGTGCATGATGATGCGCGGGGTCGAGAAGGCGGGCAGTCGCACCGTCACCAGTTCCATGACCGGCGTGTTTCGGCGGGATCCCCGCACCCGCGCTGAGTTCCTGGGTCTGATCGGAGACCGAAGTTGAGTCCCAGAACTCCCCTGGCGGCCTGGGACGCAGCTGAGCTGCGCCAGCAGCTGGTGGGATGGGGAGCGCCCCCGTACCGAGCTGAGCAGATTCGCCTCCACGCCTGGAAGGGGACCGCCACTGCCTTCAGCGCCATGACCAACCTCCCGGCCGAGCTGCGCCGGACCCTGGACTCGCACCTGCTCTGGTCCAGCCTGGAAACGGTGGCGACCTCGGTGGCAGACCGGGGCCTGACCGAGAAGCTGCTCTTGCGGGCTGTCGACGGCGAGGAGGTGGAGGCGGTCATGATCCGCCACAGCGGAACGGCGGCCAGCCGGGCGCGCAACACCGTCTGCGTCAGCTCTCAGGTGGGCTGTGCCATCGGCTGCGTCTTCTGCGCAACCGGTCAGCTCGGCCTCCGCCGCAATCTGGCCGCCGCGGAGATAGTCGACCAGGTGCTGGAGGCGTCCCGCCGGTCGGTGGCCCAAGGCTTCGGCCCCACCAGCAACGTTGTCTACATGGGCATGGGCGAGCCGCTCCAGAACTACGACGCGGTGGTCCGCTCCATACGGCTGCTCCAAGAGTGGGGAGTCTCACCGCGGCGGGTGGTCGTCTCCACCAGCGGCCTGGTACCGCAGATCGAGCGGCTGGCGGGAGAGGGGATGCCGATCCGGCTCGCCCTGTCCCTGCACGCCGCCTCCGACGAACTCCGCAATCGCCTGGTCCCGCTCAATCGCCGCTATCCGATTGAACAGCTGATGCAAGCGGCCATCGGCTTCGCCAGCGGCACCGGCCGCCGGGTCAGCCTGGAGTACGTCCTCATGGCAGGCGTCAACGACAGCCCCCAGGATGCCGCGGCTCTGCGCAACCTGGCCGCTCGCGCCCTTGCCCATGTGAACCTCATCCCCATGAACCAGATCCCGGGGAGCAGCCTGACCGCGCCCTCGGCCGATACCTGCCGCCGCTTCGCCGCCGCAGTCGGGCCGAGGGCCACGATCCGCTTCTCCAGGGGGGATCGCGCCACGGCCGCCTGTGGGCAGCTGCGGGCCAGCATGGATGCCGACCAGCGCCGGGTGGCACGGACCGCCGCCACCGGTGGCCTGCTTCCGGGCAGCCCGGGAAAGGGGCTCCTAGCCAGTCGGGGGCGAGGTGACACCTAGAGACACGGTGACCGGTCGCAGCCGGCTGGCGGAGGGCAGGCCGTCAAGCCGGGCTCCCGCGCAAGGTTGGGGCACCAGCGTGCCACCGGTTGGTTCGTCGGCACCCAGGTGAGCTGGGTCGGCTGGCTCAGCCATTGGCAGTTCGACCCCTCGGTGTGGATCGGGTGCGCCCTAGCCCTAGCCGCCTACCGCTGGTTCCCGGGCGCTCACCTCAACCGCCGTGCTCTGCTCTGGGCCACCGGTGTCCTGATCGTCTTCATCGCCCTGGAATCGGCCCTCGACATCGTGGGCGATCGGTACCTCTTCTCGGTACACATGGTCCAGCATCTGGTCCTGGCCATGGTGGCGCCCCCCCTGATGATCCTCGGGCTGCCCCCGGCGACGGTCGACGCCCTGCTGCGGAGCCGGCTCGGCCAGGCGGTTCGGGTGCTGGTCAACCCTCTCTTCGCAGGATCCGCCTACTTCCTGGTGCTGGTGCTCTGGCACTGGCCGGCCTTCTTCGACTACGCCCTCAGCAACCCCCTGGCGCACATTGCCCAGCACCTCAGCTTCGTTGCCGTAGGGCTTCTCTTCTGGTGGGCGGTTATACTCCATCGGCCCGGAGAGGGCTGGAGCCTGGGCCCGATCGGCGAGGTCGCCTACCTCACCTTCGGCGCCCTCCCCGCGGTGGTGGTGGGGTTGACCCTGGCCCTGCTGCCCCGACCCGTCTACACCTTCTACCTGACCAGGAGTCCGCAGCTGGGCTTCTCGGCCCTGGCTGACCAACGCTTCGGCGGCCTGATCATGTTCATCTTCGACAACTTGTTGATGGTGGCGGTCGCCGGCTACTACCTCTGGCGAATGTTTCCCGCCGACGGCGCCGACGAGGCCCGCATCCGTGCCGACTCCTGAGGGTCCCGACCCCACTCCTCCCGGGATCAGCGGGAGCGGGCTAGCTCCCCTCGGACCTGCCCAGCTGCGCTGGGGGCTGGGCTTGCTCTGGATCCTCGACGCCGGGCTGCAGCTGCAACCGGTCATGTTCACCAGGGCCTTCGCCGGCAACGTCCTCTACAACGCTGCCCTCATGTACCAGCCCGGGGGCTTGGAGACCTTCCTCTACCGGGCGGCCTCGATCGAGACCGCCCATCTGGAGGTCCTCACCATCCTGATCGCCGTGATCCAGCTCCTGCTCGGCGCTGGCCTGCTCTCCTCCCGACTCAGCCGCCCCGCGCTGATCGCCTCGGTGGTCTGGGCGATCCTGGTCTGGACCTTCGGGCAGGGGCTCGGCTTCCTCGCCACCGGCACCGCCCTGATCGAATTCGGGGCCCCCGGCTCGGCCCTCATGTACAGCGCGATCGCGGCCCTTGCCTGGCCCCGTGGCGCGCCGGGCAAAACCGGCGCGCGGCCTGCGCCAGCTCTGCTGGGGCGCTGGATCTGGTCGGGGTACTGGGCCCTTGGCGCCATCCTGCACCTGCCGCTGCGCTTTCCAACCGGAGCCGTCCTCGCCTACAACCTGCAGACAGCGGCCCAGCTCCAGCCCGGCTCGCTCCAGCAAGTCGACTACCACCTGGCCCGCTACGCCGACGGTCACGGCCTGCCCCTCTCGGTCCTCCTGGCCGCTGTCGAACTGGCCCTGGCGCTAGGCGTCTGGCCCGCCAGGTGCCGGCGCCCCGTGCTGGCCATCGGCGTGCTCCTCACGGCCGCGTTCTGGGTCCTGGGACAGGCGATGGGCGGCATTCTCGCCGGGGTTGGCACCGACCCCTCCACCGGCCCGGTGGTCGCCCTGCTGGCGCTCTGCCTCTGGGGCAATGGGGGCCACCGCTCGGCTCCCAGCCCTGCCGGGCAGCCATCGCCGGACGCAAAAAAAGACCCGGCGATGACCTACTCTCCCACCCCGTCTCCAGGGCAGTACCATCGGCGCTGACGGGCTTAACTTCTGTGTTCGGAATGGGAACAGGTGTCTCCCCGTCGCTATCGTCACCGGATCTTTTGTCGCGTAATCATAAAGCCCGCCGGACCGCGGTCATGGGGACCGCCGCCCGGCGAACTCAGCAGAGCGCAGTAGGAGCGCACAGCCACTGGGGACTCCGCGCAAGGCGCGTCCCCGAACAGTGTGGCAGAGAGTGGTCAAGCCCTCGACCGATTAGTACCGCTCAGCTCAAAGCATTGCTGCTCTTACACCCGCGGCCTATCAACCAGGTGGTCTACCTGGGGTCTTACCCGGTTAACCC
>JAKABA010000301.1 GCA_021802115.1 bacterium | reverse complement strand
CCGATCTGGCGACGGGCTCGAGGCCCTATACGTGCTTGCCCTGACGACGGGAATGAGGCTGGGTGAACTGCTCGCCCTGAAGTGGAGCGACGTCGATCTGGCCCGTGGCGTGGTCCACGTCCGCGGAGCTGTCACCGTCGGCTGGACGGGAAAGCTGCAAGTGATGGCGCCGAAGACCCAGCGCAGCCGGAGGGACATCCCACTCGTCCCAATGGCGGTGGAGGCTCTCACAAGTCGTCGAGAGCGAGTCGGATCTGGACCGTCTGATCTCCTCTTCCCAGGACGAGGCGGCTACATGTCGGGCAGCACCGTCTACGTCGCCTTCCGCCGGCTTCTGGAGGAGGCGGGCCTGCCTCGGGTCCGCTTTCACGACCTGAGACATACGGCGGCGACGCTGCTTCTGGCGCGTGGAGTGTCCGCGCACGTCGTGGCTGGGCTGTTGGGGCATGCAAGTGTCTCGACTACCCTCGGGGTCTACGGTCACGTGACGCGCGCCCTGGAGGCTCAGGCGGCTACCCAGATCCAGGAGATCTTCGCCACACAGTCTTCGTCGACACCCACGTCCTGAGACCGTCCTCCGGGAGCCTCATGGTCGATCCGCACCAGACCACCGGCAGTTCGCCAGCGTCCACCATCCGGTAGATCGTGCGCTTCGAGAGGCCAAGCATCGCCGCGGCTTCCGGCACGGTTCGAAGCAACTTGGGTGGCGCCTCCATTGTCGACACTTCAGATGGATGGCTCTCGCTCGGTCACAGGGCAGCGGCCGGCACCGGGGACGTCGACCCTCTGGCGGCGCTTGCGAGCCACGATGGTGGCGAAGTCCTCGCCCTTCCGCTCGAGATACTGCGGAACCCCGGGCACCGTCCTGGCAAGAGCCGCTCCGACGCCAGGAGCGGCCCCCAGAGCGGCCAGGCTGCTGGCGTAGCCCACCAGGCCGCGGATCATCCTGAGCTCGTCGGCCGAGCGGACGAGGTCCCGCACCAGTGGTGTGGTGGGCGAGCCAATCTCCGCCTGGCGGATCGCGGCCCACTCCGGGGCCTCCGGCCAGCGGGCCCGGTTCGAGTCGCAGGTCGGGGTCCGCAGCGACAGCCACTGGGTGCCGTAGTGCCACAGCTCCTGACGGGCCGCAAGCGCCTCTTCGGGAGTCGAGCACCCCAGGGACACCAGGGAGCGCCGGCGGAACTGGAACTCGATCCGCCAGACTGGCTGGTCCCGGTCCCAGTCCACCCACAGCGCCTTGGGCCACTCCGAGCCGCGAGAGCGGAGCTCCAGAGTCTTGTCGTAGCAGCGGGCCATCAGGTCGCCGCCTCCGAAGACGAAGCCGTTGGGCTTGCGGCCTCTGGTGTGCGCCTGGTCCTCCGCCGGCATCGAGTACACCCGGCGGCGGACGCCTCGGCAGTGAAAGCGGTCGAAGTCGTCCATGGTGGGCGACCAGTTCTGGGTGTCGCAGTAGAGGTCGAGACGGGAGATCCCGAGCACAGGCTCGCCGCGCATCACGTTCGCCGCCAGCCACTCCGAGATCTCAGCCACGGCCCGGTCCGGACCGCGTGAGTGGAGGTAGGCCGAGTGAGCCTGGATGAACACCGGCGGGAACGGGGCGGCACCGCCAATCGCCACCTCAATGTTGGGGGAGCTGGCCCAGAACGGATAGCTCCGCCAGCCATGAGGCCGGAGCGCTACCGAGAGGGACTGCTCGCCCCAGGTGACCACCTGGAGCTCCTTGGTGCGCTGAGATTCCTGCTTGAGCGCCTCGAGGAAGACCAAGAGCCCGTCCTGGAGCTCCCCGCGGACAGAGCAGTGGAGGGTGTCCACCCCGGCACTCAGAATCCTGAGCTCTGCCATCACGATGGATCCGAGAGCTCGTCCGAAGTGGGGCATGTACTTTGCCACCACTGTGATACAGGGCCAGTGGTGGGTGAGACCCTCCCGGAACCCCACCTGGCCAGCAGCAGCTCGCGGCTCTCCTCCAGGGAGCAGTCCACCGCCTGGAACTCCTCTGTGGAGTCCTCCTGCCAGATGGCCCGGCCGGGGTGGGGCGGGAGCAGCGCGGCCCGGTCGCTGTCCAGCAGGATGTAGCTGTTGACGGCGGCTCGGACCCGGAAGGCCACGGTGCCGGCGAGGTTGGCCTTCAGCTGCCCCGGCACCGCCTCGGCATCCGGGCGCTGCGTGCAGCAGACGAGGTGGACCCCCACCGACCGCCCCAGCCTGGCGATCTCACAGAGCCGCCCGCTGGCCGCCTGCTGGGCGGCGCGGGCGGCCCTGTCGTCGCCCAGATCGCGGCAGGTGAGCTCCGCCACCTCGTCCACCACCACCAGCAGCCTGGGCCAGCTGGGCGGGGCAGCTGGAGTGGCCCCGGCCGCAGCCGCCCGCAACTCCTGGAGCCGCCGGTCCAGCTCCCGGCGGACCCGCTCCAGGGTCTCCGCCGCCGCCAGGAGGCTGTCCGCCACCGGCAGGATGGCGTGCGGGAGGTAGCTGAAGTGGGCCAGCTCCACCCCGCCCTTGAGGTCGATGAGGGCCAGCTGGAGGTCCTCCGGCCCGTGCTCGCGGCAGAGGAAGGTCAGCGCCTGGCGCAGGAAGACGCTCTTGCCCCCGCCGGTCATGCCCCCCACCAGGAGGTGGGGGCAGGAGTCCAGGTCCACCCAGAGGGCGCCCCGGCGCCCCCGGCCCAGACCGATCAGGAAGCGTCCTGGGGGACGGGGGGAGCCGTACATCTCCCGGTAGGAGAGGTGGTCCGGGATGCGGTGGCGCAGCATCTCGGTCACCACCACTCCGGGCTCCTCCCAGACCCTGAGCTCGCACTCGCACCTGGACTCCAGCGACTCCTGGCGCTGGAGGACATCCCGCATGGTGATGCCGGGTGGCATCCGCCAGCGCAGGGTCACGTTGCGGCCCTGCCACCGGGCCCGCAGCTTCGCTCGGGGGGCGAGCAGGCGGCCCCGGGCATCCCCCGCCACCAGCCCGCACTCCACCATCGCCCGGCGGAGCCTGGCCGCCGCGGACCAGTGGCGCCGGTGCAGGGTGACCAGAGCCGCGGCCGAGGTCGTGAGCAGGGTCCCCCAGAAGCCCGCGGCCGGGCTCCAGCGGAGCTCGAGGGCGGCGACCGGGGTCAGGGCGGCGATCCAGGTGGCGGGCTGGCGGAGAAGCCACCCGGCCGCCGCCGAGGGGTCGAGCCGGTCCCGCGGCCCCGCCACGTACCGCCCGCCCATCAGAGCGAGGAGACGGCCGGCGCCGGGTGTCCCGGCGCGGGGTGTCCCGGGGCGGGCCCCGAGCCGGAGCCGCCATCCGCGAGGAACCCGGAGACCAGCCAGATGGCCAGGAGCAGGGCGAGTAGGACCCAGCACCCGAGCCCTCCTCCCCGGCGGCCACCGAGCAGCGCCCGCAGCACTGTCAGCAGCACCACGGCGCTGAAGACGGCGGCGGCCGCCCCCACCAGGATGGTGAGGGCGGCTGCCAGGGGCCCGGTCACTTCCGGGCCCTGGCCGAGGTCTCCGCCGTGGTCTCCCGCTTGGGAGGCGAGAGGTAGGTGATCTGGTCGGCCACCACCACCAGCCGGAGCTGGCCGCCCCTCTCCTTCCCCTCCGGGTTGTAGAAGGTGCCGCGGAGACGGCCGGTCACCGCCACCCTCGACCCCTTGCCGTTGAACCGCACCAGATTGCGGGCCTGGATCCCCCAGGTCTCCACCCGGACCCAGTCCGGCTCCTGGGTCCGGTCCCGCCGCCGCACCGCGCAGAGGAAGCTGGCCTTCACCTGCGGCTCCGGCTTGCCGGTCGCGACGAACTCCTGCACCCGGACCTCCGATGCCACCACCCCGATCAGCTCCACGTGGTTCACCGGCTCTCCCCCCGGTTGACTCCGCTCGGCTCCACCCCCTCGTCGGGAGGGTCCGGAGGCCGCCCCTTGGGGCAGAACGCCCACCAGGGGAGCACGCACCGCTCCTCCTCCTCTGGGTCTTCGCTCCTCACCTTCCGCAGGTCCTTGGACATCTCCACACCTCCTGTGCTGGGCGCTGATACGCGCCACGTGGACCGTACCATCCTAGCAGGTCCGGCGAGGATGTCAAGATGTGGTGCGTACCAATGTGGGGAGGCACCCGGCAGGGGCTGTGGGAGGAGCCGGCGGCCCGGCGGGCCCCGGGGTCAGCAGGGGGCTGTCAGAACCCCTCGCGCACCCGGGGGAAGACCAGGGTGGTCATGTCCCCGGGCAGGTGGCTCTCGATCACCGCCACCACCTGCTCCCGCTCCCGCATCACCCGGTACAGCTGCAGCACCGGCACCCCGTCCGGCAGCGCCAGCAGCTCCTTCAGGTTGGGGCTGGGCATGGATGCCT
>JAKABA010000300.1 GCA_021802115.1 bacterium | reverse complement strand
CCGGCGGACTGGATGGCGGTGCTCGGGGACGAGGCGCGCCGGAGAGATGCCCTGTCGCGACTGCCCGCCGACCAGGCCCGGCAGGTCGGCGAGACGATCGGCGCCCTCTTTGGCGGCGCGGCAGGGGACTCCGGTCGGCATGTCACCGTCCTCCGGGCGGCGCTCTCCTACCTGCGTTCCCACCCGGCCTGCGCGGGCCGGTCGGTGGGCTCGGTGGGCTACTGCATGGGCGGAGGACTGTCCGCCCTGCTCGCCTGCGAGGAGCCGGACCTGTCTGCGGCGGTCATCTACTACGGGCCCTCCCCCAGCGCGGAGCAGGTGGCGAAGGTGCGCTGTCCTGTGCGGGGCTTCTACGGACAGGACGACCCACGCGTCATCGCGGGTCTCCCAGCGTTTGCGGCCGCGCTGGAGTCGGCTGGCATCGACCACGCACTGCGGATCTACCTCGGCGCCCCGCACGCGTTCTTTAACGACACCCGTCCCAGCTACCGCCCCGAAGCTGCCCGCGACGCGTGGGCCCGCACCCTCGCCTTCTTCGCCGAGGCACTCGGACCAGTGCCGACCGTGCCCCTCGCCCAGGCGAGCAGCGCTGGGTGAGCCGACCGGGTACCTCTCCTGGGTCTCTCCGGCTCCGCCCGCCCGCCCCTGGCCGCGCGCTCGGCGAGGCGCCCCGACTGAGTTCGCCTCAGCCGGAGGTCGGCGGCGGGCTTGGCCGGCCGGAGTGGCCCGGCGAGAGCCCTGGCCGCACCGGGGCTCCCGTGGGGCCCGTGGCCGCTCAAGGTTTCGTCCCGTGCTCGACCCTCCTCGGCGGCAGGCGGACGGTGCGAAGCAGAGCCGACTTCACCGGCTAAACTCTCCCGGTGGCGATCGGGATCGATGCCAGCCGTGCCTTCCAGGAGGGTGCCACGGGGATTGGCGTCTACTCCACCCGGATCTGCTCCGGCCTCATCGCCGATCCCCCCGCGCCACTCATCCTCTACCTCAACCGCGGAACTCCGCCGCCGGCCGCCCCCGAGCTGAGCCCTCCCAGCCACTGGCGGCCGATCCCCCTGCCCAGGGGATGGACCCGGCTGCGGCTCGGCTGGGAGGTCCGCCGCCGGCCGCCCGAGCTGCTGTTCATCCCCGCCTACCGGCTCCCGCCGGGCCGGCTGCCACGGTCGGTTGTGACCATCCACGGGGTCGAGCACAAGCTCGCCCCCGAGGCCTACCCCGGAAGGGCCGCGGCCAGGGTGGATGACTTCGTCGTGGACACCCTGGACCGGGCCGCTCGCGTGATCGTGCCGTCGGAGACCACCAAGGCGGACCTGGTCCACCACTATCGGGCGGACCCCGGACGGATCACGGTCATCCCCCATGGGGTGGCGCCCCACTTCCATCCCGACCCGGCGGCCGGCGGCGCACCGGAGGGCCGGGTGGGCTCCGGGGGGGCCTACCTGCTGGCCGTCGGGGCCCACCACCCTCGCAAGAACATCCCCTTTCTGGTGCGCTCCTTCGCCAGGGCCTTCGCCACCGCGATCGAACCGCCGCGGCTGGTGGTCACCAATGCCACCGGCCCGGTGGCCCGCGAGCTCGACCGTCAGGCTCAGCAGGCCGGCATCAGGCTCGAGCTCCTGCCCCACGTGGAAGGTGAGGAGCTGGCCCAGCTCTACCGGGGGGCGGTGGCCGCCTGCGTCCCCTCCCTGTACGAGGGCTTCGGGCTGCCGGCCCTGGAGGCGATGGCCTGCGGCACCCCGGTCGTCGCAGCGCAGGTCGGGGGAGTCGAGGAGATCGCGGCGGGGGCGGCGCTGCTGGTCTCCCCCACCTCGGAGCAGGAGTGGGCCGAAGCCCTGGTCAGGGTGGCCACCGATCCCGAGCTGCGGGCTCACCTCTCCTCGCTGGGGCTCGCCCGGGCCCGCGAGTTCACCTGGGAGAGGTCGGTGCGGCAGCACCGGCTCCTCCTCCAGCACGAGCTGGAGCTGAGCCGGCAACCTCAGCGCAGGTAGAGCAGGCTGCGGCCGCCGGCCGCCTCGATCCGCTCCAGGGCGACCTCCGCCCCCTTGACCACGCAGTGCTCTGGATCCGCCACCACCCGGGTTGGCACGGTCGAGCTCCGCGCCAGCGCCAGGGCCACCTCCGCCAGCGGCACACCCCTGCCGGCGACGGCGAAGCCGGAGGCGCGGATGCGCCCCAGACCCGCAGAGGGCACCTCCTCCAGCAGCTCCCGCACCATCGCCAGGAGCGCCTGCTCCCCTTCGGGAGAGCTCCAGCTCTGCCCGGCGCCGGGAGGCGAAGGCAGCTCCACCGCCCGGTTGGCCAGCAGCCCGTGATGGCAGACGATGGCGGCCTGAGCACTGCCGGGGAGCAGAAACAGGACGGGCAGCGGTTCCCACGAGGTCACCGGGAGCCCGGAACCGAAGGCCAGGGCCAGCGGCAGGTCCAGGAGGTGGGCCATCCGCGCCCCCGAGGCCAGGGCCACCTCCAGCAGCGCCCGGCGCGAGGCGGTCGAGAGCTCGGCGGGCACCGCCAGCACCAGCTCATGGCGGACGAACGCCAGCCTCCCCACCACCCGGGTGATGATCTGGCGCAGCATGTGCTCCGCCGCCGGTCGATCCGCTAGCTCGAACGTTCCGAACGGGAAGACCGGCTCCAGCCCGGAGTCGGCCTGGCCCACCAGCCGCAGCGCCTGCTGGCCCAGGCTCGGCAGTTTCCCGGTCGCCCGGTCCCGGGCCACCACCGCGGGCTCCTCGACCACCAGGCCGTCCCCCCTCACCCACACCTCCACCCGATCCGCTGAGAGGTCGATCCCGAAGCGCCGGCCGGCCACGGTTCAGGCGCCCGCAGGCTCGGGCTCCGTTCGCCGGGAGAGCCGGGCCCCGACCAGGGCCAGCTTGCCGACCAGGTTCTGGTAGCCCCGGTCCAGATGGCGAACGTTGCGGCAGGTGGTGGTCCCCTCGGCGCACAGGCCGGCTATCACCAGGGCGGCGCCCGAGCGGATGTCGGTCACCTCGAGCTCAGCCCCGCGCAGCGGATGGCCGCCCTGGACCACCGCGATCCTGCCCTCCACCGCGATTCGCGCTCCCAGGCGGCGCAGCTGCTCGACCGGCCGGAAGCGGTTCTCATAGAGCGCCTCCCAGACGGTGGCCTCCCCCTGCGCCTGGGTCATGAGCGCGACGTACTGGGATTGCAGGTCGGTCGCGAATCCGGGATGGGGCCAGGTGGTCATGTCGACGGCGGTGAGGCCGCCATGGCGGGCGACCCGGACCCAGTCGGCCCCCTCCTCCACCTGACACCCCGCCTGGCGCAGCTTGTGCAGCAGCTGGGTCAGGTCGTCGCTGACCGCGCCCTGGATGAGCAGGTCGCCGGAGGTGGCCGCCGCCGCCAGGGCGTAGGTGCCCGCCTCGATGTAGTCGGAGCGGACCCGGTGCTCGGCCTGGTGCAGCGCCGCCACCCCCTCCACCACCACCCGCTCGGTGCCCGCCCCCGTGATCCTGGCCCCCATCGAGTTCAGACACAGCGCCAGGTCGACCACGTGGGGCTCGCGGGCGGCGTTGGAGATGATGGTGATCCCGTCCGCCCGAACCGCGGCCATCATGAGGTTCTCGGTGCCGGTCACCGTCGGCATGTCCAGCAGGATGTGGGCGCCGTGGAGGCGCCTCGCGCGCGCTCTGATGCCCCCCCCGGAGTCGTCCACCTCGGCGCCCATCTGCCTCAGCCCGACCACGTGCTGCTCGATCCGGCGCGCCCCGATGTCGTCCCCACCGGGGCGCGGCAGGTTGGCCTCCCCGGTCGCCGCCAGCAGGGGCCCCAGCAACAGCAGCGACGCCCTCATCCTGCCGGCGGCGGCGAGATCTGGCTCCCCTCCCACCAGCCCTGACGGGTCGATCTCCAGCCGGTCGGAGTCCCGCGTCGCCGCCACGCCGAGGCTCGCCAGGATGGCGCACATCGTGCCCACGTCCTCGATCTCGGGCACGTTGCTGAGGCGCAGCGGGCCGGAGGCGAGCAGGGCCGCCGCCATCTCCGGCAGCGCGGCGTTCTTGCTGCCGCTGACCACCACCTGGCCCCGCAGAGGAGTGCAGCCGTCTATCACCAGGCACTCCTCCCCGGGCCCCCTCGAGTCGAGCTCCGGGGTCACGAGTGGGGAGGCTCCGCGGGATTGGTCTCCGGACCCTGCTGGAAGCTGAAGCCGTGACGCCGCCAGATCTTCCACCCCAGAAGGGCCAGGGCCAGGACCAGCAGCCCCAGCGCCACGGCCAGGATCTTGTGGTGGCCGAAGATCGCCAGCCCGACGCAGCCGAGGATCGCGGTCGCCAGGTAGAAGGTGACCGCAGTCTCGCGGGGGGTGAGCCCCAGGTTCAGCAGCCG
>JAKABA010000004.1 GCA_021802115.1 bacterium | reverse complement strand
CCCGGTCGGTAAAGAGGTCGGCGAAGGTCTCGTCAGGGAACAGCCGGTCCCGCTCCCGATGCAAGAGCACGTAGATGGAGCGCTCCGGCAGCGTCTCGTCGCAGAACCGCACCACCTCGTCGAAGAGTTCGTCTTGCCGGTCGGACAGGCCCAGAGTCATCTTCACCCCCAGTCAGGAACTACCTGCTGGTCATTCTCCGGACCCGACTCCTCCTCCCGCCACCTCACCCACCGAAAAACACCAGCTACCTAGGCAGTCTGGAATCGGGGCCCCGCATCCCCATCGTCTGCGGCACGCCTTCGCCCATGCGTGGCTCGCCAGTGGTGGGAACGAGGGTGACCTGATGAGCTTGGCGGGCTGGAGGCCAAGGACGATGCTTCAGAGGTACGCCACTAGCAGGGCCTCTGAGCGGGCACGAGATGCCCACCGGACCCTGAGGCTGGGACCGACCGACGGGCTGAAGGTGGGAGCCTCACCATGGGGGAACCAGTATTCACCACCTTTAGGCTATACCCTTAGCCTGGCCCAGGCTAGTAGGGTAGACTATGGGCCGATGAACCGGGCCACGCTCGTCAGGAAGATTCAGAAGGCGGCTCGCAAGGCGGGAAAGAGCTGGACCCAAAGGAGGACCTCGCCGGGGGCAAGCACGAGATTTGGTTTTGCGGGACCACTGAAGTGGCCATCCCTCGGCAGCGCGAGATCAACGAGTACACGGCAGAAGGAATCATGAAGTACCTGGAATCCGAGTTGGGAGAAGACTGGTGGCGATGATGACCGAAGTGGCGGTTGAGCGCGCGACGTACACGGCCCGCTGCGTGCGTGCGGGCGATTGGTGGGCCATCGTTGTCCCCGAGGTTCCGGGGGTGTTCAGCCAGGCCCGACGTCTGGATCAGGCTGAGGAGATGGCCAGGGACGCCATCGCGGCGATGTTGCGGATGTACCCGGAGTCGTTCGACGTGAGGGTGTGCCCCGACCTCCCCGGCGGTATCAGTGCCGAGATCGACGCCGCGAAGAAATTGCGGCAGGTGGCAGAGCGGGCGCAACGCGAAGCCACGGCGACCACCCGGCATGTGGCCGCCACGCTGCTGGAGCGCCGCCAACTCACCATGCGCGATATCGGATTTCTGCTGGGCATGTCCCACCAGCGCGTCTCCCAACTTCTCGAACGTAGCGGGCACGGCGCCGAGTGAGCGTGAACCCGTTGCAGTCGACTAACGCCGAGGCGGCCACGCTGGCGGCACGGGTCAGCGCCCCAACGATAGGGGCGGCCGTAGCCGGTCGGCCGACGGCCCCGGGCACCCTGAGAACAATCGCCACCGCCCTGGCCGATACCCCGCCCGTCGCCGGGGCTGATTACATCCTTCCTGCTCAGCGCTAGCATGCACCCGCCCGCTTCGAAGACGCCGCAACGACTGGGCATCGGTTGGATCTGAACCCGCCTTGGTCCTCATGTCGCGCTTCAATGAGGGCATGATCCGGCTGAGAGCAGGCCTCACAGGCGTGGTCGTGGTCCTCGCCATCGTCGTGTCCGTGGCCCAGGTCAAGGGGCCATCCACCTCACCTCAGGTGGTGGTGCCGGTGCGCTTTTCGGACTTCCAGGTGGACGACCTGCACATGGTGAGCGCCAGCGTCGGCTGGGCGGTGGACGGAGTCACCGGCGATGTCCTCCACACCGCCGGAAGCGTGGAGTCGTGGCAGGTGGTGGACCCTCCCGGAAAGCCACCGCTTGGTTATCTGTCGGCGCCGGTGTTCTTCCTTGGGGGTGAGCACGCCTGGGCAGTGATGGCCGGTAACGGCCAGTCTGAGGTGGCGGTGGCGCGCACCTCGGATGGAGGCAGCCGATGGATCACCGGGCCCAGCCTCGACCCCATGAGCGGCATGGCTTCGGGCCTACCGGCGGGCTACTCCATGAGTGTCGACACGGTGACAATTGACTTCGTGACCTCGCAGGATGGGTGGCTGGCAGTCGGGTTTGGCGAGGGGTCGAACACTGCTCGAGGCCGGGTGGGGACGGGGACCGGCCTGGTCCTGTACCGGACCACCGATGGCGGCGCCGAGTGGTCGACGGAGCTGCGGTTCACGCCCTTCACCACCCAGCAAGCTGGCCTTGGCTCGGGCTGCGCGTCGCCAGAGATCGTCTTCACCAGTCCCAGTCGCGGCTGGGAGACCGGCGCCTGCGTGGAGCAGACCCGCGACGGCGGCCTCACCTGGCAGAAGGTGGACCCCCCCAGGCCCCCCGGCACCGCAGCCGGGCGGTGGCGCCAACGTTCGTGCAGCAGCACTGCGCCCAGCTTCGCCTCCGCGCGTGTCGGCTGGCTGGCCCTCGAGTGCGCGATTCCGAGCTCCACCGGAGGGATGGCTGATGTGCGGGTCGCGTACCAGACCTCGGACGCGGGGGTGAAGTGGATCCCTCGACAGCTACCGGTTCGCTGGCCGCAGCTACCGCCCACTTACACTACCCCCGACGGACCCCATCTGGGGGCGCGAGCCTGGCTGCTGGGAGCCACCGCCCAGGAGCTTCGCACTGCGGGACCGGGCACTCTTTCCCAGGCGCTTTACGAGAGCGTCGATGGCGGTGCCCACTGGACGCTGGTCGACTCAGCGCTCCCGGCCTCCTCGGTTGACTTCGTCTCAGCCCGGTCGGGATTCGCTGTGCGGCCCTGCTTCGGAGCAGTGATCGGCTGTAGCAATCCGTTGCTCTTGGAGACTGTCGATGGCGGAGTGAACTGGGTGCAACTCCACCCTCGCCTTTCGAGCGGGCGTCTCAGATCACCGCTCCCGTACATGTAGTGGTCGAGATTCAAGCCCATCGTGCTCGCTGATGCGATACCGTTCCCAACCCGGCTCAGGGATGGCGAGGAGGCCAGCTCGTCTAGGTAGGTCAGGGCTGGCGCCTAACCGTCATGCCATCATGATGTAGGCATGGCCGAGCGCAGGACGCGCATCTTTCTGGGCCCGGACCTGTCGGTGGCCACCAAGGCTGTGGCACCCGCCAGCCATCGAAGCGAGGGCGAGGTGTTCGCGGAAGTGCTGCGCCGCTACCTCGCCGCCGGGCACGCCGCGCAAGCCGGGGCCAAATGGTGAAGTTGGCCCGGCGCCTGAATCGGTCTTAGGAAGGGGACGATCCGGCTGAAGAACCAGAAGTCGCAAACCGTCCCGCTCACCGAGGTCGAAGCCCGATGGAGCTTCCCGGCAGTGCTGGCTCTGGCGGCGACTGAACAGCCGGCGGCCATGCTCGACACGATCGGGCCGCTCGATCCTGCGGTGGCCGCAAAGACCTATGCCGTCTGGGCGCGGCACTGTGGATTACTCTGGATGGGCCACTCCTGCTGGGGCAGGACTGGGTTGCGGTCGCGACGGCGGGCCCTCAGGAGCTGCCAGTCGGGCGCCGCCACCTTCTCGGCCAACTCCAGCCCGGCCTTGGGCGGTCAGCTCGACGACACGGATCGGTGCGCGGCTGACCACGCAACCTTCGCCGTAGGGGCGATGTCGTGGGCGTTCAGTTTTTATGTCGGAATGGGGACGCGACTCGGAAGAAGACCACGGTCTACATCGACGAGCAACTGCTTCGGGCAGCGAAGGTTGCCGCCGCGCGGGCCGGCAAGCACGAGGACCAGGTTTTCGAGGAAGCGCTCCAGCAGCACCTGGGGCTCGCTGGTGCGGTTGGGCGCATCTGGGCCGGCATCCGCCCTGACGACGCACCCAGTGACGAAGAAGCTGCTCGTGTCGCGGCCGAGGAGATCGCGGCCGTGCGCGCCGAGCGTTCCGCCCGCCGGGCCGGCTGAGGGCTGCCCGAACCTCTCCGGGTCAAGGTGTTGGTCGCGGGCTTGATCAGCCGCTGCGGCGCGCCATGCCGAGTCGTAGAGCTCCTCATCGAAAGGCGTCAAGGCAGGAGTTGGTCCGGGCAAATTCAGCCTCGGCACGCGCAGCGTCCATGGGCCTGCGGCTGTCCCCGCGTAGGCAGCAGGTGTGGCCCCTGCCGTCACTCCAGAGCCATCGCGGGTGGCCGTTCCCGGGTCGACCCAACCAGCGATGAAGCAGGCCGCCGTAGTCACCCTAAGCAAGGAACGTCCACTGATCGGCCTGTGGGCGGGTCGGGGCTGTGAATTCACCGCGACCCCAGACCGCGACCGGCCCTGGCGTTTCCCCTAGCGCGTGTGGCTGGGGCGGTGGGGCTGGTCCTGGTCTACCTCAAGGTCGACCCCGTTGTGCGCCGGCGGCTCTACCGTCGCCCCGGTAGAGGGGGATGGAGTACCGCGGTCCATGAGCCACCCTACCGCCACCACCGAAAGCATCGCTAGACCAGGCGGAACTGCGACCAGGACCCCAGCTCCGAGCCCTATCGCATACCCCTTCAAGCTTCCTCGGAAGCCAAACGCGGCCACCAAGATCATGACCACGGGCGCCACAACTCCCGCCGGGATCACGAACAGGAGGAGCGAGTACCTGCGCTTGCTCACGGCGCGCACCTTACTCCCTGGCACTTCCGTGCTGCACCCCCTTGGCGGTCACTCACTCCCGGGCACGGTTCCGCGAGGCCCCGTCCCACACCGTCGGGCAGCGCTGCGCTGGCGACCCCGGGGAAGCTGGCGCTCACCACTGGCCCACCATGGCAACTGTTCCTGGGCTGCTCAAGGGCTACGTCGTGGCGTCCCTAACCGGCTGAGGGCGGGGCGACGCCATGCGCCGGAATCGCAGATTGGCTATGCCAGGTAGATGGGGGGCTGTCCGGGCCAGGTTGGGGCGGGAGGGACACAGCTCAGCCCTGGCTCGCCAGACGGAGCGACGCCCGAGCAGCCGTGCTCCACCGCCCTGCGGGAGACCGCTGAGCTGCGGCACCTCCCTGACCACCACCAGGGGGCTTCACGACCGCCCACGACGACCCGGAGGGTGGTACGGTCTGATCGTTCAATTCGGAGGTTGACCAATCGAGATTTGGCGGGGTGGGTGGCCGGCGGCAGGTGATCACCGGCCGTACCCAAGGGCGGGGTGACGGGGTGGGCGGCAGGGCCGCTGCTCGCTTTCGACACAGAGACCACCGGCCTGGACGTGGACAAAGAGCGGATCGTGACCGCTTACCTCGGCGATGGGGGGGAGGGTGAGCGGAGCTGGTTGGTCAATCCTGGCGTCCAGATTCCACAGGAGGCCACCGCTGTCCACGGCATCACCACAGAAGAAGCCCAAGCTCACGGGCGGCCCGCCGCCGACTCTGTCGCCGAGATAGTGGAGGCGCTGGCAACAGCCCTCTTGGGCGGGGCCGCTGTGGTGACCTACAACGCCAGCTACGACTTCACCCTGTTGGACCGGGAGTGCCGCCGGCACGGGGTTCGTGTGCTGGAGTCTTGGCTGGGCCGCCCGGTCGGGCCCATCGTGGACCCGTTGATTCTGGATCGGCACGTGGACCGCTACCGCTCGGGCAAGCGCACCCTCGCCGCCGCCTGCCAGGTGTACCGCGTGGAGCTGCAGGGGGCCCACAATGCGCGCAGCGATGCGTTGGCGGCCCTGGGAGTGGCTCGTGCCCTGGCTGCCCGATACCCCGCGCTGGCGGCTCTCTCCGCGGATTCGGTCCATCAGGTACAGGTCGGGGCGGCCCTGGACCAGGCAGCCAATTTTGCGGCCTACCTGCGCCGGCAGGGCACTGTGCCGCGGGGCGTGGATGGGTCGTGGCCGCTGAGGCCGCCAGCTTAGGGCGCGTCAGTTCGTTTTGGGTAACTGGCGCGGAGCCGTCCGCCGAGGGGCATCTATCCCGACTTCACGCTGCGGCAGGGCGGTTGACACTATGTGTCGCAATGGTGCTGCTACTGCCATCAAAGTCTGAGCATCGGATGTTGTCCGTTTTGGGGAGGTCTCAGGGCCGGAGCGGGTCGCCGAGTCCGCCCGGTACGTGCGGGCGCGTCCGGCGGCCGGCCAGAAGCAACGCTACGCGATCATGCAGGACGTCCGGGAGGCCGGCGGGGTGCTCCTGGGACCCGGCCCTCTCCATCGCGGCATTGGGTGGTTGCACTGCCGCGGATGGATGGAACGGCCGCCCAGCGAAAACCGCCGCCCCCCGTATCAGCTGACGCCTTCGGGTCGGGCCGTCTCGATCCGGTAGTCAGCGGACCTGCGAGCCCTTGCCATGGATCTCCTGCAGGTGGGCTCCTGGCGTCAACCACCGTTTGGCCTATCCCTTCCCGACCGGATGACGGCGAGACCATGGGTCCGACCTGGCGGAAGCTCCCCTGTCCGCCACGGCAGCCAGGCGGGCAGGCCCGCCAGCGGCCGTGCGGTTGGCTCCGGCCAACCCCTCACAGTGACGGGGACACCAATCACCGGTGAACGCCTTGTCCATGGGCTCCGTACCAGCGGCGGTAGACTCGCGGGGAGAAGAAACTCCCGCTAGCTGCCCGAAGCACTTGACGCCACTCTGGGACCAGCTGCGAGGCCAGGGGGGGACCACTTTGGAATCCACGGTGGACACGAGCGTGGCAGCGCGCTACCGGGCGTCCGAGGCCGCCTTCGAGAAGTGGGAAGTGGTCAAGGACTTGGTCGATGAGTTGCTTGATCTGCAGCTGAACTACCGGCAGTCAGGGCACCCTGGGGGCTCGCGCTCCAAGGTCCACCTGCTCCTGGCCACCTTGCTCTCGGGCGCGATGCGCTGGGATATCCAGCGCCCATGGCGTCGCTTTGGAGATCGGTTCGTGCTCTCCGCCGGGCACACCGTGCCGCTGGTCTATTCCACCCTGGCGGTGCTCAACGAGGCCCTGCGCGTCCGGCACGAGCAGACCGGGGACGACCGGTTCCAGTTTCCGGATGGAGGCCGCTGGGCCCTCACCTGGGAGGACTTGCTGGGCCTGCGCCATCGCGGGGGGCTGCCCGGCCACGCCGAGATGGCGGGCAAGAGTCTCTTCTTGAAGTTCAATACCGGGCCCTCCGGCCATGGCATGCCGCCCGCCGCCGGGGAGGCGTTGGCGCTCAAGCTGGCCGGGGCCGGAGATGTCAGGGTGTTCGTTGTGGAAGGGGAGGGGGGGCTCACCCCGGGGGCCGCTCACGAGACCAAGAACTCGGCCTGGGGGCTCGGCCTGGCCAACCTCGTCTTCCTCTTGGACTGGAACGATTACGGAATCGACTTGCGGAGCGCCTCCTCGGTCGTCCACGGGGGGCCCGTCGACTGGTTTAAGCCCTACGGCTGGCGGGTGGTTGGGACCGAGCAGGGCATGGAGTGGGGGCCGGTGACGCGCACCGTGCTCGAGGTGACTGGCGGAGCCAACCCCGATGGCACGCCCTCGATCGCCTGGTTCAAGACCCGCAAGGGCCGCGGCTACGGCAAGTACGACGCGCCGTCTCACGGAACCCCGCATCCCATCAACAGCCCTGAGTACTGGGCGGGGAGACAGCAGTTCATGGCTCGCTATGGGGTGAAGTACCAGGGGTTGGATGAGCCCGCTCCAGCCGATCCAGCCGAACGAACTGCCCAGGCCCGGGCGAACCTGGAGATAGCGATCTCAGTTCTCCGGCGGGATGAGGCGCTGGTCGAGTATCTCTCCGACCGGCTGCTGGAGATAGCCGCTTCGGTACCGGAGCGGATCGAGGACTTCAACCTGGGGGGAGGCGGCCAGGAGATCTTCTCGGACCCCAGGCTCACCGACTTTCGCTCCTATCCCCAGGAGGTCTACCGGCAGCCCGGAGAGAGGCAGCCCAACCGGGCGGCCCTGGCCAGCTGGGGCGCCTTCATCAACGCCTACGCGAAAAAGGAGTACGGCCGGCCACTTTTCATCGTCAGCTCGGCCGACCTGGCTGACTCAACCAACATCAGTGGATTTGGCAAGGATTGGGGTGAGTGGCCGGGCTGGGGCTGGTACGAGAGGGATCGCAACCTGCGGGGGACGGTCCTGCCCCAGGAGATAACCGAATTCACCAACGCTGGGATCGCGGTCGGGCTGGCGACGGTCAACTTCGCCGATGACCCGTTCCAGTCCTTCAACGGCTTCTGGTCGGCCTGCTCCACCTACGGCTCATTCAGCTACCTCAAGTACGGGGAGATGCGTCTCTTCAGCCAGCTGGCCCAGGACTGCGACCTCAAGGTGGGCAAGGTCATCTGGGTCGCGGGCCATTCCGGACCCGAGACAGCTGAGGACTCCAGGACGCACTTCGGAGTCTTCGCGCCGGGGGTGACTCAGCTCTTCCCGGATGGCCAGGTGATAGACCTGCACCCCTGGGAGTACAACGAGGTGCCGGTGGTGCTGGGAGCGGCGCTGCAGGCGTCGGCTCCCATCATCGCCCTCCACCTCACCAGGCCCGCCATCGAGCTCCCAGACCGGGAGAGGCTCGGCATGCCATCCCACTTTGAGGCGGCGCGCGGGGCCTACGTGATGCGGCCGTTCCACCCAGACCAACCGCGCCTGGGGACCGTTTTCATAAGAGGAAGCGTGCCCACCGCCAACCTGGTCTCGGTGCTCCCGGAGCTGGACAGAGCCGGCCTCAATGTCAAGGTGGTGGCCGCGATCAGCCCGCAGCTCTTCCAGCTCCAGGATGTTGCCTACCGCGAGGAGACCATCTCCGCGGCGGACCGGTGGGACGCGATGGTGATCACCAACGGAGCCTTCAAGCTGATGGCCGACTGGGCCTCGGGTGAGCTGGCCGCTGAGTACTCGCTCTCCGCCGACTGGGACGGTCGCTGGCGCACCGGCGGCAGCGTCGAGGAGGTGATGGACGAGGCCCACCTGTCAGCCCAGCACATCCTCGCCGGGATAGAGAGGTTCTGCCGGGAGCGGGAGCAGCGCGTCGGCCGCATGGGGCAGCTCCTGGAGGCGGTGCGGCGGCGCTAGGGAGCCACTCCATGGTCGGCCCCTCATCCCCCCAGGCGCACTGTGCCGCTCCCGGAAGTCAGACCGGCTCGGCCTCGCCCGTCCGCGGTATATATGAGGCCGAACCGGCCCGACTCAGCTAGGCGAAGCGGAGCATGACCAGTCCCCGTCGTAGGGGGATCCGAACCACTGGGTGACCGCCACGGTGCCACTGGTGAAGGTGGGCAGGCTGCAGCTGGCCTGGGCCCCCGTCAGGCTGCTGGCTCCAGGGATCCAGTCCGGGAGGCCGACAAGAGATCCCAGAGTGGTGTTGTTTTGGGTCCCGACGATGGTGCCCCACTGGGAGCTGGTGGAGTAGATCCCAATCGACGTGCTCTTGGCTCCCGCGGCGGCCAGCCCGGCCAGCATCCCCTGGATATCCGCGACGTTCATGAGCTGCCCTGAGCTCCCCGACTGCCAGGTGTTGCCCGTCTCGATGTCCAGCCACCACGGGTAGGCGGCTGGGCTGGTGGGAATGGAGGCCAAGCCGACGTGAGAGAGCGAGGTGTTGAGTGCGTTCGCCTCGGCCGTAAGCCACTCCCCGTCCTGGTGAGCCTTGGCGTAGCCGTACTCCCAGGCGCAGGCCTGGGTGTTGCCGCCGTTGCAATAGCCAGCCTGGGAAGAGTCTGAATAGGGGTCGCCGGAGTAGGTTCCGGCTGTGGGCCAGTCCGCTATCCGTTGGTGGTGGTACGTGCTGCCGGGATCGGCGGTGTTGACGTAGAGGGCCGCTTGGGGTTGGCTGCCGGTGTTGCTTCCGGTCGAGGTGGTCGCCCAGTACAGCTCACTGGTTGTGTAACCGCCGCCATCCGGTCCCAGGCAGGGGTTCAGGTTGTTGGCGAGGCCGTCGTTGACCCCGACGATGCCGAAGGTCTGGGAGGTTGGGAAGGTACCGCCGCACTGGGGGTAGCCGATGTCGTTGCCGGCTCCGGTCGAGGGGCTCCCGGAACTCGGGGGTTTGTGGCCCTTACCCTGGGGTTGGGCGGCCAGGGCAGGGGTCGCTCCCAGCAGCAGCAGGGCGACCGCGGCGGCCGCTCCCAGCGCCGTCGACCTGAGGATCCGGGTGTGGTGGTTCCAACTCATGGTCGCGAATCTCCCCTGGGTCTGATGGTGAAGGAAGCTTACCTGTAAGCGCTGCTTTGGTAAAGTCCCGGCCGATCGGGCAGCTGGCCCGGCTCGGCCCCGGGCGACCTCCTACGCCTCGTGACAGCCGGCTGTGGCGGGCGGCCAGGCCTGGGTCTAGGGCACCGCCGTCGCAGGCTCTGCGCCCGCCGTCCTGGGGCCACCGGGAGGTGGTGTCACCACCTGTCTGATCCCGAGCCGGCTCTGACCGGGGGATCTCCCGCGCGGCCCGGGCGGCGCGGCTGGCGGCCTGCCCCGGGGCCTTGCCAAAGGGGCCGCAGGGCGCTACCGTACCGTCGCAATGGGCAGCGAGCGGCCCTGGGAACGAGCTGGTCGACAACTACGTAGGAGTGCAGGATGCGAGTAGGAGCGGCCGCCTCCCTGGCGGCGTTGACGGCGTTGATTGCCGCTTCGGCCGCGACTGCCTCGGTGGCGTTCGCCGCCGGCCCTTCGGGGGCCAGCCAGTTCGCGCCCGTGTGCCCCGGCCCGGCGGCCCCAGGCTTCGCTCGCTGCAGCGCCATCCAGTTGCTCAACCCCGCAGTCAACTGGAAGGGGGTCCAGGCGCCGGCCAAGGGGCCCAATAAGGGGCACGGGGGGGGAGGCGGGACGACCACCAGTTTCCCCGGGTACACTGCGCCGAACCTGCAGGCCGCGTACAACCTCAGTGGGGCCAGTGCGGCCCTTGGAGGCGGCGAGACGGTCGCGGTCGTCGATGCCTACGATGACCCCAACGCCGCCGCCGACCTGGCGGTGTATCGGAGCAAGATGGGGCTGCCCACGTTGTGCGGGGCGGCGCTTGCGACTGGCGCCCTTTGCTCGGGGAGCTTCACCAAGGAGAACCAGTCGGGCCTCCAGGGCTCTCCCCCGGCGGCCAGCACCTCCTGGTCGGAGGAGATCTCACTGGATTTGGACATGGTCTCCGCCATCTGCCCCAACTGCAACATCCTGTTGGTGGAGGCGAACTCGTCCGCCATCTCCGCTCTGGCCGCGGCCGAAGGCACGGCCCTGGCTGGTACTGGTGTGGCCGCGGTCTCCAACAGCTATGGCGGCTCGGAGTCCCTGACGACTGAACAGACTTACAACTCGGCTTACTCCTCCAACACGGCCGCGATAACGGTCAGCGCCGGGGACTCGGGCTACGGGGTGGAGTTCCCGGCGGCCGCTCCCTCAGTCGTGGCGGTGGGCGGGACCACCCTCACCAGTGACTCCACTTCGATGGCGGCCGGCAGCTGGTCCCAGACCGTGTGGTCAGGGACCGGCAGCGGCTGCTCCGCGTATGAGTCCATCCCCAGCTGGCAGCCCAGCACTTCGCTGTGCGCCAAGCGCACCGTGGCCGACGTCGCAGCCGATGCCAATCCCTCAACCGGGGTGGCGGTCTACGACACCTTCGGGGAGTCCGGCTGGCTGGTCTTCGGCGGCACCAGCGTCGCCTCCCCGATCGTGGCCAGCGTGTTCGCCCTGGCGGGCTACTCCGGTACTTCCTCGGCGGCCGCCGAGGGCCTCTACACCGGTGCCAGCTTGCTCACCAAGGTCACCAGCGGCAGCAACGCCCGCCACTGCAGCGATTACCTGTGCAACGCCGCTGACAGTCTGGGCCCATCAAGCAAAGATCCCGGCTACAACGGGCCCACCGGCAACGGCACCCCCAATGGTTTGAGCGGCTTCTGACCCGGTCCCGGGTTCGTCCCCAACCCGTCCCCCGGCGCGTTCCCACCAGGGGGCGTGGCGGGGAGGGCGCCGCTTGACGTTTCAGCCACCGTCCCAGCCAGGTACCGCCAGGGGCGGGCCGTCCCCTTTTGGCGCATCACAGCTGCCACGCGGCACGCTTGCATAGCGAGCCGGCGGTGCGCACTCGCTATGACCTGACCGCCAGCAGACCGTCAGGTGGGTCCGGGGTTGACATGTTGTATCCCGGCGTTTGTGCCCAGCTGCCCGGTTGCTCATGGATCCGCTCGAGGTGTGTCACCGGCCCTTTTCCCTGCCGCCGGAGTTGGCCCCCAGACGGCGTGCCGTGCGGCACCGCCGTCTCGGCTGACTTCGATCGAGGGATGTCGGGCGGCTCAGGCGAGTCGATCCGGACTTCCCGGCGGGGGCCGATGAACCGGACAGCGGCGGTGGGGTCGTCGAGGCGGCGCCGCTGCCGTACGCCCTCGGGCCAAAAGCCCAGCCCTCAGGTCCTCGCGTAGGGGCCCTGCCGCCAGGACCGTCTACGCGCGGAGGTCTTGGCGCCGCGGCCCGAGCGGACCAGCAGCGGGCTTGACATTGGGGCTGGCGGATGCGACAAGTACTGGTAGCGGCGGTTCCGATCCGCCCCTGATCGGTGCATTCAACTGGGAGGCGGCACCTTGATTAGCGAGGTCGGCGCTCCTGCGCCTGCTGGGAGCTGGCCGCCGGCGTCCGACCCGTCGCCGGGCCAGCTCAGGCGTGGCCGGGGGGCTCCGGGGCCCCGGGTCCGATCTGGCCAGCTACTCCTGAGACTGCTCCCATCGCGTCCACGGTGGGCTCATCCTGCTCGGGGAGTGCAGGTGCGAGGGGCCCAGTTCCCAGCTGGACCAGTAGCCATCCAATTCTGGGCTGCCGGCGCCGCCGCGGCGCCCCGCGCCTGACCGTGTCCATGGGTCTGGTCAACCAGACAGGAGGTGACGGCGGGGTCTGGTCCGGCGACCCCGGTGACGAGGAGGCACTGGAGGCGGCGCTCATGCCATACGTCCCCCGGCTCGCCATGGACTGGGTGGCGGGGGGGACCAGGGAGCTGGTGAAGGTGATCGAGGGCAGCCTGGCCTTCGTAGACATCTCCGGCTTCACCCGGCTCACCGAGCTCCTGGCGGCTCACGGCAAGGCCGGGGCCGAGGAGCTGACCGGATTCCTGGACCCGATTTTCTCCAACCTGCTGGAGATCGCGTACGGGAACGGCGGGGAGCTGATCAAGTGGGGCGGGGACGCGGTCCTGGTCTGGTTCACAGGGAACGGGCACCCCGAGCGCGCGGTGGAGGCCGCCTGGCGCATGCAGCGGGTGATGCGGAGGATGGGCCGGCTCAAGACCTCCACCGGCCCCGCCCGGCTCCGGATGTCGGTCGGTATTCACGCCGGGTCCTTCCACTTCTTCTTGGTCGGGGAACGCCACCTGGAGTTGCTGGTGACCGGTCCCGGGGCGACCGCCACGGCTCGCATGGAGGCGCTCGCGGAGGCGGGCGAGATTGTGGTGAGCCCGGCACTGGCCGACCACCTCGCCCATGGCGTGCTGGGGGCCAGCAAGCAGGACGGCTTCCTGATCGCGTCCGCGCCCAGGGTGTCGCCATCGCCAGAGTCCGGGATTGCCAAGCCTGCTGGGACCGGAGCGGGCCGGTGTCTTGCCGCCGAGCTAAGGACCCACCTGCTGGCCAGCCCGGTGGAAAGCGAGCACCGCCAGGTGGCGGTCGCCTTCCTGGAGTTCAAAGGGGTGGACGGGGCGCTGGCGAGCCAGGGTGACGAGGTGGTCGCGGGGCAGCTCGACGGGATGCTGTCCACGATCCAGGAATCGTGCTCCAGCCACGGGGTCACCTTCTGGGAGACTGACATAGCCGAGGACGGGGGCAAGGTGATGCTGGTGGCGGGGGCGCCCAGGGCCGGCGACGACGACGCCGGTCGGCTCCTGATAACGGTCCGGGAGATCCTGGACCGCGGCGGGCCACTCCCTCTGCGTGCCGGGGTCAACCACGGTCGTGTCTTCGCGGGCGACTTCGGGCCCTTCTACCGGCGGACGTATTCGGCCAAGGGTGACGCGGTCAACCTGGCCGCCCGCCTGATGGCCCGGGCCGGTGCCGGCGAGCTCTACGCCTCCGCAGGGGTGGTGCGGCGGAGCCGGGTCCACTTTGAAACCCGGGAGCTGGAGCCCTTCTTGGTAAAGGGCAAGCTGGAGCCGGTGCGCGCTCACCTTGTCGGCGGCCTGCGCACCGCGGAGGCGGCCAAGCCGGCGGGACCCGGCCTGGTTGGCCGCGAGGTTGAGATGGGCCTGCTGAGAGGCCGCCTGGCAGCGGCCGCGGTTGGTCACGGCGGCTGCGTGGAGCTGGTCGGCCCTTCTGGAATCGGCAAGTCCCGCCTGATCTCGGAGCTCCAAGAGGTAGCCGGGGCGCCGGTGCTGGCCGCGGTCTGCGACGAGTACCGGGCGGTGCTGCCCTACGCTTCGGTGAGTGTTCTGGGCCGGCAGGCACTGGGAGTGGACCTCGAGGCCACCTCCGCCGCGGTAGGTCAGGCGCTCGCCACCACGGTGGCGCGGCGGGCGGCCCATCTCCTGCCCTGGCTGCCGCTTCTGGCCAGCGCACTTCGGGCCGAGGTCGCGCCCACCCCGCAGGCGGAAGCGCTCGAGGAGCGCTTCCGCCGAGAGCGCCTGGAGGATGTGTTCCTGCAGCTGTTGTCGGTGCTGCTCCCCGATCGCTGCCTCTTGGCGGTTGACGACGCCCAGTGGATGGACGACGCCAGCGCCTCCTTGGTGCGCCGCTTGGTCGGGGCGCTCCCCTCCCGGCCCTGGCTGCTGGTCGTCGGCCGCCGCCCGGATGGGCGGGGCCTGTCCCTTGAGGCTTTCGACGAGGTGGCCCGCTTGGACCTGGAGCCGCTGGCGGAGGCCGAGGTCGCCCAGCTGCTGAGGGCGGTAACCGCCGAGCGGCCGCTTGCCCCCCACCAGCGGGATGCCATCGCCGGCCGGAGTGGCGGCAACCCCCTCTTCCTCTTACAGCTGGTCGAGACCGGGCTCCAGTCCGGTTTTGAGACCAGCCTGCCCGACACTGTCGAGGCGGTATTGGCCGCCCAGATAGACCGGCTGGCCCCTCAGCAGCGGCGGATTCTGAGGGTGGCGTCGGTGCTGGGAATGCAGGTGACGGTCCCTGTCCTGGCGGAGATGCTGGATGATGCGGCCGATGTGGTGAGGCTGGCGGACTTGGACGACTTCCTCAGTCCTGATCGGCCGGGCACCCTGCGCTTTAGGCACAGCATGGTGCGCGATGCCGCCTACGAGGGGCTCCCGTACTCCCGGCGGCGGGAGCTTCACGCCCGGGCCGGGGCGGTGCTGGAGCGTAACGCGGGAACTCACGTCGCCGAGATCTCCAGCCTCCTGGCTTTGCACTTTGGCCATGCGGCCCAGCATCGGCTGGCATGGCGGTATGGGCGTATGGCGGGGGAGCGGGCCCGGGCGGTCTACGCCAGCCTCGAGGCGGCGACATTCTTCGCTCGTGCCCTGGAGGCCGCCCGGCAGCTGGGGGATGTCCCGGCCAGCGAGCTGGTGGCGGTGGCCGAGTCGCTCGGCGATGCCCAGAGTAGGCTGGGCGAATTCGCCCGGGCGGCGGACACCTACCGCACCGCCTGCCGGTGGGCGGCCGGACCGGTGGAGCGGGCACGGCTGCGTTTCAAGGTGGCTCTGGCCACAGACCGGGCGGGCAACTATCCCTTGACGCTCCGGACGCTCAGCCTGGCGGAGCGCAGCCTGAGTTCCGACCAGGGGACCGCCGCGGTCCGGCTTCGGGCCGAGATCCGAGCCCAGTACGGTCTGGTGCGCCACCGGCAGGGGCGCAGCCAGGATGCCGTGCGGCAGCTTCTGGATGCGGTCCGGCTGGCAGGCTCGGCGGGCGCTCCCGAGGTGCTGGCGACGGCACTGGTCTACCTCGACATCGCTGAGCTAACCCTGGGCCACTCAGGTGGCAGCGAGCATGCCAGTCGCGCCTTGGACATCATCCGCGGCCTGGGCGACCAGCCCTGGCTGGAGGCGAGGGCCCTCAACCAGCTCGGGATCAGGGCCTACTTCGCCGGACGCTGGTCGGAGGCGGTCAACTATTACGCCCAGTCGTGTGAGGCCTGCCGACGGGCCGGCGACGAGTGGACCGCGGCGGTGGGTTCCGGCAACATCGCGGAGGTGCTCGCCGACCAGGGGCGTCTGGAGCAGGCGGAGCCGATCCTTGAGGAGGCTATCAGGACCTACCGGGCGGCGGGGACCCCGACCTTCATCGGCTACGGGACGATGCTGCTGGGAAAGCTGGCGGCGCGACGGGGTGACCACGAGCGGGCTCGGACATTGCTCGAGACTGCGCGCGGCCTCTGGGCCAGCGACGGCGAGACCCTCCAGGTGCTCCAGTCCGAGGCGGTCCTGGCTGAGTCCCGCCTGATCGCGGGCGATCTGGGGGGCGCCTCGGCGATGGCTCAGCGGGTGCTGGCCGCGAGCACGGGCATTCCTGGCGGAGAGCTGGTGGTGCCGCTGCTGCGACGTGTGCTCGGCCTGGCGGAGGCGTTGCGGGGGGGCGATTCGGCCTTGGCCAAGGAGCATCTCCAGACCTCCGTCGATGTCGCCCGTCGCCGGGGCTCCAGCTATGACCTGGCCCTCTCCCTGCAGGCGATGGCGGACCTCTGGCCAGAGCTTGATCCTGAGCTCCGCCGGGAGAGCTCCGAGCTATTCGAGCAGCTCGGGGTGGTCGAGGCCGGCCGGCGGGTGGGACAGCCGGGGCTGTCCCACCCGCTCAGCTGACTACCAGAACATAGGGTCCCCAAGAGGATTGGCGTCGATGACCACTTGCTCTGCGCCGTGAACCCGGGCGTACGAGGCGACGCAGACCTGGAGAGGATAGGTGGACCTGTCAGCAGCCTCGGCTTGGTAGATCGGGTCATTACAGCCGTAAAGCAAGCCTTGGTAAGGATACGGTCGGGGGTAGGACTTGTTCCCGGTGTAGTAGGTCCCGTTCACGACTGGGAACTTCTGAGTGGCCCCGACACAAACGGGCATGTGGGGGGTGCCCTTGTTGCCGGGGATCTCGTGGACGACGGTCTTGGAGAAGGTAAGCGTGATGGTGCCCTTGACCGCTGAGGATGCTGATGCCGACGGGTCCGGGTAGCTGACGACGACCAGCGGGTTAGCGGTCCCGCTCGAGACCGACGAGTCGCAGTTGAGCCCCGCCGCTGAGAAGTAGGCTTGGAGCCGGAAGGGATCACTGCTGGAGGTGGTCAGGCTGGCGTTGGTGTTGGGGCTGGTCAGGCTCCCAGAGCAACTGGTGTAGCTTGCATTGCATGACAAAGTGGCCTCCGGCGTCACCGCGACGTTGGCGAGCACCGGTCCGCAGTTAGTGGTGTTGTTCGGGTCGGCGGTGAACGTCAGAGTTGAGCTGGTGCCGGTGGCAATGAACGAGTACCCCTGGCTGGTCCACCCCATGTTCTTGTAGGTGTAGCCTGAGAAGTAGTCGAAGGTGTACGCGGTGCCGAGTGGGCCGCCAAGCGACGGCGGAACCGGGGCGGCTACGTACAAAGTCTGGGACTGGCCACTCGCGGGGAGCGGACAGGCTGAGGATCCCAGGTAGTTGAAGTTGCCCGACAGGTCGAAGGAAACAAAGTAGGTGGCGCCTTTGGTGGTCGCGAAGGTCTGCTCGATCTGTCCGTTAGCAGCCTTATAGCCATTGCCCGTAGTGCCGTTCATGTCCACGGTGTAGGAAGCGCTGTCCGGGGGCTGCTGGAAGTAGGTACTGTTCCAGTCGACGCTATTTTGGGTGACCCTCCACGGCGCCATGGAGGTGGAATCCACCTGATAGAGAGTCGTCATGGGACCCGAGCAACTCGTACAGTCAAAGTTCCCGTTCGCAAGGGGGCCTATCACCTGCGCGGATGCGGCCACTACGGGCCAGAACAGGCCCACAACTCCCGCCAGCACCACCGCGCTGACCATGAGACGAATCTTCACTGGCAAACACCTCCGTCCCTGCTGCACCACAGGGCGATCGCGCGGGGTCGGGTCCGCCAGTGGCTCGGTGCGGTTCAGGCGGCCGATGTCAAAAACCGCACGTCATCGCCTCCCCTTCGCGTTCAGGGGAATATACAGGATTGCCGCTGACCCGGGGCTCCGTTTGTCCCGGTCCCCGGCCCGGGGTGGTGTGGCCCCGGTTCGGCTGGGCGTAATGGGCGGTGCTGATGCCCTGGTCGCTTGCCGGTTGGAGGCGGTGGCAGACGGACTCGAAGGGCTCCGGAGCGGGGCCGGCACACCGACCTTTCGTGATGATGGTGATGGTGGGTCAAGGTTGAGTTGCCCGTCCGGACCAAGGGTTGCGCGTCACTGGCGCGGGTATCCGAGCCGAGGGGCCGCAAGATCGGACCGAGCTGTCATAGCGACCCAGTGCCGGCCTTGAGCTGGGTGGGATGGCTGGCCAGCGCGGTAGCGGCCCGAGAGGGAGGTCGCGACCATGTGCGGGTTGGGAGTGCGCTTGAACGTGGGCGGCTGAAGCTTGCAGTCCCGGGGGCCGTACGACCGCCATGGCCTTGGGTGGACCGGCCCAATGCCTTAGGTCATCCGAATCTTCCGGGCACAGCCCTGAGCAACCCCGGCCTCGCGAGCACTGAGCATCTGGCGGCACGCCGGGCGATCTGGCGCTGACCCAGGGGCAGGTGGGGAGCCAAGCCGTCCCTACCCGAACCCGAGAGTGGGGAGGGGAACGCCAGTCGGTGGCGCTGGCGGAGGGCGACATGATTTGCCACCACCGTCAGCGCATGGCCGTGCTCCCTGTCAGAGTCCGGCTGGGGCTTGTTAGCATTGCCGTGGACGGTCGGCGCTGCCTGGAGGTGATTGCGGAAGGAGGTCTCGGTGATGAGGTTTCGCACTGGGCGAGCGCTCCTGATTGGGGGCGCGACGGTGACCCTGATCCTGGCTGGGAGCTCGGCGGCTCTGGCGCAGAAGCCATCGGGCGGGACGGCGGCCATATCGGGCAACACGGCCAGCGGCCTTATCGCCAACTCGACTCTCAGCGGCCCGGCCCCGGCCGCGGCCCAGGTCGACCTGCTGCTGGGGCTCCAGTACGTGACCCCTGCCCTAGGGCCCAGCCTGCCTCAGTTCATCACCGACACGGTGACCCCCAGCAGCCCCTACTTTCACCGCTACTTCCAGACCGCGGCCGCTTTCGCCAGTGTCTACGACCAGCCGCTCGCGCACGTGGACGCGCTGGAGGCGTATTTGGCCACCTTCGGGATCTCAGTCACCAGGGTTTACTCCAACCGGATCGAGGCGGTGGGCCAGGTGGGCCAGGTGGAGCGGGCCTTCAGCGTCTCGATAAATGCCTATGAGCACGGCGGCCACTCCTACTTCGCCAATCAGGAGGACCCCAGCCTCCCGACCGCCTTCTCCTATGAAGGGGGGATCTACAACCTGGCCGGGATGGTGTCGGGGATCTCGGGGATGACGACCTACAGTGCGATCCACACCGAGAGCTTGAACCTCAACCAGATGGGGCTGGGTAGCAGTGGAACCTGCCAGACCCAGGGGACTTTCTGCCTTGCCCCGCAGGGCTACTCGCCGCAGCAGATCGACTCCGCCTACCAGGTGCCGAGCACGCTCACCGGCCACGGGTTCACGATCGCGGTGGCCACCCTGGCTCCCCTCACCAACACCGATGCCACGACTTTCTGGGCAGATTACGGAATCGACCGTACGGGCTCGCTGTCTCAGTTGTCGGTTGATGGTGCCGCCATCGGCCAGGCCGTGGCTGGGGCGGGTAGCTCGGAGACCTCGTTGGACGTGGAGCGCTCCGGAGCCATGGCGCCGGGGGCCAACATCATCGCCTACGTCGCGCCCAATACCAACAACGGCTTCGTGGACCTCTACGACACCGTGGTCAGCCAGGACCAGGCTCAGGTGGTGACCACCTCCTGGGGGGAGGCGGAGCAGGACGAGACCAAGGGATACGCGATCCTGCTCAACCAGGCCTTCGAGCAGGGCGCGGCCGAGGGGATGAGCATGTTCGCCGCCTCGGGCGACTACGGCGCCTACGACGCCTACCCCCAGTACAACACCCTGGCGGTGGACAGCCCGGGCTCGTCTCCGTACGTCACGGCCGCCGGGGGCACCACGCTGCCAAGCTCGAGCCAGGGCGTTCTGATCGCGGCCGCCACCGCCACCGCACCGCCAGTCTATGGCGGGCCGACCTCCGAGGCGGCCTGGGGCTGGAGCTACCTGCTGCCCTACTACCAGGCCCTGGGCCTGCAGAACCAGGAGCAGGCCCACAGGAGCTTCTATCCGATCGGCTCGGGGGGAGGCTACAGCCTGTACTTCGCCCAGCCCAGCTGGCAGCAGGGATTCCAGGGCAGTGGCCAGCGGGGGGTGCCTGACGTGGCCTTGAATGCCGACCCCTTCACCGGCTATGCCATCTACGACTCCAACTCCACCTACTCCAACGCCACCTCTCCCTGGAGCAACGGCTGGGGCGGGACCTCGTTCGCGGCTCCCCAGTGGGCGGGGATAACAGCCCTTCTGGACCAGGCTGAGGGGGGACCGATAGGGTTCGCATCCCAGGTCTTCTACAGCCTGCCCGCCTCGGGCGGGACCGTGGCCGGTTTTCGGGACATCGCCCAGGGCAACAACTGGGGCTACCAGGCGGGGACGGGGTGGGATCCCACAACCGGGCTTGGTGTCCCGGATGTGACCAAGCTGGCGGCGGCGATCCAGACCTATGACACCAGCGCCGCAGCGGCGCACGGCCACAACAAATAGGCGGCCGGTGGTGGGGGGCAGATGCCCCCCACCACCAACAGGCTCCCAGGGCCGGGGGTGGCGAGCTGCCCACGGCCGGAGCATCGTTCTGGAGGCTCCTCGGGTCGGGGTTGACCGTGATCGAGCAAAGGCGGGGAGGTCACGCATGCGAGTTGCGAGGTAGGGGTTCGGTTGCCCATCCGTGGGGCTTGAGGTATCACCAGGAGACCAGCTACGCTTCGTCCCATCGCAGTGGCGGTCGGATTCGCCACGGCCATCAGCAAGGGAGGAACTTCGTGAAATCATTCCGCCTGCGAACCGTGACCGGAGCAGCCGCCGCGGCGGTCTTGGGCTCGGCTTTGATGTTGGCGCTGACGCCGTCCCCCACCCTGGCCGGTTCCACATCCACGTCGACGGTCTACTACCAGGTGAACCCCATAGCCAGGCTGGCGCTCGCCAGCCCGGGCGCCACCCCGGGAGGGTTCCCGTACACGCCCAGCCAGTGCGTCGCCAGCTTCGGCCTCGCCTGCTATTCACCGCAGGACCTGCGCGCCGGGTACAACTTCCCGGGCAAGCTGACCGGGGCCGGCCAGACCATCGTCCTGATAGACGCCTACGGCAGCCCGACCATCCAGAGCGACCTGGCGACCTACGACCAGGAGTTCGGGCTGCCCGCTGCCACTCTCCACATTTTCTATCCCACCGGCCAGCCCACCTACAACCCGCTTCAAAACCATCAGGAGACGAGCTGGGCCGAGGAGACCAGCCTGGACGTGGAGCAGTCTCACGGGCTCGCGCCAGGGGCCACCATCGACCTGGTGGTGGCTCCCAACAACTCCGGGAACGCGCTCAACAACGCCGAGCAGTACGCGGTCAACCTGCACCTTGGCAACGTCATGAGCATGAGCTTCGGCGCCCCTGAGGACGCCTTCAACGGCAACAGCGACCAGCTGTCCCAGGCAGAGGCCATCTACCAGCAGGCGGTCTCCCAGGGCATGAGCGTATTCGCCTCCGCCGGCGACTCAGGCGCCACCGAGGGCACCTCCAGTTCCACCGCGCTGTTCCCGGCCTCAGACCCGTTGGTAACCTCGGTCGGCGGCACCGACCTCTTCCTCTCCGACCGGGGCACTTACCAGTCGGAGACGACCTGGAACGACTCCATCTCGTCTCTCTGCCCATTCGGCTGCTCTGCCGGGCCGTTCGGCGCCACCGGAGGAGCGCCCAGCATCTTGTTCGCGCAGCCTGGCTACCAGAGCGCGGATGGCAGCGGGTACCCCGGCCGGACCGTGGCGGATGTCTCCTTCAACGCCTCGGTGTACACCGCAACCATGATCTATTTGGGCTTTTTGGGCGCCAGTAGCAACGGCTTCTACTTCTTCGGGGGCACCAGCGAGGGGTCTCCGTCGTGGGCTGCCATAGCCGCGCTGGCGGATCAAGCGGCGGGACACCCGCTGGGCCAGCTCGATCCCCTGCTCTACTCGCTCTATGCCAACCCCAGGGCCTACGCGGCTGATTTCCACAACATCTACGGGCCCGGCCAGACCAACGCTTTCGGCAGTCAAATCGGCTATCCGGCAACCAGCCCGGGGTACAACCTTCCGACCGGGCTGGGAACCCCTAACGTGGCCAACCTCATCTCGTCCCTGGCCGGCGGGGGCCGCGGCGGCCGAAGCTAGGCCCAATCTGACTCCCACGCAAGCCATTTGGGGCCCCGCGTCCGCGACCGGGCGCGGGGCCCACCGTACCCTCCCAGTTATGGCGGGACACCTCGGGGGACGGGCCGCCTCGGGGCGGCCTGTTCTGGGCGGCACCTGCACCGAGGCGCAGAGAGGCTGGTGGACTGAGACGGGGTGACCCGCCACCCCAGGCGGGGATCTCCGTGCCGGGATGCAGGTAGGGGCTCTGAGGGTCGGCACTGCCGCTCGGCAGGGCCAACCAGTCTTTCTGGCAGAGACGGTGGCGGGGAGGCTCCCCCTACCGCGGGCGCTCAGGCTCCGCCCGAAGAGCGCAGCGGCAGACTACGGTTGTCGGGGCGGCGCGGATCTAGTAGGGGGCCGGGCCGAGGGAGCCGAGCCGGCAGTGGGTGGTAGGTTCAGGAAAGGGTCCGGGCGTCGCCGCCCAGGTGCTGGGTTGTGGAGGGCCGAATGTCAGAGAAATAGGCCCTGGCCACCCGATCGATCAGGTCGGGCGTGAGCTCGGGGTGAATCCCCAGATAGCGCGCGGTGGCGACTATCTGGTCCACCAGGTCGCGCGGATGGCAGCCCCGCAAAGCTCTTCCCACCGGCGCGTAGTGCTTTTGCAAGAGGTAGTCGACGACCTCATCTCGGTACTGGATGCCCCGGCTCTGACAGACCCTCTGCAGGATCAGCCGGAACTGCTCGGCCGTGGGGTCGGGCACCAAGGCCTTGTAGCGCACCCGACGCAGAAATGCCTCGTCGACCAGCTCCCCCGGGTCGAGGTTGGTCGAGAGCAGCAGCACCGCGGCATAGGGGACGCTCACCGTGGTGCCGGCCCGAGCCACGTTGAGGTAGTCGATCCCCGACTCCAGAGGGACGATAAGGCGGTTGAGGATCTGGCGAGGGGGGATCATCTGGCGGCCGAAGTCGTCAACGTGGAAGATGCCACCGTTGGCCTTGAGCTGGAGCGGTGCCTCGTAGAAGCCCAGGCTGCGGTCGAAGGCCAACTCCAGCTCGTTGCCCCGGAGTTCGCCCCCGGCGTGGACCACCGGCCGGTAGACCAAAACCCAGCGCCGGTCGTGGGGGATAGGTGGGCCGGAGACCAGGCGATGATGGACCGGGTCGAAGAGCCGGATCACCTCGCCGTGGACATAGAGGGCATGGGGGATGAAGATTGGGTCCCCCAGCACAGTGGCGCAGGCGTCTGCGATCGAGCTCTTGCCATTGCCAGGGGGCCCATAGAGGAAGAGAGCCTGGCGGCCGGTAAGCGCCGTGCCCACGACCTCGATGAGCTGCTCGGGGACGACCAGATGGCGCAGCGCCTGCTGCAGCTCCTCAGCCGATACCACCGGGGCCTCGTCGGCGAGCGAGCTGGCGCTCTCCAGGTAGTCGTCGAGGTGGACCGGGGCGGGTCCGGCGTACTGGTTGAGCTCCAGGATCTCCCGCGCCCGGTCCCGCCCGGTGTTGGTCACCAGGTACTGGAAGCTCTCCGCGAAGTCGTCACCGGGGCCATGTGTCCCCCGGATTCCGGTCGTGCCGCAGTAGCCCTCGGAGGCCAGGAAGGTGAGCGCCTCGGAGGCTACCGACCAGGGCAAGCAGGCCCGGGCGGCGATGTCGCGGCCCAGGATGTTGCCATTGAAGTACATGATCTTCAGGATCAGGTCGGAGACGAAGGAGAAAGGGAGCCCGACCTCGGCCAAGGAGCAGGGCTCGACGGGACAGAAGCCGGGAACGCGGTCTGACGGCCCGAAGGCTCTGGCCAAGCCTGTCCCCTGATCTCCGGGGAACGATGCGATTCGCTCAGAAGGTTGTGGCTTCATATCTCGATACAGGTCCTCACGGTAGCTAGCTCGACCCCAAAAGCCGTGGCGATGTCATCGCGAGGGGCTCACATTCAGAAACGCCACAGTAACGCCTGGCACCCAGATTTGGGGGCAGCTGGCCCGTGGGAGCCGCCGTCCCAACTTTGAGGGCTGGGGAGCGTCGCCCACGGGGCCCGGCCAAAGCTCAACGGCCTGTGCCGGGCGCTGCGGTCTTCGGGCCGCCGACAGGTACCTAGTCGGGTCGGGCCGCGGGGCGGCTCTGGCGGCGCGTCATGCCAAAGTCGGCCACTGGCGACTGGCACGACCGCGGGGCGTGACAGCCGACTTTAGTGTCCCTTAGGGGTGCCAGATGGGCTGCTCCGGGCGGGCCTGCCGTGAGCGGTCGGGCTGGGCCTCGCGGGAGCCGGGTTTGGGCTGGCGGTACCGAAGGCCGGTCCTGGTGATGAGATGGCTGTCCCACTCGCGTGGGACGCCCCGTTTCCAGCGGGACTGGCGTGCGCGGTGCTCTTCCCTCCCGGGCTGGGTGCCCCGTGCCCCTTGGATGAGCCTTGGCCCCTGGGGCTGGCCTTCGGGGCTGGAGGGCCCTCCTTGCTATGAGGGCTGGCGCTCCCAGGCCGGGCGGCCCCAGGGGTCCCCTGACCCGAGTGGCCGTGACCGCGACCACCGCTTGCCGCCGTTGCCGGGGATGCGCTCCCGCTCTTGGCGTGAGCTGAGCTGGATGTCACCCGGCGGCCCCCAGATGGAGTGGTGTGGCAGGCTGAGCCGCCCGGGCCCCCGCTTGAGCCGATGGCGAGGCTCGACGGTCCGCTCGGACACGAGGTGGCCGTCGGTGTGCGAGACGCTCCCGACGGTGCTCCAAAAGGGGCTACCCCCATCACGTGGGCGGCAACCGCCGCCGTGCCCCCGGCCAGCAGTGCCGCAGCCATGAACGCCGCAAGGCCCGTTCCCTTTATGGGCAACAGCCAAACTCGCGTGGTGGCAGGTCCTTGGCTCCGATCTCCATCCCTGGTTGCCAGGTATCGGGCGCGGGCTGGAGCCAAACGGGTTTCGACGGATGCCAGCCGGTCCTTGAGTTCCGCCTCCAGCCAGCTGTCGAACTGCTCAGACATCGTGCGCCTCATGCAGGGACAGGGCTCGATCAGGTTTCCCGGGTGCTCCAGCTGCCGCGACGGCGGACGCGGCTGAGGTCGGCGCCCCGCTGGCATCTCCCAGCTCGACGATGAGGCGTCGCTTGGCGGCCGCCAAGCGTGATGCCACGGTGCGCTCGGGGACTCCCAGGGAGAGGGCGATCTCGCGGTTGGAGTATCCATGCAGGTGCCTTAGCACGATCACGGCCGCTTGGCGGGGAGGCAACTTCTGCAGGCCTCGCAGCAGGTCCATGGTCCCGGCCGCTACCCCCACGTCAGGAGCCACCTCGGGCCGGCCCAGGCGCCGGATCGTCTCCCCAACCTGCCGCATGGCCTGCCGACGGCGGTGCGAGATCGCGACGTTGATCGCGATCCGGTGGAGCCAGGCCTGGGCGGGCGCCTCGGGACGGAACTTGGCCCAGGCGAGATAGGCCCTCTCAAAGGCCTCCTGGACGCAGTCCTCCGCCTCGGCGGGGTCGCCCACGATGGCCGTCACTGTCTGCAGGAGCCGACCTCGGAAGTCGCGGTAGAGCCGATCGAAGTCGGCAGCTGAGCCCGGCTGGTACTCGGAGGGCGGCATATCTCCAAGTGTGCGCTATCAGGGCGCGGGCAAGCCCGTCCATTTGCCAGCGCCGGTGAACGATGCGGTAACAGTTTTGCCGCCTGCACCGGAGCCAAGTCAGGTCACGTAATCGAAAGCGGTGGCCGTGATGTGGGTCGGCCCCAGGTCGAAGAACCCTCCGAAGCTGACGTACGGGATGGTGACTTGGGTCTCACACCCCTGGGCCGAAGGCGTCACCGTGGCGGGGGTGGGGGAACTCACTTCCTCAAGGGAAAGCGAGGTCGCGAAGGGACCGGCTGCCGCTCGGGCGGCTTGATACATGCCAGTGGCGCCAGCTGGAGGCGGCGCCAGAGCCGATGTTGAGATGCACTGCGAGGAGGTGAGGTTTGCGGCGGCTACGGCCCAGCGGGCGGCCGCTTGGGCGGACTGATTGGCGATCTGAACTTCTAGCACGTAGGTGGCTGCACTGAAAATGCCAAAGACCATGAGGAAGAAGAGCGGGGCAATGAGCGCGAACTCGACCATGGTGGCGCCGACCTGGCGTCGGCTTGGACCTGGGGTCTGCCTTGTCACTCCAGCTTGGGCGGCCCTGTCCCGGCTACCCTTCATGGCACTATCAATGCGGTGACTGTAGTCTGGATCCGGATCGGAGAGGGGATGCCAGGCGTGAACATCGGGAGATCGCACCAAACTTCGATTGGCTGGTAATAGGCCCCAGCCGGCAGACTGCCACTGGTCGAGGTCGGCCCTGGAGTCAAGTGGAGGGCACCGGACGGGCACGCCAATGGCGAGGACCCCGAGTCCTGCGCGGCGATCGCCTCGAGTGTGCTCTGGGATGGAGTTGCCCCCGTATTGGCCGCGTAGAGCACCGCTTGGCGCGCACCGTCCGAGATTTGGATACCTACGAAGAACGCCCGAGCGAGATCGGCTCCCCCCGACACCAGAAGTAACAAGATCGGTATCACGAGCGCGAACTCGACCAGGCTCTGCCCCCGCTGCCGCCTGCTAATTGACAAGGCGCACCACGGTTGGCGTTAAGGGGCCAACTCCTGGGCTCAAAAGGCAGCCAGGCGAAGCGGGGCTGCAAAGGGGAACTGGTCCTCCGCTGTAGGAGCCAAGAGGCACCACGGTTCCGGTGACGTAGCAGGAGGCAATCGTGTCGATTTGCACGGCGACGAGGCTGGTGACCGAGATTGTGTAGGTGCCGGTTCCCTTGACCTCTGTCACCAGCGGCAGGGTCAGAACGTCGCCAACGGTCAGAGGCGGAAACTGTCCGACCGTGCAGCCGCCCTTGCTGGTTATCGTCCCGGGACTTGGCGACCCGCCCGCCGATGTGAAGGTGATTGTGCTGGGGCTGGGGTTGTGGAGGAAGCCATGGTAGTCGGAAGAGCCGGAGATACAGCCGGTCTCCTTCTTGGCCCAGTGGGGGTCTGAGACGAGGACTGTGTCCCCCAGCTCCACCGCGTTCGGGTTCGTTTGACCGGGAACTGTCGTCAGCGGATTGGTGGCGCAGATGATGAAGGGGCCGTAGGCTCCTCCGGGCTCTAGTTGGAAGGCGGCCGTTGCGGACGCTGTTTCTGAAGCGTTCTGGATGCCGACGACTTGCAGGATGGCCGGCCGGTGCTGGTTGAAGGCCCCAACCGTCACGCCGGTCGGGCCAGTCCAAGTCCCCTGGGAGGGGCACCACGTGCCGCTGGCAGCAGTCGTCACCTGAATGGCTGGCGTGGCGCCGGGGTTCCAGGTCACGTACTGAATTGACACCGGCCGAGTCGCTTGCCCGGAGGCGGTGACCGCCTTGGTGGCGATTCCCGACATAACCTGACTTATGTCGCTGTCCGAGTAAGGCGTCTGCCCGAAGCTCTCGCAGGCTTTGAAGTCGGCAGCCAGCAGCGATGCACCAGCGGTGGCGGCGGTGTCAGACCCGGCCTGCAGAGTCCGCTGGTCTACGTAGCTGGTACCAGCATCGATCGCCAACCCGACAATGGCCACGATGGCGATCGCTGCTAACGCGAAGAGGACGGCGACCTGGCCGCCTTGGGCGCTGCGGCTGTGATGGCGGGTCATCAGCGGTTCTCCTTGGAATTGGACGACAGAGCCAGCGCTCGTGACGTGGCCGCGGGGCGGCTCGTGGTGCCGGGGCGCGAGTTGGGCCGGGGCGCCGGGTGGGCAGGCGGACCGCTCTGCCCAGCCGGGGCGGCCGCCTTGGCGAGTCGGCTTGGTACGTCTGAGTGGTGGGCCGCCGCACCGCGGCCAATGGAGTTGACCCCAGCACCCACTAGCCCGCCCTTGGGAACAATCTGGACGACCCTAGTGGCCTGCCAGTTCTCGCCGATGGCCCTGGGCGCCTGCAGGCTTCCCGTTGTCGCCGACGACCGAGGGGGGATCCCGGGCAAGAGGGTCCCGTGGACCGCCACCAGCGCCGGACCGGCGACAGCAGCCGATAGCAGGATTCCGGTCACTGCTAGTGGGCGGGACCGAGCTGCCAGAGCCAGCCGACCCGACCCATGGCGGCGGTCGGGGGGGCGTCGGAAGTCTGGGACTGGCCGGGCACGTAGCGGTCCCAGTCGCGCCAAGAGGTCTCCCTCTAGGCGGGCGTCCCAAGCCGCGTCCGCAGCGTCGAAGGTCGGGGACATCGGATCGATCACGCAAGTTAGAACGCCTCACCCCGGGCCCCTACCCAGCGCCTGCCTGCTACGAAAAAGTCAGCCTCGTCGCTTGCCGGGTTGGCCCAGCTCGGCTTCGAGGTTGGAGGTCCCCTGGGCATCGCGCGGCGAAAGCCGCTCTGGGAGGTGGGCTGGTGCAGGGTCGGGTTGGGTGCTCGGGAAATGTGGCCACGGCTCCTCACGGGCAACCGGAAGTGACCCCATCCCAGCCCGAACTGGCGCCGCCCAGAACTTCTCGGCTGGGGCCACGGTTGGTCGGAACTGAGCCCTGATTGACCGGGGCGGACTCGACGGCTATACTGACTTCGGTAAGCCTGGCTTGGCCAGGCGTTTTTGTCTGGAGAGTCGCCGGTGCCTGCCACCATAATCACCCTGCAGTGCGGCGAGTGCCGCGAGCGTAACTACACCACCCAGAAGAACAAGCGCAACGATCCCGATCGGGTGGAGCTGCGCAAGTACTGTCGCCGGTGTCGTCGTCACACCGCCCACCGTGAGACCAAGTAGGGGGGGCGTCCGCCTGTTGCTCAAAGGGGCGTAGCTCAGCTGGTAGAGCAGCGGTCTCCAAAACCGCAGGTCGCGCGTTCGAGCCGTGCCGCCCCTGCAGAACCTAGTCAATGGCTGAGAGGGATCACATTTGGCGAACGTCGTAAGCGAGACCCCAGCCGAGGGAGCTGAGTCCGGAGGCTATTTAAGAGAGGTATGGAGCGAGCTCAGGAAGACGGTCTGGCCGACTTGGCCGGAACTGCGGCAGATGACCGGGGTCGTGATCGTTACGGTCGTCCTGCTGGGAGCGTTCCTGGGTCTCGTAGACTTCGGGCTGACGGCCCTGCTGGCGCCGCTCTATACCACCCCGACCCCGGCGGTCACGCCGGCTCCGAGCGCTACCGCCCCGGCCACCGCCGCCCCTTCGGCGGCTCCGTCGTCGACCCCGACCGCAACCCCGCCGGCCTCGCCCACGCCTTGAACTCAAGATGAACTCACTGGGAGCCCCGCAGTGACAGCTGCCAAGACCGCCGAAGCGACCGAGCAAGCCAGCTGGTACGTGATCCACGCGTACTCCGGCCACGAGGACAAGGTCAAGGCCAACCTCCTCAAGAGGGTCGAGTCGATGGACATGCACGACAAGATCTTTGAGGTGCTGGTGCCCACCGAGGACGTCCTGGAGATCAAGGACGGCCAGCGTCGGCATGTCTCCAAGCGGATCTTCCCTGGCTACATCCTGGTCCGGATGGTGATGTCCGACGAGTCCTGGTACGTGGTCCGCAACACCCCGGGGGTGACCAGCTTCGTGGGCTCGGGCACCCGTCCGGTGCCGCTCCAGGAGTCTGAGATGCGCTCCATCCAGCACCAGATCGGCAACGAGGTCCAGGCCAAGGTCCAGGTGGAGTTCAAGATCGGGGATGCGGTCAGAGTCGTGGATGGGCCGTTCACCGACTTCCACGGCAAGGTCGGTGAGATCAACGCCGACAAGGGCAAGCTCAAGGTGATGGTGAACATGTTCGGCAGGGAGACTCCGGTGGAGCTGGATCTGCTCCAGGTGGAGCGGCTGCGCTAGGAGTGATTTGAATGGGTAAGAAGAAGGTCAAGGTTGTACTGAGGCTGGCCATCGAGGCCGGCAAGGCCAGCCCGGGATACCCCATCGGGCCGTCCCTGGGGCAGCACTCGGTGAACATCATGGAGTTCTGTCGGGCCTACAACGAGCAGACCGAGTCTCAGGCCGGGATGGTGATTCCCGCTGAGATCACCATCTACGAGGACCGCACGTTCACGTTCATCACCAAGACGCCTCCCACGGCGGACCTCATCAAGCGCGCCGCAGGGATCCCCAAGGGATCCTCCAAGCCGCCCCGAGAGCAGGCCGGAGAGCTGACTCACGAGCAGGCGCTGGAGATCGCTCGCACCAAGCTGCCGGACGTGAACGCGGTGGACGAGGAAGCGGTCGCCCGGATGGTGGAGGGCACCGCGCGCTCGATGGGAGTCAAGGTATCCGCCTGACGTTAGCTGACATTTGGATGTGGGAGGCCGCTTGCGCGGCCGCTAGCACCACGGGAGGATTCGCGAAGTGACATCTGGACGAGGCAAGCGCTACGAGGCGGCCCTGAAGCTGCTCGAGGACAAGGATCTGGTCGATCCCAAAGAGGGCATCCGGCTGGTCAAGGCGGTGAACGCCTCCACCTTCGCCGGGACAGTTGAACTGCATGTCCGGCTGGGGGTAGATCCACGCCACGCCGACCAGATGGTCCGCAGCAGCGTGGTGCTCCCCCATGGGACCGGGAAGCATCGCCGGATCGCGGTCTTCGCCCAGGGTGAAAAGGAGCGGGAGGCGCGCGACGCCGGAGCCGACATCGTCGGGGCGGAAGACCTGGTCAAGAAGGTCCAGGAGGGATTCACCGACTTCGACGTGGCTTTGGCGACCCCAGACATGATGGGGTCCGTGGGGCGCCTCGGCAAGATCCTGGGTCCCCGGGGGCTGATGCCGAATCCGAAGGCCGGCACGGTGACCTTTGATATAGCGCGGGCCGTTCGGGACGTCCAGGCTGGGCGGGTCGAGTTCCGGGTGGACCGCTACGGCATCATCCACGTTCCGGTCGGCAAGACGAGCTTCGAGGACGACGCTCTCTACGAAAACCTGGCCGCCATGATGGAGGCGATCGTGAAGGCCAAGCCGTCGGCCGCCAAGGGCTCCTATCTGCGCGCCTGCTTTCTGGCGCCGACAATCGGCCCCAGCGTCAAGCTGGATCCGGCGGCGGCGGCGCGGTTGTCGGTGGCCTGACCGAAGGGAGCCGGATGGGCCACGGGGCAACCGGCGGAGACTGCCTGGTTGGCGACCGCCGGGGCGCTCCTGCTGTGCCGACCCGCCGCGGTTGACACCTGCGGACCTCGTCGCAGTTGCGGATTCGGGGCTCCGGGCGCCGTGCGGTATACTCAAGCCTCGCTTGGAACAGTCGCGTTCCCCGGCGCCCGAGACCGCGGGGGCAGCAGTGCTCAAAATCCCACCCCGCGCAGGTGAACAGTTGGGAGCAGGTGACGCCACCTGGTCTCCGCTCCAGCCTGACTCTTGGATCCCGGGGGCAGGAGGTGGAGACGGATGATCGCCGCGAAGCACCATGGTGCCGCCCGCATTCCCGAGGAGAAGCAGCGCAATGTGGCCGACCTGGCCGAGAAGCTGGGCCGCATGAGCAGCGCCGTGCTGTCGGACTATCGGGGTCTGACCGTGGAGCAGTTGGAGACGCTTCGAGCCGCTCTTCGTGGCGCAGGGATCGATTACGTGGTGGTCAAGAACACCCTGGCCAGGCGGGCCAGCGAACAGGCCGGTCTGGCCGAGCTCCAGGGCCAGCTGGTGGGGCCGACCGCTCTCGCCATCGGTTACGACGATCTGAGCGCTCCCGCTCGCCTGTTGATCGAGTACGCGCGGGCCAACCGCCGCCCCGACATGGTCCGGGGTGGCATCGCCGAGGGCCGCGCCCTCAACGCGGCCGAGGTCAGGCAGCTGGCGGAGCTGCCGTCTCGCGAAGTGCTGATGGCGCAGCTCCTAGGGGTGCTCGAGGCCCCGATGGCGCAGCTGGCGGGTCTGCTGGAGGCACCCGTCCGGGACCTTGTTGGGCTTCTGGACGCGAAGCAGGCGGAGGCGGCCTGACCAGCCCTGTTCATATCGAAAGAGAACCAAGTCGGTGGATTGGAAGGTTAGTGAGCGGAGGAGATAGCAAGTGGCCAAGGTTAAAGTCGAGGACTTCGTGGAAGCGCTGGCGGACTGGACCGTACTGGATCTGGTCAACGCCAAGAAGCTGATCGAAGAGAAGTATGGGATAACCGCTGCCGCTCCGGTCGCGATGGCGGCGGTGGCTGCCGGCCCTGGGGCTGTGGCCGAGGTCGAGGAGCAGACTGAGTTCGCAGTCGTCCTGACCGCCGCCGGTGACCAGAAAATCGCCGCGATCAAGGCGGTGCGGGAGATCACGGGCCTGGGCTTGAAAGAGGCCAAGGACTTGGTCGACGGTGCTCCCAAGGCGGTCAAGGAAGGGATCACTCGCGAGGAGGCCGAATCCATCGCCAAGAAGATCCAGGAGGCAGGCGCGAGCGCCGAGATCAAGTAGGACGGACTCCCGAGCCGTCCTTGAACCGCTAGGCTGGGGTGCCCCAGCAGGTGTGACGCCGCAGTGTGGTAGCATTGAGCTTCCGCCACTGTGAAGTTCACCCTATGTCTGCGCTTGCCTGGAGAACTTTAGCCCATGCCCCCAATTCGTGCTGCCCTGCCTGCCGCGCCCACCCGTCTCAGCTACGGGAAGATACCCGAGATGCTCGAGGTGGGCAACCTCATAGAGACCCAGCTGAACTCATTTCGCTGGTTCGTCGAGAAGGGGCTGCGCGAGCTGTTCGACGAGATCAACCCGATCACGGACTACACCGGCAAGAACTATGAGCTCCGCTTCCTCGACTACAGCTTCGGGGAGCCCAAGTTCGACCAGGAGGAGTGCCGCAATCGGGACATGACCTTTGCCGCGCCGCTGCGGATCATGACTCGGCTCCACATCAAGACCGGCGAGAGCGCCGGTGAGATCAAGGAGTCGGAGGTTTACCTGGGCGACTTCCCGATGATGACCGGGGAGGGGACCTTCCTAGTGAATGGCACCGAGCGGGTGGTGGTCAGCCAGCTGGTCCGCTCGCCAGGGGTGTATTTCACCGCCGGCGCCGAGCACCCGGTCACCGGGCGGCCCCTCTATGCGGTCAAGTTCATTCCCAACCGGGGCGCCTGGCTTGAGATCGAGACCTCTAACAAAGACATCCTGACCGCCAAGATCGACCGCAAACGCAAGTTTCAGGCGACCACCCTGATCCGGGCCCTGGGGTATCCCGGGGACGACGACATCAGGCAGTTCTTCCAGGAGGTCGACGTCGACCCCGAGCACCGCTATATCGATGCCACCTTGGAGAAGGACCCGAGCCATGACGTCAACGAGGCCCTGATCGAGCTTTATCGCAAGATCCGGCCCGGGGATCCGCCCACGGTGGAGAACGCGCGCAACCTGCTGCAGGCACTGTTCTTCAACCCGCGCCGCTTCGATCTGGGCCGGGTGGGACGCTTCAAGCTGGACAAGCGGCTGGGATTCTCCGAGTCGGAGGCGCGCGCCCGGGCTGAGGACAAGGATCTGCGGGTCCTTGCCCATGAGGACTTCATCAACATTCTGCGGCGCCTGATCGAGCTCAACAACGGCCACGGAGAGGCCGACGACATCGACCACCTCGGTAACCGCCGGGTGCGGGCGGTGGGGGAGCTTCTGCAGAACCAGTTCCGCACCGGCCTTTTGCGCATGGAGCGGATCATCAAGGAGCGGATGACCATCTGCGACGCGACCACGGTCACCGCCGCCTCGCTGATCAACGCCCGCCCGGTGGTGGCGGCGATCAAGGAGTTCTTCGGCTCCAGCCAGCTCTCCCAGTTCATGGACCAGACCAACCCCCTGTCGGAGCTGACCCATAAGCGGCGGCTGTCGGCGCTGGGCCCGGGTGGCCTGTCCAGGGAGCGGGCGGGATTCGACGTGCGAGATGTTCATCACAGCCACTACGGTCGGATCTGCCCGATCGAGACCCCCGAGGGACCGAACATCGGACTGATGGGGTCCCTGGCGACCTTTGCCAGGGTGAATGACTTCGGCTTCATCGAAACCCCCCTGCGGCGCGTCTACCACAGCTTGGAGATGGAGCAGGACAGGGAGCGGGTGCTGGGTCGGGAGCTCCGCGAGGAGGCGGCTGGGCTAGCGGCGGGGACGGTTCTGGGGCAGAAGGAGGTCGCCAAGCTGGCGCAGGCCTCCATCCCCGAGATCAAGATCCGCCCCTGGGTGACCGATGAGGTCTACTTCCTGTCCGCCGACGAGGAGGACAAGTACACGGTCGCCCAGGCTAACGCTCCCATCACGGCCGAGGGCAGCTTCCTGGTGGAGCACACCCCAGCCAGGACTCGGCACACGTTCAAGGATGTGCCGGTGACCGATGTGGACTTCGTCGATGTGTCGCCCAAGCAGATCGTGTCGGTGGCGACGGCCATGATCCCCTTCTTGGAGCACGACGACGCCAACCGAGCGCTGATGGGTTCCAACATGCAGCGCCAGGCGGTGCCGCTGGTAGCGACCGACTCCCCGGTGGTGGGTACCGGCATGGAGCTTTACGCGGCCAAGGACAGCGGCGAGCTGATCGTTGCCCCCGCGGATGGCACCGTCATCGGCATCAACGTCCCCGTGGCGGAGGTGGACTCCGATCGGGTCAAGATCGTGCGCAGCGGCCAGGACAGCGGCCTGGGGATACTCTTCCATCCCGACGGGGAGGGGCGCGACGTGTGGTACGGGGTCCACAAGTTCGTCCGCAGCAACCAGGGTACCTGTCTGTCCCAGCGGGTCATCGTCGATCCCGGAGACCGGGTGGTCAAGGGGACGGTGCTGGTCGATGGGCCGGCCACCGACAAGGGCGAGCTGGCGCTGGGCCAGAACGTCATGGTCGCCTTCATGCCCTGGGAGGGCTACAACTATGAGGATGCCATCCTGATCAGCGAGTCGGTCGTGCGCGAGGACAAGTACACCTCGATCCACATCGAGGAGTTCGAGGTGGAGGTCAGGGAGACCAAGCTGGGCCCGGAGGAGGTGTCCAGAGAGCTTCCGAACGTGGGCGAGGAGAGTCTCCGCAACCTCGACGAGCGCGGCATCATCTATGTGGGTGCCGAGGTGCAGCAGGGCGACATCCTGGTCGGCAAGACCACTCCCAAGGGGGAGTCCGAGCTGTCGGCCGAAGAGCGCCTGCTGCGGGCCATCTTCGGGGAGAAGGCCAAGGAGGTCCGCGACAGCTCTCTTCGGGTTCCCCACGGAGAGCGGGGCGTGGTCGTCGACGTCAAGCACTTCAGCCGCACCAACAAGGACGAACTACCGGCCGGCGTCAACGAGCTGATCCGGATCTACGTAGCCCAGAAGCGGAAGATCAGCCAGGGTGACAAGATGGCCGGCCGCCATGGCAACAAGGGTGTGGTGGCCAGAATCCTCCCGATCGAGGATCTGCCATTCATGCCGGACGGGACGCCCGTCGAGATCGTGCTGAACCCACTGGGCGTTCCCAGCCGGATGAACCTGGGCCAGGTGCTGGAAACTCACCTCGGGTGGGCGGCCTCGGCCCTGGGCATCAAGGTTGCCACCCCGGTATTCGACGGCGCCTCGGAGTCGGAGATCGAGGATGAGTTGGAGCGTGCGGGGCTGCCTCGGGACGGCAAGATCGTGCTTCGCGACGGCCGCACCGGTGAGCCCTTCGACCAGCCCATCACGGTCGGGATGATCTACATGCTCAAGCTTCACCACTTGGTGGAGGACAAGATCCACGCCCGGAGCACCGGCCCCTACAGCTTGGTCACCCAGCAGCCGCTGGGAGGCAAGGCCCAGTTCGGTGGACAGCGCTTTGGCGAGATGGAGGTGTGGGCGCTTGAGGCCTACGGGGCCAGTCACATCCTTCAGGAGATCCTGACCATCAAGTCGGATGACATTGTCGGCCGGGTCAAGGCCTATGAGGCGATCGTCAAGGGCGACAACACCCTGGACGCGGGGATTCCAGAGTCGTTCCGGGTGCTGGTCAAGGAGCTCCAAGGGCTGGGCCTTGGGGTCGAGATCATGTCCGAGAACGAGGAGCAGATCGTTTTCGCGGAGGATGACATGCCAGACATGCCCCTCGGACTGGGAATCAACCTCGAACGCGACGAGCGGGACGACGCCGAGGACATCGGCAGATAGGCGTGACCTTAGTTCGCAGACTCTTGACCGGAGCGGCCGATCTCGGCGAGGCGACCGCCCCCGGACCCTTCCTCACCCACCAATTCGCCAGGAGGCGGACAAGCCTTGCTTAAGCTTGAGAATTTCGATGCCCTAAAGCTGTCTCTCGCCAGCCCGGAGATGATCCTCTCCTGGTCCCACGGGGAGGTGACCAAGCCCGAGACCATCAACTATCGCACCCTGCGTCCGGAGCGGGACGGGCTCTTCTGCGAGAAGATCTTCGGTCCCACCAAGGACTGGGAGTGCCACTGCGGCAAGTACAAGCGCTACCGCTACAAGGGCATCATCTGCGACAAGTGCGGTGTCGAGGTGACTCGGAGCAAGGTGCGCAGGGAGCGCATGGGTCACATCCGACTGGCCAGCCCGGTCTCCCACGTCTGGTACTTCAAGGGCATCCCCAGTCGTCTGGGCCTGCTCCTGGACATGTCACCCCGCAACCTGGAGAAGGTGCTCTACTTCGCCAACTACATCGTGACCAGGGTGGACGAGGACGCCCGAGCTGAGGCGCTCAAGGCCCTCGACCCAGAGCGGAGCGAGCGGCTCTCGGAGCTGAGGAAGACAGCTGCCCAGGAGAGCGAGAGCTTCCTGGCTGCCCAGGAGGCCAGGGTCCTGGAGCTGGAGGCAGCCAGCGAGGCTGCGGCGACCGCCATCCTTGATGGCGCGGAGAAGCGCCGCGAGAAGTTGGAGGGCGACGGCGAGCTTCTCAGCCAGCGAATCGAGGCCGGCCTGGGGCGCAAGGCACCATCGGACCTGGTCCTCAAGGACGACGACCAGAAGCTGGTGGTGGTCAAGCGCGGCACCGTGTTTGCCGAGGAGCACCAGCAGGAGCTGGCCGAGCTGCTTGCGGCCAAGCTGGCGGAGAACTCCACCGTGGCCCTTGAGGCGGCCAGCGAGATGCGGGAGAAGGCGGCTCTCGAGATCGCGCAGATCAAAGGCGAGATGGAGGCCCGCCGCAGCGGTGGCGCCGCCGTGGACGACGAGGAGCTCGCCAGGGTCAAGGCTGAGCTCGCCGACGCCAAGGCGCGTCTGGAGGGGCTCACGGTCAGGCAGCTGCTCACCGACAGCGAGTACCGCGAGTACACCGACAAGTTCGGAAAGGTGTTCCGCGCGTCGATGGGTGCGGCCGCCATCAAGGAGATGCTGGAGGCGATTGACCTGGCGGCCGAGTCGACCCATCTCCGTGAGGAGCTGCTTTCGACCAGCGGTCAGCGCAAGCTGAAGGCCGTCAAGCGGCTGCGCGTGGTGGAGGCGTTCCGCAAGAGCGAGACCGCACCGACCTGGATGATCCTGGAGGTGCTCCCGGTGATTCCCCCGGAGCTGCGTCCGATGGTGCAGCTTGATGGTGGCCGGTTCGCCACCTCGGACTTGAACGACCTCTATCGGCGGGTCATCAACCGGAACAACCGCCTCAAGAGGCTGCTGGAGCTGGGAGCCCCGGAGATCATCGTGCGCAACGAGAAGCGCATGCTCCAGGAGGCAGTCGATGCCCTCATTGACAATGGCCGGCGCGGCCGCGCCATCACCGGAACCGGTAACCGCAAGCTCAAGTCCCTGAGCGACATGCTCAAGGGCAAGCAGGGGCGCTTCCGCCAGAACCTGCTCGGCAAGCGGGTCGACTACAGCGGGCGTTCGGTGATCGTGGTGGGCCCGGAGATGAAGCTCAACCAGTGCGGTTTGCCCAAGCGGATGGCTCTGGAGCTGTTCAAGCCATTTGTGATGCGCGAGCTGGTCAACCAGGGCTTCACCCAGAACATCAAGAGTGCCAAGCGGATGGTGGAGCGGGTCCGACCCGAGGTCTGGGACGTGCTCGACCAGGTGATCCAGGACCATCCAGTCCTGCTGAACCGGGCACCCACCCTGCACCGCCTGGGGATCCAGGCCTTCATGCCGGTGCTGGTGGAGGGGTCGGCGATCCAGATCCATCCCCTGGTGTGCACCGCCTTCAACGCGGACTTCGACGGGGATCAGATGGCGGTCCACGTGCCGCTCTTCAGCGGAGCCATCGCCGAGGCCAAGAACCTGATGATGTCCTCCAACAACATCCTCTCGGCCAGTGATGGCAACCCGGTCGTGGCGCCCTCGCAGGACATGGTCCTGGGGGCCTACTGGCTGACTTTGGTGCGGCAGCCTCTGGATGGCTTGGAGATTCAGACCCTGCGCAGCTACAGCTCCCCGGAGGAGGTGATGCTGGCTCACGACACCGGAGCCATCGCACCGCACCAGCCGCTCCGGGTGCGGCTGCCTCGACGCAAGGTGGAGACCGTGGCCCCCGGAGAGGATGGCGACCAACCCGTGATGCTGACCACCACCGCCGGACGGGTCATCTTCAACGAGCTGCTGCCGCTGGCGGAGCCTGTGCGCGAGGGCGCCGACGGGGGCCCCATGGTCTTCCAGAACCGCGCCTTCGACCGCAAGGAGCTGCGGGCGCTGGTAGCCACCTGCTTTCGGCTCTACGGCAACCAGGTGACCGCGACCGTGGTCAACGACATCAAGCGGATCGGGTTCGCGTTTGCGACCCAGTCGGGCACCACGATGTCGGCCATGGATATCAAGACCCCTCCTGCCAAGCTCGAGATCCTCGCGACCGCCGACCGGGCGGTCGACGAGGTCAGCCTTCAGCATCGCCGCGGTCTGATCACCGAGGACGAGCGCTACGGCAAGACAGTCGAGATCTGGACCCAGGCGACCGAGTCGGTCACCCAGGCCACCATGCGTCACTTCGACCCCCTCTCGTCGGTGCTGCTGATGTCGCAGTCGGGAGCCCGGGGTTCAATTCAGCAGATTCGCCAGCTGGCCGGGATGCGCGGACTGATGGCCGACCCCACCGGGCGGATCATCGACATGCCGATCAAGGCCAACTTCTCCGAGGGGCTCGAGGTTCTCGAGTACTTCATCTCCACCCACGGAGCCCGCAAGGGTCTGGCCGACACCGCCCTGCGCACCGCCGACTCCGGGTATCTGACCCGGCGGCTGGTGGATGTGGCTCAGGACGTGATCGTGCGCGAGGAGGATTGCGGCACCAACGCGGGGATCTGGCTCACCAATCTGAGCGATGAGGGGGAGCCATTTCTGGAGCGGATCGCGGGCCGCGTGGCAGCAGCCGAGGTGGCCGCCGCCGATGGTCGGATCCTGGTGCCGGTCGGAGAGGAGATCACGGATGCCGTCGCCCGCGAGGTGGTGGCACTTGGGATCGAGCGGGTGAGGGTGCGCAGCGTGCTCACCTGCGGTGCCCGCAGCGGTGTGTGCCGGTTCTGCTACGGGCGCAACCTGGCGACCGGGAAGCTGGTCGAGATCGGGGAGGCGGTGGGAGTGATCGCCGCCCAGTCGATCGGGGAGCCTGGCACCCAGCTGACCATGCGCACATTCCACACCGGTGGGGTCGCCGGACTGGACATCACCCAGGGGCTGCCCCGGGTTGAGGAGCTCTTTGAGGCGCGTATTCCCAAGGGCAAGGCCACCCTGGCCGAGGCTGGGGGCGTGGTCGAGGTGGTCCGGGCTGATGGCGGTCGCAAGGTCCGAGTCGTGAGCCACGAGGAGTTCGAGGTCACTCACGCCCTGGATTCCGGACTTGAGATCGACTCGGCGGTGGCGGAGGGCGCCTTGGTGGGTGAGGGCCAGGTTCTGGCCCGCGGCACCAAGGCCGGCAAGCAGGTGACCCTGCAAGCCCGAATCGGAGGCAAGATCACCCTGCTCAAGGTGCGACCCTCGGGCGGGGAGATCCGAGTCCGGGCCCTGGAGGAGGATGTCAAGGAGTATCCCATCACGCACGGCGCCCAGTTGCGGGTGGCCGACGGGGACGAGATTCGGGCCGGGGATGCCATCACGGCAGGCTCGGTCAGTCCGCAGGAGCTGCTTTACATCAGCGGCCGGGAGGCGGTGCAGGACTACCTGGTCCATGAGGTTCAGAAGGTGTACCGGTCCCAAGGTGTGGACATCAACGACAAGCACATCGAGGTGATCGTGCGGCAGATGCTGCGCAAGGTCCGGGTGGAGTCAGGTGGTGACACCGAGCTGCTTCCAGGCGAGATCATTTCCCAGTGGGAGTACGACCAAGCCAATGCCGAGGTCCTGGCTGAGGGCGGCGAACCGGCCATCGCGGCCACGGTGCTGCTGGGCCTGATCAAGGCGGCCCTGAATACCGCAAGCTGGCTGTCGGCGGCCTCCTTCCAGGAGACCACAAGGGTGCTGACCGAGGCGGCCATCTCCGGCAAGGTCGACCGCTTGCGCGGCCTGAAGGAGAACGTGATCATCGGCAAGCTGATCCCCGCGGGCACGGGCCTTGACTACTACCGCAAGCTGCGTGAGGAGGCGGTCAAGTACCTCGAGGAGGGTGAGGCGCTGGCGGAGACGGTGGTGGTTGAGGGGGCGGTGAACGAGGAGTTCGCCACTCCTGAGGCGGTCGCGGTGCTGGACCAAGCGAGCGAATAGGCAGCAGGTGGCGTCCGCCTCGGGCGGGCGCCACCTGGAGCCCGCCCCCCGTGTGGTCGGGCGCGCTGGGTGAAGCAAATCTGGGTGTCTGCCGGCCGGATGATGGGAATCCTGGGAGCCCACACTCACGCTTGCTTTAGCGAGCCTCAGCAGCGCCCGATCATGCCCCTGGGGCGGGGCGTGGAACCTGGCAGGAAGCTCGTTGCTGGGCCACCACGCAGGCCCCCGAGGGAGGTCACTGCCCGGCCTTGAATTGGCGCTTCGGGGGCGACCTCCCGTTGGTGCGGCGGCCCAGCTCGATATCGGGGGAGAGGAGTCGCTCCGGCGCACCCAACTGGACTCCAGAGTGGTGGCGCACCTAGTTCGGAAGATGATCGAGGCCCCGCTTGTCGACCGGCAGAGGGCGGGATTGGGCTGAAGGCAGGGGGGCCATGCCACAGTGGGGCCGGCGATCACGGCTGGCCAGCAGGGGCCCAGTTCGCAGCGGGCGAATTTTGGACCGCCAGCGGCCCGCAGGACCAGTCTTCTTTCCGACCAGAGCGGCGAAGCCGGTTCCGGCGGAGGGAGGGGCTTGGGAGGAGCGTGGCGGCTGGGACGGGCAAGCAAGTCGTCCCGCGAGAAGCGGTTGCCGGCCCGGCCATCGCCGGGCAGATCGCCAACGCGGCTCCGGTCGAGCCTCGCTTGAGATCTCGCCTCCGCGGCGCCGACCGGGCGGTGTCCCGACCCGCCGTTGGGTTCAGCGCAGCACGGAGCCGGGAACTTCCGGATGCGACTGGGTCGACCTTCCGCTTGAACCGGGCGCCGCTGGGCACCGTCCCCCCCTTGACCCCTCCCGCGCGCCGACGGGCATCGACGACGATCTGATCGCGTTGAAGACGGGTCGACTGTGGAAAGGGGTGAGGAGGCCCTCGAAGGTGGGCGCCCTGGCTGCGCTTAGGGAATACGACAGACCCCTGGCGCGGAGCTTCATTGTGGTCAAGGTTTCCACTTTCCGGAAGCCATCCTGGCGGCGGGCGAACTCGGCCCGCGACCCGATGGGAAGCGCACGGTTGGTGGCCCAGCGGGTGGGCGCGGTCATGGCGGCAGGGGTGCGGCCCTGCCAGTGGCGGGCGCCTCTCGGGGTCAGGGCACCTGGGAGGCGCTGATGCCGGTTCCGCCTGACCCCCAGGGCAGTGGGTGTGGCACAGCCCAGGTCCGGACGGCGGCCCTCAGCTGCCGGTCCTGGGCCGGCCAGGTTCGCTCGCGCTCGGTCTACTCATCCGCTGAGGCCTCTCACTGCGGGATCATGTGGCAGTGCCGCTCAGCGAAGAGGAGTTGTTGGCCTGTGTTGAACCGGCACGGGCTCGCCTGGTCCGGCTGGCAACATCGATGCTGGGCGATCAGGCGGAGGCCGAGGATGCCGTGCAGGACTCCGTGATCAAGGCCCTGATTGGGCGGGAGAAGTTCCGCGGGGAGGCGGATGCCTGCTCCTGGGTGCAGCGGATCTGCATCAACACCTGTCAGGACACCCTTCGGCGCCGAAATTCGACGCAGAACCGCGATCTCGCCTTGCGGAGGGAGGCCCTCTGGCGGGACCCAGCCTACACCGTGGACCCGGAGCGGGTGGCAGTCGCGCTGGAGGACGCCCGGGTGCTGCGACGCGCCCTCTCCGGGCTCACGCCGGCGCAGAATCGAGCCGTGGTGCTGCACGACATCGAGGGATGGACGGAACGGGAGATCGCCGAGCTGGCGGGTCTGCCACTGGCGACGGTGAAGTCTCATCTGCGCCGGGGGCGCCAGGCCCTGGTGACTGCCCTGGCGGAGGGAGCCGAGTGGGGACCCTGAGCTGCGCCGAGGCGCGGGACCTGGCGTCTGACCTCCTGGACGGAGACCTGGGCGAGGACCAGGTGGCGTTGGTGGAGGCCCATGTGGCCGGATGTGCCACCTGTCCCAACCTGTACCTCGCGCTGGTCACAATCGACAACCACTTCAGGCGGCAGCGCGAGCTGGGCCCGGGAGGATCTGAAGGGATCGACGGGGACCGAGCGCCGGCAGGGCCATAGCGGTGCCCTGGTTCCCCAGCGACGTGCCGGGGCCGTTAACCGGCACTTGGGCGCCACGGCTCCAGGCCCTCGCCCGCTGAACGTCCTGTCATCGGGCGATCCAATCCCAAACCCGGGAAGGGGCCTTACGAGATGGAAGACCCCGCTTCCAGCGCTTGCAGAAGGGAGGCGTCAGGCGGGGCCCAAATCGAACTCCAGCGAGAAGCGGGGGGAGGCGCCGGGGCGCCGACGCTACCTGCGAGTTTGACAGGGTCCTGGGCTGACTGTAGAATGAACCACCGCGCCTCCGGAGGGGCGCTTGCGTCCATGATGGCCGTCGCCCCGGAACGGCCAGCGTTCTCCAAGGACAAGTTCAGTTTGCCTACCATCCAGCAGCTGGTCCGCAAGGGTCGCAGCCCGGTGATCAAGAAGACCAAGTCGCCCGCTCTCAAGAGTTCGCCTCAGCGGCGGGGAGTATGCGTGCGGGTGTTCACGACCACTCCCAAGAAGCCCAACTCGGCGCTTCGGAAGGTGGCCAGGGTGCGCCTTACCAGCAAGATCGAGGTCACCGCCTACATCCCCGGCATTGGACATAACCTCCAGGAGCACTCAGTGGTGCTGGTGCGGGGCGGGCGGGTCAAGGACCTTCCGGGAGTTCGTTACCACGTCATCCGGGGGGCGCTGGACACGGCCGGCACCAAGGCGCGCAAGCAGGGCCGCAGCAAGTACGGGGCCAAGCGCGACAAGCCGGCGAAGGGCTGATATGCCTCGCCGAGCTAGGATCTCCCGCCGAGTCATCGTGGCTGACCCCGTCTATCGGAGTGAGGGGCTCGCCAAGTTCATCAACTGCGTCATGCTCAACGGCAAGCGGAGCACAGCCGAGCAGATCGTTTACGACTCCCTGGCCCGAATCGCCAAGAGCCAGCGGCGGGAGCCGTTGGAGGTGTTCGACGTCGCCATCCGCAACGCGACGCCGATCCTCGAGGTTAAGCCCAAGCGTGTCGGGGGGGCGACCTACCAGGTTCCCGTCGAGATCAGGCACGATCGGCGGCTCGCCCTGGCTCGGCGCTGGATCATCCGCAGCGCCCGCTCGCGCCATGGCAAGAGCATGGCCGACAAGCTGGCCGCCGAGCTAATGGATGCCAGCAACGGGATGGGGCAGGCGGTCAAGCGCAAGGAAGACACTCACAAGATGGCGGAGTCCAACAAGGCCTTCTCCCACTTCCGGTATTGAGAACGCTGAATGTCCATTCAAACCACCATGGCTGCTAGCGGACCGCTGGCGCACGGGCGCCGAGTTCCCCTGGAGCGGGTCCGCAACATCGGCATCATGGCGCATATCGACGCCGGCAAGACCACCACCACCGAGCGGGTGCTCTTCTACACAGGGCGCATCCATAAGATGGGGGAGGTCCACGAAGGCGCGGCCACCATGGATTGGATGGTGCAGGAGCAGGAGCGTGGCATCACCATCACGTCGGCGGCGACCGCGGCTGAGTGGCACGGTCATCAAATCAATATCATCGATACCCCGGGTCACGTGGACTTCACGGTCGAGGTCGAACGTAGCCTTAGGGTGCTCGATGGTGCCGTCGCGGTCTTCGATGCTGTCAGCGGGGTCGAGCCCCAGTCCGAGACCGTGTGGCGCCAGGCTGACCGCTACGACGTACCCCGAATCTGCTTCATCAACAAGATGGATCGCATCGGGGCGGACTTCGACGCCGCGGTGGCGTCAATCGTAGATCGCCTGGGGGCGCGGGCCATTCCGGTCCAGCTGCCGATCGGAGCCGAGGACGGATTCGAGGGCGTTGTCGATCTGCTACGGGAGCAGGCCATCGTGTACACCGACGACCTCGGCACCGCCATCGAGACCACCGAGATCCCGGAGTCGATGCGAGAGCGGGTTAGGACCGCTCGCCAGGAATTGGTAGAGGTGGCTGCGGAATACGACGACGAGCTGATGCAGGCCTACTTGGACGATGGCCCGATCGACACCCCCAAGCTCAGCGCGGCGCTGAGGCGTGGCGTGGTCAAGGCGGAGGTCTTCCCGGTCCTGTGTGGAGCGGCTCTGCGCAACCGAGGCGTGCAGCCCCTCCTCGACGCCGTCGTCGAGTTCCTGCCCAGCCCCCTGGATCGCCCCCCGATTACGGGCAAGGATCCTCGGACCGAGGCCGAACTGACCCGCGAGGCTTCGGACGACGCGCCCTTCTCGGCTCTGGCCTTCAAGATCATGACCGATCCATTCGTCGGGAAGCTGACCTTCTTCCGGGTCTACAGCGGCGTCCTCAAGTCGGGCAGCTACGTGTACAACGCCAGCCATGGGGACCGCGAGCGGGTGGGCCGGATTCTGAAGATGCACGCCAACCGGAGGGAGGAGATCGAGCAGGTGCTGGCGGGCGACATAGCCGCCGCCATCGGACTGCGCCACACCTCGACCGGGGACACCTTGACCGACGAGGCGGCTCCGATCGTGCTGGAGTCCATCGTGTTCCCGGAGCCGGTGATCTCGGTCGCGATCGAGCCCAAGACCAAGGCCGATCAGGACAAGCTGGGGATCGCCCTTCAGAAGCTGGCCGAGGAGGACCCCACCTTCCAGGTCCGGACCGAGCCCGAAACGGGGCAAAACCTGATCTCGGGAATGGGAGAGCTCCACCTTGAGGTGATCGTGGACCGCCTGCTCCGTGAATTCAAAGTCGACGCCAATGTGGGCAAGCCCCAGGTCGCCTACCGGGAGACCATTCGGCGCAAGGCTAAGGGCACCGGCCGCTTCGTCCGTCAGACCGGCGGCCACGGCCAGTACGGCCATTGCGAGCTTGAGGTCGAGCCCAACGAGACCGGGAAGGGCTTCGAGTTCATCAACAAGATCGTGGGTGGCACCATACCCAAGGAGTACATCGCGCCAGTGGAGAAGGGGTGCATCGACGCCCTGCAGTCGGGAGTGGTGGCGGGCTACCCGGTGGTCGACGTTAAGGTGACCCTGTATGACGGGTCCTACCACGATGTCGACTCTTCGGAGCAGGCCTTTCAGATCGCTGGGTCGATGGGAATGAAGGATGGCCTTCGCAAAGCTGCCCCGGTGCTGCTGGAGCCGATCATGAAGGTCGATGTCGGCGTCCCCGAGGCCAACCTAGGCGATATCATTGGGGACCTGGCTTCACGCCGGGGGCACACCCTGGGCATGGAGAGCCGACGAGGAATGCAGACGGTGCATGCCGAGGTGCCGCTGGCCAACATGTTTGGTTATGCCACTCAGTTGCGGAGCATGACCCAGGGACGCGCGAGCTACACCATGGAATTCGACCACTACCAGGACTTGCCGCAGTCTCTGGCAGAGGAAATCACGGCCAAGCGGAAGAGTTGAACAGCAGTCCAAGCCAGAGCAGATCGCCACAGACGAAGGGCAGGTAAAGATGGGAAAGAAGAAGTACTCGAGCACGAAGCCTCACCTCAACGTGGGAACCATTGGTCATATCGACCATGGCAAGACGACCCTGACCGCGGCCATCACCAAGGTTCTCTCGGAGAAGGGCCTGGCTGATTTCCGAGCCTTCGATTCGATCGACAACGCGCCCGAGGAGAAGGCGCGCGGGATAACCATCGCGGTCTCCCACGTCGAGTACGAGACGGACACCCGGCACTACGCCCATGTGGACTGCCCAGGGCACGCCGACTACATCAAGAACATGATCACCGGAGCGGCCCAGATGGATGGGGCGATCCTGGTGGTGGCTGCCACCGACGGGCCCATGCCACAGACCCGCGAGCACATTGTCCTGGCGCGCCAGGTGGGTGTCCCGTACATCGTGGTAGCCCTCAACAAGGTGGACATGGTCGATGACGAGGAATTGCTCGAGCTGGTGGAATTGGAGGTCCGGGAGCTTCTCAGCAAGTACGACTTCCCTGGCGACGACATTCCAGTGGTGCGCGTGTCCGCCCTCAAGGCGCTCGAGGGCGACAAGGCCGCCGAGGACCAGATCCGCCAGTTGATGGACGTGGTCGACACCTACATCCCGCTCCCCGAGCGGCCCATTGACCAGCCCTTCCTGATGCCAATCGAGGATGTGTTCTCAATCGAAGGTCGGGGCACAGTGGTGACTGGACGCATCGACCGTGGAGTGGTCAAGGTCAACGAGCAAGTCGAGATCGTGGGGATCAAGGACACCACCAAGACTGTGGTGACCGGTATCGAGATGTTCCACAAGCTGCTGGACCAGGGTGAGGCAGGCATGAACTGTGGCTGCCTGCTCCGAGGCGTCAAGCGCGAGGATGTGGAGCGCGGCCAAGTGCTGGCCAAGCCGGGCAGCATCAAGCCGCATACCGATTTCGAGACCCAGGTCTACGTCCTGACCAAGGAGGAGGGCGGCCGGCACACCGCTTTCTTCGGGAACTACCGACCTCAGTTCTACATTCGGACCACGGACGTGACCGGTCAGGTGAGCCTTCCCGAGGGTCGGGAGCTAGTGATGCCAGGTGACAACGTCGAGCTCAAGGTATCGCTGATCACGCCGGTAGCGGTCGAGGAAGGCATGCGCTTCGCCATCCGTGAGGGTGGGCGCACGGTGGGTGCCGGCGTCGTTACCAAGATCGACAAGTAGGCGCTGGGAAACAAGTAGAGAGAAATGGCACAGCGAATTCGGATCCGGCTCAAGGCCTACGACCATCGGGTCCTGGACCAGGCAGCAGCTCGCATCGTCGAGACCGCCGCTCGCAACCAGTCCCAGGTGGTGGGTCCGGTGCCATTGCCGACGGAGATCAACAAGTACACCGTGATCCGGGGTCCATTCATTGATAAGGACTCGCGAGAGCAATTCGAGATGCGCACCCACAAGCGGATCGTGGACATTCTAGACCCCAACCCGAAGGTTGTGGACGCCCTGATGCACCTCAACTTGCCAAGCGGTGTCAACATCGAGATCAAACTCTGATGGGACGCGCGTTGCTCGCCCGCAAGCTGGGGATGGCTCAGGTCTTCGCCGACGACGGCCGCTGCTTCGGAGTCACGGTCCTCGAGGCCGGCCCGTGTCCCGTGGTCCAGGTGAAGACGGCGGTGCTGGATGGATATGACGCCGTCCAGATCGGATTCCAGCCCCAGCGTAAGAACGTCAACCGGCCCGCCAAGGGACACTTTGACGTGGCCGGGCTGGAGCCGTTGCGTCACCTCCGGGAAGTCAAGGGCATTGGTGACGTCACGGTCGGCGATGTCCTCACCGTGGCGGCCTTCGAGGCGGGCCAGCGGGTTGATATCACCGGCGTCAGTAAGGGCAAGGGGTTCGCGGGCCAGCATAAGCGGCACAACTTCGGCCGCGGTCCTGTGACTCACGGCAGTCACAACATCCGCCAGCCAGGTTCGGTCGGGTCTGTCGATGCGGCGCGCACCTTTCGGGGCCTGAAGATGGCCGGCCACATGGGCGACGAGCGGGTTACCGTCAAACGCCTAGAGGTGTTTCGGGTCGATGCTCAACGCAACCTGCTGCTGGTCAAGGGGGCCGTGCCCGGGGCGACAGGCGGGTTGCTGACTGTGTTCGACTCCAGCTCCCGCGTTCGCAAGGTCAGGGGACAGCACTGATGGCCACGGCTTCGGTGCGAGGTGCAGAGGGGGCGGAGACCGGCTCCATCGAGCTGCCCGAGGCAGTCTTCGGCGGGGCCGTGAACATGCCAGTCCTCCATCAGGCGGTCGTTCGGCAGCTGGCGGGCGCTCGACAGGGCACCCACGACACCAAGACGCGAGGCGAGGTGAGCGGTGGCGGGCGCAAGCCGTATCGGCAAAAGGGAACGGGTCGGGCTCGCCAGGGGTCGATTCGTGCTCCTCACTGGCGTGGCGGCGGGACCGTCTTCGGGCCCACTCCTCGTAGCCATGCGCTGGCAATGCCGCGCAAACAGCGGCGGCTGGCGTTGCGGTCTGCCCTATCGGCTCAAGCCGCCGCGGGCACGATTCAGGTCACCGTGGACTTCGACTACGCTGCGCCTAAGACTCGCCAGCTGGCCACCTTCCTTGAGCAGGTGGGGGCGGGCAGGCGAGTGCTGCTGGTGCTCTCCGAGCACTCGGAGAATCTGGAGCTGTCGGCTCGGAACATTCCCCAGGTTAAGGTCGTTCTGGCCTCCAACCTGAGCGTGCGCGACGTGCTGATCGCCGACACCATGATCTTTACCGAAACCGCCCTAGAGCGGGTCAGGGAGCACCTGGGATGAAGGACCCGTCGGAGATTTTGCTGCGACCGGTCATCAGCGAGAAGTCCTACGCCGGGATGGCGAGCCAGCGCTACGTCTTCAGGGTAGCCACCAGCGCTAACAAGATTGAGATCAAGCAGGCGGTAGAGTCGGCCTTCAAGGTCAAGGCGCGCAGTGTCAACGTGATTCTGGTGAAGGGCAAGGTCCGCACCCGGATGCGCCGAGGCGGTCGGGTCGTCGGCCGCAGCCGCGATTGGAAGAAGGCGATCGTGACCCTGCAGAAGGGTGAGACCATCGCCAACCTGTTCGAGGGAGTCTGAGATGCCGGTTCATCGCTACCGCCCCACCTCCCCTGGCCGCCGCTTTATGAGCGTGAGCTCCTTCGAGGAGGTCACCAAGAGCCGTCCGGAGCGCTCGCTAACCGTTGCCCTCAAGAAGCACGCCGGCCGCAACGCCACCGGCAAGATCACCGTGCGTCATCGCGGCGGGGGCCACAAGAGCATCTACCGGATCATCGACTTCAAGCGTGACAAGGTCGACGTGCCGGGGCGGGTGGCGGCGGTGGAGTACGACCCCAACCGGAGCGCTCGAATCGCCCTGATCCACTACCGCGACGGTGACAAGCGCTACATCCTGGCGCCGGAGGGTCTGGCGGTCGACGATCTGATCATGGCGGGGGAGAAGGCCGAAATCCGGCCGGGCAACGCGCTTCCCCTCAGTCGGATTCCGCTGGGAACGACTGTCCACAACATCGAGGTCCAGTTGGGCCGTGGCGGCCAGCTGGTTCGCAGCGCGGGAGTTGGCGCTCAGCTGGTGGCGCGCGAGGGTAGCTACGCTCAGATGCGGATGCCCTCAGGTGAGGTGCGGCTGATCGATGTTCGTTGCCGAGCCACGATCGGACAGGTGGGCAACTCTGACCACTTCAATGAGAACATCGGCAAGGCTGGCAAGAACCGGTGGCGTGGATTCCGACCCACAGTCAGGGGCTCGACGATGAACCCGTTCGACCACCCGCATGGTGGGGGTGAGGGTCGTTCCGGTCCCGGGGGGCATCCCCAGACACCCTGGGGCAAGCCAGCGCTTGGTCATCGGACTCGCCACAACAAGAGCACAGACCGGATGATCGTGCGCAGGAGACGTAAGTAGCTCATGAGTAGATCTGTCAAGAAGGGGCCGTTTTGTGATGCCCCGCTGCTCAAGAAGGTCCTGGAGATGAACCAGGCCAAGGAGAAGCGGGTAATCCGGACCTGGTCTCGCCGGAGTGACATCTTCCCCGAGATGTTGAGCCACACGATTGCGGTTCACGATGGGCGCAAGCACGTGCCTGTATTCGTCACCGAGGCGATGGTTGGGCACAAGCTCGGGGAGTTCGTGCCTACCCGGAAGTTCCGCGGCCATGGGCACCACACCGAACGTAGCAGTGCGCTGAAGTAGCGTTGGAGATCAGTTAATGCAGGTTCAGGCGACGGCTAAGTGGGTGCGCGTGCCCCCTCGTAAGGCCAGACTGGTGGCGGAGGTCGTTCAGGGAATGCCGGTTACCGAGGCGCTCTCGGTGCTGTCGTTCATGACCCAGGCCGCAGCTGACGATGTGGGCAAGGTCGTGCGCTCGGCGGCCGCCAATGCAGAGAACAACTTCAACCTGGACCGGGACCGGCTGCAGCTGCTCCGCGTGGATGTGGACGGAGGCCCTATCATCAAGAGGTTCAGGCCCCGAGCGCGAGGGTCGTCGTACTCGATCTTCAAGCGCACCTGCCACCTGAGGGCTGTGGTCGAGGACAACCTGGATCGGCCCACTCGCCAGCGGGCGCGCGCGCCCCGCCCGGCTGTGGCGGCATCCGACCCCGCCGCCAGCGTTGATGATGAAGAGGAGTAGGTAAGCGACATGGGACACAAGGTCCACCCCAACGGGTTTCGGCTGGGCATCTACCGCAACTGGGAGGCCCGTTGGTACGCGAGCGGTCCGGAGTACACCAAGCTGCTCCAGGAAGACCTTGCCATGCGCGCCTTGATCATGAGCCGCCTGCGTAACGCCAGCGTGGCTCGGATCGAGACCGAGCGCTCGGCCAACCAGCTGACCGTGATCATTCATACCGCCAAGCCAGGCATTGTGATCGGCCGGAGTGGGGCCTCCGTGGATGCCCTTCGTGACAATCTGGAGCGGATCTCGGGGAAGAAGGTGCGGGTCACCATCCAAGAGATCAAGACTCCCGAGCTCGATGCCCACCTTCTGGCCGAGAACGTCGCCAATCAACTCGAAAAGCGCATCGCCTTCCGGCGCGCGGTGAAGCAGTCGGTGATGCGGGCGATGAGGGCCGGCGCCAAAGGGGTGCGGATCCAGGTCTCCGGTCGGCTGGGAGGCGGCGACATGAGCCGGCGGGAGTGGGATCGTGATGGTCGAGTTCCCCTGCACACGCTGCGCGCGGACATCGATTACGGTCAGACCGAGGCCAAGACCACCTTTGGTCAGATCGGGGTGACCGTCTGGATCTACAAGGGCGAGTTCGCAGCACCCCAGGCCGTGCCGCCCCCGGTGGTCGAGGTGGCGCCGCTGGCTACCGAGGCCGTTCCGGCCACCCCGGTGGTTGCCGAGGCGGGCGTGATCCCGGTCGAGCAAGCGCCTGCGCCAGAGGTCCAGCCGGCGCTGGCCACCGCGGTCGCGGAGGTCGCGCCTGCGGTTGGGGCAGCGGTCGCGGCAAAGCCGGCCCCCCGGAAGCGGGCCGCCAAGCCGAGCGTGGCCACTGGTGACGCCAAGCCCAGGGCGGCTCGGAAGGCAGCTCCCAAGAAGGCGGAGGACTGAGGTGCTGATCCCACGTCGCCCACATCACCGCAAGGTGCACCGCGGCCGGATGACCGGGGCCGCCTATCGCGGGTCGTCGCTCGCCTTCGGTCCCTACGGCCTACAGGCCCTTGAGCCCTGTTGGATGACGAACCGCCAAATTGAGGCGGCCCGCCGGGCCATGACGCGCCACGTCCGTCGAGGCGGTAAGATCTGGATTCGCATCTTCCCGGACAAGCCGGTCACCAAGAAGCCCGCTGAGACCCGAATGGGGTCCGGCAAGGGAAATCCCGAGGGCTGGGTGGCGGTGATCTTGCCGGGGCGGATACTTTTCGAAATGGATGGAGTTGGATTGGAGACTGCCCGCGAGGCAATGCGCCTGGCTGCTCACAAGCTGCCGGTGAAGACTAGGTTTGTGGCCCGTGAGGAGCCCGCCTCCGCGGCGGAGGTAGAGGCGTGAGCAAGCATCGTGATGAACTGCAACAGCTGCGTGATCTCGATGACTTTGGGCTCAACCAGATCCTCTCGGAGCGACGTCAGGAGCTGCTTCAACTGCGGCTGCAACGGGCGACCGGCCAGCTCGAGCAGCACCGGCGGATCCGCGAAATCCGGCGGGGTATCGCCCGGATCCGAACCCTTCTCCGAGGTCGGCAGTTGGCCGATCTGTTGGAGGAGAGCTGATGTCTGAGGTCGTCGTGACGGAAGCGCGGCCGCGCCGGAAAGTGCGCGTCGGACTGGTCGTGAGCGACAAGATGGACAAGACCGTGGTGGTCCAGGTGGAGGACCTCCGGGCCCACAACCTGTACCGTAAGGTGCTGCGTCGCCGGCGCCGCTTCCAGGCTCATGACGAGACCAACCAGTGCCGCTCGGGGGACCGGGTCAGGATCATGGAGACCAAGCCGCTGAGCCGGACCAAGCGCTGGCGCGTGGTCGAGATTGTCGAGAGGGCGAGGTAGCTCGTGATTCAACAGGAGACGGTTCTGAAGGTGGCGGACAACAGCGGCGCGAGGGAGATCCTCTGCATTCGGGTGCTAGGTGGTTCCTATCGTCGCTATGCCTCCCTCGGGGACATCATCGTTGGGGCGGTCAAGGTGGCCCAACCCAACTCTGGTGTCAAAAAGGGAGATGTGGTCAAGGCGGTGGTGGTCCGGACCGCCAAGGAGTGTCGCCGGCCGGACGGGACTCGGATCCGTTTTGACGACAACGCCGCGGTGCTGATCAATCCTCAGAACAATCCTCGGGGTACTCGCATCTTTGGCCCGGTGGCTCGGGAGCTTCGGGAGCGCAACTTCATGAAGATCGTCTCGCTGGCTCCGGAGGTGCTCTAGCCATGGGACGTCAGCAAGCTCAGGGGCGGCCGCATGTGCGCTCACTCGACATCAGATCGGGCGACACCGTGGTCGTGATCTCGGGAGCGGAGCGCGGCAAGCGCGGGGTTGTCCAGCGCACCTTTTCGGCGCAGCGCCGGATCGTGGTGGCTGGGATCAACATTCGCAAGCGCCATCAGCGCTCCGGTGAGCAGCGCGGTGGCACCACCGCGCTCCAGGGCGGAATCATCGACTTTCCGGCGCCGTTCAGCTACAGCAACGTGCAGCTGGTCTGCAGCCGCTGCGACCAGCCAACTCGCCTGGGTCGGCGTCTGGAAGGTGACCATTACGTGCCCTTCTGCAAGCGCTGTGGGGAGGCCTATCTGCGGGCTCCGAGGGCATGACCGTGATCCCAGCCCCGCGCTTTTTGGAGCTCTATCGCGACACCGTTGTGCCCGCTCTGATCACCGAGTTCGGTTACCTCAACGTAATGCAGGTGCCGCGGCTGGAGAAGATCGTGGTCAATGTGGGGGTTGGCGAGGCATCGCAGAACGGGAAGGCCCTCGACGCTGCCACGATTGATCTTCGGCTCATCACCGGCCAGCAACCCACGGTCCGCAAGGCCAAGAAGTCAGTGGCCGCCTTCAAGCTTCGGGAAGGCATGCCGGTGGGACTCAAGGTAACCCTGCGCGGACAGCGGATGCTGGAGTTTCTGGACCGACTGATCAGCGTGGCTCTGCCCCGGATCCGAGACTTTCGTGGCATCGCCGCCCATTTCGACGGCCACGGCAACCTGACTCTCGGGCTCCGCGAGCAGTTGGTCTTCCCGGAGATCGACTATGACAAGATCGACAAGCTGCGCGGGCTCGAGATAACCATTGTGACCACCGCTGAGACGGATGCCGAGGGCCGCAGTTTGCTGGCTGCCTTGGGCATGCCGTTCCGGCGCTAGGAGGGCTGGCAGTGGCCAAGAAGTCGAAGATTATGGCCAGTCGGCGCGCTCCGAGGTTCCCGGTACAGGCGCGTAGCCGCTGCAACCTGTGCGGCCGGCCCCGCGGCTATATGCGCAAGTTCGGGCTTTGCCGGATCTGCTTTAGAATCCATGCTTCCCAGGGGGAGATCCCTGGGGTGCGGAAGTCGAGTTGGTAGGAGCGAGATGCTGAGCGATCCGATTGCGGACATGCTGACGCGGGTGCGCAACGCCAATCTGGCCGGCCACGAGCGGGTGGAGATGCCGGCCAGCAAGCTCAAGGCAGAGATCGCGCGGGTCCTCCAGGAGGAGGGCTATATCGCTGGCTTCGGCATCGTAGGCGAGGCCCCCCAGCTGCAGCTGTGGCTGGAACTCAAGCGAGCCACCAAGCAGGGTAAGGCCCTCAACGGGCTTCGGCGGGTGAGCCGGCCGGGGCTGCGGGTCTACCGTGGCAGCCGAGTCATTCCGCGGGTCCTGGGCGGATTGGGCATTGCCATCGTCTCGACGCCAAGGGGCATTATGTCGGGCCGTCAGGCGCGCCAGCAGGGTGTCGGCGGTGAAGTCATCGCCGAGGTTTGGTAGGCAGCTGATGTCACGAATTGGCAGATCGCCGATTGCCGTGCCCGCTGGGGTCACCATCGTGATCGAGGGGCAGACGGTGCGCGTCTCCGGACCCCTGGGGGAGTTGAGTCGTACCTTGCCCTATCCCATTCGCGTGCGCCAGGAGGAGGCCCAGATCTTGGTGGAGCGTCCTACGGACTCCTCCACCAACCGCTCACTGCACGGCCTCAGTCGGACCCTGGTGGCCAACATGGTCACCGGCGTCACCACCGGGTTCCGGCGGGAGTTGGAGTTGCAAGGAGTGGGCTATCGCGCCGCTCTCCAGGGCACCGATCTGCAGCTGTCTCTGGGGTACTCGCACCCCATTCGAATGACCCCGGCGGCAGGCATCAAAGTGGAGGTGCCGGAGCCCACTCGGATCGCCGTCAGCGGGACCGACAAAGAGTCGGTGGGACAGCTTGCGGCCCGGATTAGGTCCACTCGCCCGCCCGAGCCGTACAAGGGCAAGGGAGTGCGCTACCGGGGCGAGATAGTTCGACGTAAGGCCGGCAAGAGTGGCAAGGGGGCCAAGGGCTGAGATGAGCATTGATGACCGCGAAGCCGCCCGGCGGCACCGCCACCGGCGCGTGCGCAAGCATGTTCGGGGCACCGCAGAGCGACCCCGACTTTGTGTTTATCGGAGCCTGCGTCACGTCTATGCCCAGGTGGTCGACGACAGTCAGGGCCGGACACTGGTGGCGGCCAGCACGGCTGAGGACCAGTTGGGAGTGACGGGAGCCACCCGGGCGAGTGCGGCCGTGGTCGGACGAGTGGTGGGGGAGCGGGCCCTAGCGGCTGGCCTCAAGCGGGTCGTCTTCGACCGGGGTGGCTATCTGTACCATGGTCGAATCCAAGCCCTAGCTGACGCGGCCCGCGAGGCCGGTCTGGAGTTCTGAGAAGTATCTGATGAGCATGAACATGGCGCGTGGAGACAGGGAGGCCAGGGGCGAGTTCGCCGAGCGTGTGGTGAGCTTGAACCGGGTCGCCAAGGTGGTGAAGGGAGGCCGCCGTTTCTCCTTCAGCGCCCTGGTGGTGGTGGGCGACGGCGCCGGCCGCGTCGGGGCTGGGCTGGGCAAGGCCGGAGAGGTGCCCGAAGCGATTCGCAAAGGTGTTGATGACGCGAAGAAGCACATGATCCGGGTGCCCATGGTGGGGCGCACGATTCCCCACGACGTCCTGCGCAAGGAGGGCGCGGCCCGGGTTTTGCTGCGTCCGGCTTCGCCTGGAACCGGAGTGATCTCGGGTGGGGCCATGAGGGCCGTGGTGGAGTTGGCGGGGATTAAGGACATTTTGACCAAGTCGTTGGGCAGTGACAATCCCATCAACACCGTGCGGGCCACCATTGCCGCTCTGCGCGAGCTACGCACTGCGGAGACGGTGGCCCATCTGCGGGGCAAGACCATGCACGAGCTGGGTCTGCGGCCGTCGCAGGTCGAAGCGGTGGTAGCGGAGGCCGATAGTGAGTGAGCCCTCCGGTCGACTGAGAGTGACCTGGACCAAGAGCGCGATCGGGTACGCGGAGAACCAGAAGCGAACCATCGCGGCGCTCGGGCTGAGGCGGCTTCACCAGAGCGTGGAGCATGACAACACCGCCGCGATCCGGGGGATGGTCACGACCGTGGCCCACCTGGTCCATGCTGAAGACGCAACTGCGTCCAAGGGCCGCAGCCGCTCGGGAGGACCGCGATGAGGCTGGATGAACTCCAACCCGCCAAGGGCAGTCGCCGCCCTCGCAAGCGGGTTGGGCGGGGAATCTCAGCTGGCGGCGGCAAGACCGCTGGGCGGGGGCAGAAGGGGCAGGGCGCCCGCACCTCATGGAGCCTGCCGCGCGGGTTCGAGGGGGGGCAGATGCCGCTCACTCAGAGGGTGCCCAAGCTGCGCGGGTTCTACAACCGCTTCCGGGTCGAGTACCAGGTCGTCAACTGTGGCAAGCTCGGCCGTTTCGAGGCGGGCACCGTGGTGGATTTGGAAGCGCTGCGGGCAGCTGGGGTGGTGCGTCATGCCGTCCGCCCGGTCAAGCTGCTGGCAGGGGGAGGGGCACCTCCCAAGGTCACGATCAGGGTTCACCGCGCGAGTCGGGCGGCGGTCGCCGCCGTCGAGGCCGCCGGCGGGACTGTCGAGCTCCTGGCCGGGCCGGAGTCGGCCGACCAGGCCGAGTCGGGACCAGCCGAGGGAGGGCAGGTTAGCGAGCCGTGAACCTATTCGGTGCGCTCCGCGCGGCCATGCATGTCCCGGAGCTTCGCCGTAAGCTCCTGATCACCCTGGGGCTGATCATCGTTTTCCGGATGCTGGCAACGATCACCATTCCTGGGGTCAACAGCGCCGCCCTGGCGGACCTGTATAAGAGCAACAGCCTGCTCGGTCTGATCAACCTCTTCTCTGGGAGCGGGGTCAGTTCCGGGAGCAACGCCGGGATCTCGATCGTGGCCCTGGGGCTTAACCCATACATCAACGCCACCATCATCATGCAACTGATGACCGTCATCTCGACTCGGGTCAAGGAGATGTCCAAGGAGGGGGACCTTGGGCGGCGGCGGCTGACTCAATACGCTCGCTACCTGACTGTCGGCCTGGGCCTGCTGCAGGCCTTCGGCTACACCCGCCTCTTCGAGAGCTTCAGCTTCCAGGGCCAGTCCATTCTGCCTGCCAACATCTCCTTCGCGGAGACCCTGGGGATCATCATCGTGCTCACCGGGGGCACCGTGGTGATCATGTGGTTTGGCGAGCTGATCACGGAGTACGGACTTGGGAATGGGGTGTCGATCATCATCATGACCGGAATCCTGGCCCAGATTCCCGGCACCGTGATCAGCTTCACAAACGGCTTCCATGCCCAGACCCTGGCTCTGTTTGAATTCGCGGTGATCGGGATTGTGGTGGCGGCTGGGATCATTTTTGTCCAACAGGCGACCCGTAAGATTCCCATCCAATCCTCTCAGCGGGTGGTCGGACGACAGGTCTATCAGGGCCGCAGCAGCTTCCTGCCACTGCGGGTCAACCAGGCCGGGGTGATCCCCATCATCTTTGCCATCTCGATCATGTTCTTCCCCACCATCTTCGCCAACTTCTTTTTGCCCCCGGTGGGGCAGACTGGCGGGGTCATGGGCGAGCTCGCCACCTGGTTGCATACCTACTGGAACCCCTTTGGCCCCAACGTGATAGTGGATGTGGCCTATGAGGTCTTCTACTTCGCCCTGATCATGGGTTTCACCTTCTTCTACACGGCCGTCACCTTCGATCCCGAGGATGCCGCCGACAACCTCAAGAAGAGTGCGACCTACATTCCGGGAATTCGGCCGGGGGCGGCCACTGCGCAGTATCTGGCCAGGGTGATGAGCCGGATCACTCTGGCTGGCGCGATCTTTCTGGGGCTGGTGACGGTGGTGGTGCCGCTATTGACCGCAACTCTGACCGGTCAGGCGCTGAATGGTGGCCTGTATCTCGGTGGTACCGCCATCCTGATCGTAGTTGGGGTCTCTCTAGACACGATGAAGCAGTTGGAGACCCAGCTTCTGATGCGGCAATATCGCGGGTTCATTAGGTGAGGGAGAGGCCATGGGAGGGGTGGCATTGCGGCGCAACCTGGTCCTATTCGGGCCTCCGGGCTCGGGTAAAGGAACTCAGGCCGAGTTGCTCCGCGAGCGTTACGAACTGGATCACATAGCCCCTGGTGACATGCTCCGCCAGCACCTCAGCCAGGGAACTGAGCTTGGTCAGATGGCCTCCGGCTACATGGCCGCCGGGAAACTGGTGCCCGACGAGGTGATCGTCAACATGATCCGCCACCGGCTCGAGGAAGGTCGAACCGACACCGGTTTTGTGCTCGACGGCTTCCCCCGCACCGTGGCCCAAGCCAGGGCGCTGCAGGAGCTGCTGACCAACCTGGACCGGCCCCTTGACATAGTGCTGGTACTGGATGTCCCCGTGTCTGCCCTCAAGGCTCGGCTGACGCTGCGCGCTGGCCAGGAGCAACGCCAGGACGATCGACCGGAGGTGATCGAGGAGCGGTTGCGGGTCTATCAGGAGCGGACCGAGCCCGTGCTGGAGTACCTCGCCGGCGACGTCCCGGTGCTGCATATCGACGGTTGCGGCAGCATTGAGGAGGTCAGCCGAGAGCTGCTGAGGGTGCTCCAGTGATCACCCTCAAGCGGTCTGAGGAAATCGATCTGATGCGTCATGCGGGACGGATGCTGGCCGAGGTTCTGGACGAGCTGGGCCGCATGGTTCGACCCGGGATCACCACCTCGGATTTGGACCGGGCTGCCAACCGCGAGATCCGAAAGCGGGATTGCTTCCCTGGCTTCCTTGGCTACGATGGCTTCCCCAAACATCTTTGCGTTTCGGTCAACCAGGAGGTGGTGCACGGGATCCCCAACGGGCGGCGGATCGAGCCCGGCGACCTCGTGAGCTTGGATTGCGGTCTGATCTACCAGGGCTGGTGGGCTGACGCGGGGCTTACCGTGCCTTGCGGGGAGGTTGATTCCGATGCGCGCCTCCTGCTGAAGGTGACCAAAGAGGCGCTCGGACTGGGGATTGCGGCCGCCTGGCCTGGGAATCGCCTGGGAGACATCGGGCATGCCGTCCAGGCTCACGTTGAGGCTCACGGCTTCTCCATCGTCCGCGGCTATACGGGTCACGGGATCGGCCGGGACATGCACGAGGACCCGGAGGTGCCCAACCACGGCAGCGTCGGGCGAGGGGTCGAGATCCGACCCGGTCTATGCATCGCGATCGAGCCCATCGTCAACGAGGGCACCCCGGCAACGGCGGTCAAGGCAGACGGATGGACCGTGATCACCACCGACGGGAAGCGGTCCTGCTACTTCGAGCACACGATCGCCATCACTGAGTCCGGTCCGGAGGTGCTGACTGCCCTCGATGGCGGCGGCTGAGATGCCAGCGTCTGCCCGAATCGGCTATACTCTGAACCGGGCGAAGCCTGCCTGGGTTTCGTGTGCCCTCCACTTTGAGTGATCCCGACGGGCTGCGGGGTCGAGTCCTTGAACCTCTGCCGAACTCGCTCTTTCGAGTCGAACTGGAGGGCGGGGGCAAGGTGGTGGCTCACGCGGCAGGGCGGGCGCGTCTGGCAAGCGTACGTCTACTCCCCGGGGACCGGGTTTTGGTCGAGCTCTCGGCCACCGATCCGGGGCGAGGGCGCATCTTGTCGCGAGTGGTTTGAGGTGACTGAAGCGGTGAGGAGCTCACGATGAAGGTGCGGGCCTCGGTGAAGACGATCTGCGACAAGTGCAAGGTCATTCGGCGTGCTGGGGTGGTGCGCGTCATCTGCGAGAACCCCAAGCACAAGCAGCGGCAAGGATAGGGGACCAGGATGGCTCGTATTGCCGGAATCGACCTTCCCCGTGACAAGCGGATCGAGATTGGCTTGACCTATGTGTTCGGCATCGGCCTGCACACCAGCCAGCGCCTGCTCCGAATCGCCCAGATCGACCCGAGCATCAAGGTGAACGATCTCAGTGAGGCCCAGGTCAGTCGCCTCCGTGACGTGGTCACCAAGGAGCTGCCGGGCCGGGTCGAGGGGGACCTTCGGCGGCAGGTATTGCTCAACATCAAACGGTTGATGGAGATCGGCACCTACCGCGGGCTGCGCCATCGGCGCGGACTGCCGGTGCGGGGCCAGCGCACCAGGACCAATGCCAGGTCTCGCCGGGGACCGCGTAAGACGGTTGGAGTGCGGCGGAAGAAAGCTAGTAAGTAGGGTTTGCGGCCCGGTTGGGTCGCAGGGCATTTAGTCGAGGAGACGGTTTGGCGAAGAAAAAGAAGGTGGTCCGGACCAGGCGGCGGGAGCGCAAGAACATTGCCGTTGGCCGTGCCCACGTGCTGAGCACCTTCAACAACACAATCGTGACTCTCACCGATCCCCAGGGCAACGTGATCGCCTGTGGAAGTGCCGGCTCGTCGGGCTTCAAGGGCTCGCGGAAGAGCACCCCGTTCGCCGCTCAGGTCACCGCCGAGCAGGCCGCCAAGCGAGCCATGGAGCATGGGTTGAAGTCGATCGAGGTGTTGGTCAAGGGCCCAGGGTCGGGGCGGGAGGCGGCGATCCGGTCGCTCCAGGCCGCCGGCCTGGAGATCAGCTCGATCGTTGACGTCACGCCCATCCCACACAACGGCTGCCGCCCGCCCAAGCGGCGCCGGGTCTAGGGGGACCGAGATGGCAAATCCACATCCTCCGGTATGCCGGCTCTGCCGTCGTGAGGGCGTCAAGCTGTTCCTCAAGGGTGAGAAATGCGTGGGTGACCGCTGTACCTTCACCAAGCGCAACGCCACCCCTCCAGGGCAACACGGGCTGGCCCGGCGTCGGCGGATCAGTGAGTACGGGATCCAGCTCCGCGCCAAGCAACGCGGTCGGCGTATCTACGGCGTGCTGGAGACCCAATTCCAGAACTACTTCGATTCCGCGTCGGCCCGGAAGGGGGTCACGGGCACCGTTCTGCTGCAGATGCTTGAGCAGCGCCTCGACAACGTGGTCTACCGGGCGGGCTTTGCGTCGTCTCGTCGAGAGGCCCGGCAGCTGGTCTCACATAGGCATTTTCAGGTGGATGGCCGGACCGTCAACATCCCCTCGTATCAGTTGCGGGCAGGTCAGATTGTCCAGGTCCGCGAACGGAGTCGAGAGAAGGAGCCCATCCGTCGATCCGTGGAGTTCCGTGGCGGGCAGGGTGTTCCCAGTTGGCTCACCTTGTATCCCCAAGAACTTAGGGTCGACGTCACCAGGCATCCCGAACGCGGGGAGATGGAGACCAGCATCGACGAGCAGTTGATCGTCGAGTTCTACTCCCGCTAACCACCCGGGCAGCTGTGCCCACCAGCCACGAGGAAATTGCTTCACATGCCAGAGACTGCGATTCAACCGACGGTCCGAGAGATCGCCAGTTCCCCCGATCACGGACGCTTCGAGATCGGACCGCTGGAGACCGGTTATGGGACAACCCTGGGCAACTCGCTGCGCCGGGTGCTGCTCTCCTCGCTCACCGGAGCGGCGGTGACGGCCGTGTCCATCGACGGGGTGGCGCACGAGTTCTCCAGCATCAAGCATGTCAAGGAGGATGTGGGCGAGATTCTGCTCAATCTCAAGCAACTGAGCCTCACCTGCCACAACCCGGAGGGCGCCCATCTCAGCCTTGAGGTGCACGGCGGCAAGCGGGTTACAGCCGCGGAGATCGCCCCCAACGCGGACGTGGAGATCGCCAATCCCGACCTCTACATCTGCACTCTGGACGGGGCTCAGGCCAATCTACGCATGGATCTCACAGTCGAGATGGGGCGGGGCTACACGCCGGCTGAAAGGAATAAGAAGGAGGGGCAGCCGATCGGGGTGATTCCGGTCGACTCGATCTTCACCCCCGTCGTGAAGGCCAACTTCATGGTCGAGAAGACCCGGGTTGGCCAGGACACCGATTGGGAAAACCTGGTGCTGGAGGTGTGGACCAATGGCACCATCTCCCCTGTGGAGGCGGTCAGCCATGCGGCGCAGTACTACACCCGTCACCTGAATCTATTCGCCAGCTTCGGCGAGAGTCTGACGGCCACCACTGAGGCGGCGGTGGCCAGCACTGATCTGAGGGGGCGCCTGAGTGATGTCCCGGTCGAAGAGCTGGAGCTCAGCGTGCGCGCGCTGAATTGCCTGAAGGCCAATGACATCACCAAGTTGGGCGACCTGCTGGCGATGAGGTTGGATGAGCTCTTGGCGCTTCGCAACTTCGGCTCGAAGTCCCTGGACGAGATCAAGCAGAAGCTGGTGGCTCGCGGATTCGTTCCGGAAGATGAGATCGACTCGATCTTCCAGTCCGGGGAGCGCTAGGCCCGATGCGACACATGAAGTCCGGCCGCAAGCTGAATCGAACTTCGGCTCACCGCATCGCTCTCACCAAGAACCTGGCCACTGCCTTGATCGAACACGGCAGGATCGAGACCACCGAGGCCAAGGCCAAGGAGATCCGCCGCTGGGTTGAGAAGCTGGTGACCACGGCCAAGACCGATGACCTCCAGTCACGCCGGCAGGTGGCCGAGGTGGTCACGAGGGCGGATGTCGCCGCCAAGCTGTTCACTCAGTACGCCGAGCGCTTCCAGGACCGCCCCGGGGGCTACACCCGGATTATCGGAAAGGGCCCTCGCCAGGGTGACGGGGCGCCGGTTGTGATCATGGAGTTCGTCGATTGAGTGGGATCGGGAGTGGCTACCGGATGGTGGTCGCCTATGACGGGACGGCCTACCATGGGTGGCAGGCTCAGGCTGGGATCAGAACCGTAGAGGGGGCCCTGGTTCTGGCCCTCGCTGCCGCCACCGGGGAGCGCGTGCGGGTCCGGGCGGCCGGACGCACCGATACCGGAGTCCATGCCCACGGGCAGGTCGTGGCCTTCGTACTGACCCGGAATTGGTCCCCGCCGCAGTTGCTGGCCGCCACCAATGCCCACCTTCCGGCGGATGTCACCGTACTCGAAGCTGATCGGGCCGAGCTCGACTTCGATCCCCGTCGGCGCGCCTGGCGAAGGACCTATCGCTACCTGCTGGCCCCCGCCCGGGTTCCGAGCCCGGTCGGGCGCCAGTATGCTTGGCGAGTGAGTCCACAATTGGAGATGGAGCCAATGCGCGAGGCGGCGCGGCTGCTGGTGGGAAGGCATGACTTCGCCGCCTTCGGGCGGAGTCCGCAGACGGGTGGGTCCACTGTGCGCACCATCGACATGGCCGCCCTGGAGTCGCGGGCCGGCCTGATCGCGGTTGAGGTTCGTGGGGACGCCTTCCTGCGCGGAATGCTGCGCAACTTGGTGGGTGCCCTGGTGGCGATCGGTGAGGGGCGGCTGGGACTGGCGGACTTCGCCGCGGCGGTCGCGGGGGGGCATCGCGGAGCCAGCTCGTGGCGGCTTGCGCCGGCACATGGACTGCATCAGTGGCGGGTCGACTACGAGCGACCGCTCAGCCGGGGAGCCAAGGTATGACAGCAGTAGTGCAGCGGACTTTGGCGGCCAATGAGGAGAGCGCCCTGGATCGCTGGTGGCTGGTGGACGCCCGCGGCGAGACCTTGGGTCGGCTGGCGGTGAACCTGGCCCGGGTGCTGCGGGGCAAGCATCTCCCCACCTATACGCCCCACGCCCTGATGGGAGACCATCTGGTGGTCATAAATGCCGGTGACATCGTCGTCACTGGTAGCAAGCGGACCACCAAGGTTTACGACCACTACACGGGCTATCCGGGTGGTCGGCGCGAGCGGACCTACGCCGAGGTGGTCAAGCGGGACCCCACCGTGCCCCTCCAAGAGGCGGTGCGGGGAATGCTCCAGCACAACACCCTGGGGACTCGGCAGTTGAAGCGGTTGAAGGTATACGCAGGATCAGAGCATCCCCACGAGGCTCAGCAGCCGGTGGCGATCCGGTTCGGCGAATGTGGGGAGGTCGTGCAGCTGTGAGCGAAGACGAGGCGCAGGTTCGGTACGCCTACGGGACCGGCCGACGCAAGACAGCGGTGGCGCGGGTACGCATCTACCCCGGGCCGGGCACGGCTGTGATCAACGACCGGGAGCCCCTGCGGCACTTTGGGCGGCGGGAGCTGGAGGAGGCCGCCCTGCGACCGTTGCGGGTGACCGGGCTCAGCGATCGGGTCCACATCAGCGTGAAGGTGGACGGCGGTGGCGTGTCGGGACAGGCCGGAGCGGTTGCCCATGGCCTGGCCCGGGCCCTGTGCGTGCTGGATGCCGAGTTGCGACCGCAGCTCAAGGCGGCGGGACTGCTGACGCGGGACCCGCGGATGAAGGAACGCAAGAAGCCAGGCCTCAAGCGTGCCCGCAAGGCGCCGCAGTATACCAAGCGGTAGGCATTCGAGCCGTCTCACCTCGCTCCTATACTGGCCGCAGCAGTAGCCGGCCATGAGCAGAGGTGGTGACTAGTGGCAAGCCGACTTCGGGGCCGGGATTTTCTCGCTATTGGCGACCTTGACCCTGGCGACTTGTCCGAAGTGCTTGGTCTTGCGATCCGGCTGAAGGCCGGGGAGGACCCGGGGACGGCGCTCAGTCGCCAGTCCATTGCCATGGTGTTCCTGCGTCCCAGCAACCGCACCCGAGTGTCGTTCGAGGCTGCGATCAGCCGCTTGGGGGGACATCCGATCGCGCTCTTCGATCGGGAGATCGAGATAGGTCGCCGTGAATCGGTCAGCGACGTGGGGCGGATTCTGGATCGTTTCGTTTCGGGCCTGGTGGCGAGAATCCCGTCGGATCGCGACCTGCGCGGGCTCGCCCGCGCCATGGATGGTCCGGTCATCAACGCCATGACGGATCTGGGCCACCCCTGCCAGATCCTGGCCGACTGCCTCACGGTGCAGGAAGCTGTGGGCAGGCTGGAGGGGGCCAGGATTACCTTTGTGGGCGACGGCAACAACGTGTGCAACTCGTGGGTCGAGGCCGCCTATGTGGCCGGCCTGGACCTACGGGTGGTCACGCCTCCCGGCTACGGCCCCGAACCGGGGGTGCTCGCCTCGGCCGCCGGGCTGGCCGGCCCCGGAACCGGGCAGGTCCTCGTAACCAACGATCTGGATCAGGGATTGGCGGATACAGATGTCATCTACACCGATGTCTGGACCAGCATGGGGCAGGAGGAGCAGCACGAGGACCGGCGCCAGGATTTCGGTCCCTACCAGATCAACGAGACGGTGGTGGGGCGGGCTCCATCAGGGGTCCGGGTGATGCACTGCCTGCCCGCCCACCGAGGTGAGGAGATCACCGACGGGGTGATCGACGGTCCGCACTCAATCGTCTTCGACCAGGCGGAGAACCGTTATTGGGTCCAGCTGGCGCTGCTGCTCGCCGTGTTCTCCGACTCGGGGGATCAAGCTTGACGGCCGGCTGCCTCCTCCTCGTCTGATGCTGGTCCTGGGCGGCTTGAACCTGGGCGAGACCCTTCGGGTGATGGTCCAGGGGGTCGGATGGCGCGATGTCCTCGACGTGGCGATCATCACCTTCTTGCTCTACCGGCTGCTGGTGTTGATCCGGGGCACCCAGGCAGTCCAGCTGCTGCTGGGGCTGCTGGTGATTGGGGCCCTGGCCGCGCTGGCCATCATCCTCAATCTGCCGGTCCTCAAGTTCATCTTCGTCAACGGCGGCCAGGTTATCCTGATCGGGGTGTTCATTCTCTTCCAACCGGAGCTGCGCCGGGCCCTGGACCAGATGGGGAGCCTGGGGAGGCTGCGCTACGGGCTGCTGGCTCCAGACACCGCCCAGTTGCGTCATCAGGTGGACGAGGTGGCCCGGGCGGCGATGCGCCTGGGAGAGGAGCACACCGGGGCTCTGATCGTGCTCCAGGGGGACATCGGCCTGGAGGAGATTGCCGCCACCGGGGTGCGGCTGGATGCGCTCCTCACCGCCGAGACGCTGGAGACGATCTTCACCTACAAGTCCCCACTTCACGACGGGGCGGCACTCGTCCATCTGGGGCGAGTGGTGGCTGCCGGTTGCGTGTTGCCTCTGGCGGAGCAGCCGACCCGGAGCCATCGCAGCGGCACTCGGCACCTGGCGGCCGTCGGGCTCAGCCAGGCAACCGACGCCGCGGTGGTGGTGGTCTCCGAGGAGACCGGCCGGATCAGCTGGGCAGTTGGAGGTGAGCTGGAGAGCGGTCTGGACGGGGACGCTCTCACCAATCACATCGGCGCCTTTCTGCGCCTGCCGCTCTACGAAGGCCAGCGGCGCACTCTTCGCCTGCGCGGTCGCACGTCCCACGGCGGCCACGTCACCCCGGTCGGTAGGAGCTGATCGGGATGCGACCCCGGTTCATCCTCGCCAACTGGCGGCTGAAGCTGACCGCGCTGGTGGTGGCCTGTGGGATGTGGGTCGGCGTCGTCTACGCCACCAACCCCCCCGCCATCACCACCGTCGCCGTGCCGGTGCAGGTGAACGGCCTCGGCTCGAACCTGCTCACGCTGCACTCCATCCAGCCGGTCACGATCAAGGTCGCAGGAGTGGCCTCGAACGTGCGCGCGGCCACGGTTTCCAGCCACCTCTTCGCCTCGGTCAATCTGAAGAGGATCTCGCGTCCCGGGGAATACGAAGTTCCGCTCACGGTCAGCAAGACCGATCCCAACTTTGCCGTCCTGAGCTCTCCCAATAAGGTCCTGGTAGTGGTGGACGTCTGGAAGACGGCCTCCCTGCCAGTCCATGTGGTCGTGTCCAAGGCTCCCCCGGTCGGCTACCTCGTGAACAACTCGGCGACCACCGCAACTCCTGCGGATATCACCGTTAGAGCCCCCTCCAGCATCCTTCCCAACCTCCTGGCCGAGGCCCGAGTCAGCCTGGGCTCTGTGCTCAGCTCGGAGTCGATCCCGGCCACGGTCAGCCTGGTCAACACCGGCAACCTGGCCCAGCAGATCACGTTCCAGCCGACGGTGGTGTCAGTCCATGCGGTGATCACCTCGACCACCACTCATACCACACTGGCGGTGGTTGCCACCGTGACCGGGCAGGTGGCGTCCGGCTACGCCCTCACCGGCATCCAGACCACTCCCTTGACGGTGGACGCCAGCGGGGCATCGAGTGCCTTGGCAGGGCTGGCCGCGCTCGACACCCAGCCGGTCGACGTCAGCGGCCTCAGCAAGGACACCACGATCCAGGTGCCACTGGTCACCCCAAGCGGTGTGAGCACCTCGACCACGGTCGTCACCGTGGTGGTCACCATCTCCCCGCTGCCTTCGGCCACGGCCTCTCCCACCCCAACTCCAAACACCTCCCCAACTCCGACAGCAACTCCCTGAGTGTCCTCGGAGGGCTGCTTCTGTAACCTGGGAGAGGCGGCCAGCGTTAGTGCCAGCGAATCTGACCTTGGCGTGGGGAGGCAGCTATGTGCGGAATAATCGGCTACCTCGGTGAACGGGTGGCCGCTCCAGTTTTGCTTGACAGCCTCCAGCGGCTGGAGTACCGCGGCTACGATTCGGCCGGAGTTGTGGTGCTGGGCCAAGACGGTTCGCCAATGCTGGTCAAGTCGGCAGGCAAGGTGGATGCCCTGCTGCAGAGGATTGACGGCGAGGAGCTCTTGGGTCGGGTTGGCATGGGGCACACCCGCTGGGCGACCCACGGCCGGCCCACCTACGACAACGCCCACCCGCACACTGATTGCCGCGGACAGTTTTTCGTCATCCACAACGGCATCATCGAGAACTTTGCTGAACTCCGGCGCGAGCTCCAGGCCGCCGGGCACAACTTCACGTCCGAGACCGACACCGAGGTGCTGCCCCACCTGATCGAGGAGTACTACGCCGGGGACCTGGTGGCCGCCACCAGACGGGCGCTGGGACGGCTCCGGGGAGCCTATGCCGTGGTGGTGTTGAGCTCCACCGATCCGGACACCCTGATCGGGGCTCGGCTCAACGCCCCGTTGGTAGTTGGAGTGGGCCAGAAGGAATGGTTTCTGAGCTCCGACCTCACGGCCATCATTCCCTACACCAAGCAGGCTCTGGTCCTGGGTGAGGGGCAGATGGTGGTGCTCACCCCGGTCGGACCGGTGGTGACTTCGATCGTCGATGGCACCGAGCTCGCCCCGCGAGTGGTACGAGTCGAGTGGGACGTGATCCAGGCTGAGCGGGGAGGCTATCCCAACTTCATGTCCAAGGAGATGCATGAGCAGCCGGCCGCGCTGGAGAATGCCCTGCGGGGACGCCTGCTCGCCGACGGCCATGTGGAGTTCTCCGATTGGGGAGCGGATGACCGCCTCTTGGCGAGGTTCCAGCGGGTCCAGATTGTGGCTGCCGGCAGCGCGTTTTACGCGGGGATGCTGGCGAAGTATGCCATCGAGGACCTGGCGGGCCTGCCCACGGCTGTGGAGGTGGCCTCGGAATGGCGCTACCGGCCTCAGCCGGTCGACTCGGCGACGCTGACCATCGCCATCTCGCAATCTGGCGAGACCGCTGACACTCTCGCGGCAGCTCGCCTGGCCCAGGAGCGGGGCGGGTTCGTCCTCGGGCTGACCAACGTGGTCGGCAGCACCCTGGCCCTGGAGGCTGACGGCGTAATCAATCTGCACGCGGGGCCGGAGATCTGCGTGGTCTCGACCAAGACCTTCGTCAACCAGGTGGCCTGCGCCTTACTGTTGGCCCTGCGCCTGGCCCAGGTCCGTCAGACCAGGGACCCGGGCGATCTCCGCGAGTTGGCGACGGCGCTGCGGTCGGTGGCAGACGTGCAGCGTCAGGTGCTCTCCCGGGAGCATGAGTTCGTTCCTCTCGGGGCCTGGCTCGCGGAGCACAGGAGTGCGCTCTACATGGGGCGAGGCTACAGCTATCCCGCCGCGATGGAGGCAGCTCTCAAGCTGAAGGAGGTCTCCTACCTGCACGCTGAAGCCTACCCCGCTGGGGAGCTCAAGCACGGCCCCATCGCCCTGCTGGATCCAGAGATGCCGGTGATCGCTTTCGCCACCGAATCCGCCACCCGGGAGAAGACGCGCAGCAACATCCAGGAGGTCTGCGCTCGCCAAAGCCCGGTGCTGGCGGTGGTAAGTGCCGGCGATCGTTCCCTGGTTGACGACGTTCAGTTCACTGTCGAGGTGCCTCGGGTGCCTGAGATCGTCTCGCCGTTGGTGAATGCGCTTGTGGGCCAGCTGCTCGCCTACCACGCGGCCATGATCCGGGGTTGCGATGTCGATCGGCCCCGGAACCTGGCCAAGTCGGTGACCGTCGAGTGAGCCGCTGTCCGGCGGATTGACCGAGCCCTGGCCGGAGGAGCGGCCGACGGTGGGGGTCGACATCACCGGTGTGGAGCGGATCGCTCGCCTCAGCAGCCGGCGGCCCGGGTTTGTGGCCAGGATGTTCAGCGCGGAGGAGGCTGAGTACTGCTCCGGCAGGCCGGAGAGGCTGGCTGCTCGCTGGGCGGCCAAGGAGGCCGTGCGCAAGGCGTTCGGCAGTCAGGGGATGCCGCTTCCCACCTATCCCAGCATCGCTGTGACGCATCGACCGGGCGGAGCGCCGGAGGTGCTGGTTGGCGGGGCGCCGGTGCCCGGCCTGGAGCTCAGCCTCTCCCATGACGTGGGGCTGGCGGTGGCGGTCGCCACTTTTCGCCCGGTCCTCGATGCCGCTGCCCGACTCCTCGCCGAAGTTCCCGGCGACATGACCCTGCCCGGACGACCCGGTCAGTCCCACAAGGGGACCTTCGGGACGGTGCTGGTGCTAGCCGGAAGCCCAGCGTTTCCAGGCGCCGCGATCCTGGCCTGCCGAGGGGCCCACCGGGGCGGGGCCGGCAAAGTCAAGGTGATCGTCGGCGCGGGCGCCGACGGGTTCGCTCCGGAGACCATTCGCGTCCCGGTGCCCGACCTCGCTGACGGATTCTCGAGCCTCTCAGCCGAGGCCATAACAGCTTCTTTGTCTGGCGCCCAGGCAGTGGTGTGCGGCCCGGGGCTGGGCGAGGCCAAGTCAGTGCCCGACTTTCTGGGCCTGATCTTGCAGCGCATGACCGGACGAGGCAGCCAGCTGGTGCTGGACGCCGATGCCCTCAACGCCATCGCCGGCAGCGACCACCTGCGGGGGCTGGTGCCTCCAGGATGCGTGGTTACCCCGCACCCGCTGGAGGCATCACGACTGATGGGACGTCCCCTCTCAGACCTTCAGGCCGACCGGGTGGGGGCGGCTGGCGCCCTGGCCCACCAGTTGTCCTGCGTCGTCGTTCTGAAGGGCCCTCGAACTGTGGTGACCGGGCCTGGGGGCGAGGTCTGGACCGACGACCACGCCACCGCGGCGCTGGCATCCGGAGGGACCGGAGACGTCCTCTCGGGTCTTATCGGCGCTTTGATCGCGCAGGGGCAGGCCCCCTTCGCAGCCGCCCAGGCGGGTGTTTTCCTGCACGCTGAGGCGGGCTCCTGCCTGGGCAGGCGGCGGGGCCGGGCGGGCATCCTGGCCAGTGAGGTGGCCGATGCTCTGGTGGAGATTCAAGAGCAGGTTCGCCTGGTTATCGAGGTCAGATCGCGCCCCTGATGCTCCACTTGGGCGAACTGTTGGCTGGGGCGGCATCCCAGGCGCCGGTGGTGCTGACCCGGGGATCCGAGCAATTCACCGAGATCGCGAACGACTCCCGCGAGGTGGTCGGGGGAGAGTTGTTTGTAGCCCTCCGCACCGCCACTGGGGATGGCCACAGTTTCATCAGGGAGGCGCATGCCAGAGGCGCCACCGGCTTTCTGGTCGAGCGCCCGGTCGATGACCTGGTGCCCTGGGTAAGGGCCGATTGGGCCGGGCCCAGGCCGACTGTGGTGAGGGTCGACAGCTGCCGGCGGGCGCTGGCTGAGTGGGCCTCGCTCCGCCTGGCCCAGAGCGAGCTGGTGGTGATCACCGGGAGCCTTGGCAAGAGCACTACTCAGGCGGCTCTGGTGCCAGCCTGGGCAGCCGCCAGTGGCGGGCCCGTGTTGGGCAACGGCGACCGCAACGATCCCCTGGGCATCCCGCTGGCCCTGGCCGCGGGCCCGGCGCGGCCCCGTCGAGTGGTTCTAGAAGTGGTCGCTGCCAACCAGCTCGAGGAGTCGCTGTTGGTCCGGATGCTCCGGCCCCGGGTCTGGTGCGTCACCAGCACCAGCGACGCCGCGGCGCTCTACTGGCGCTCACCTGCGGCGCTGGCGGAACTGCTGGCGAGATTGGCCCCGGCGGGAGCGGTTGTGGTCCGGCCGATGGCGGATCCATGGCTGGAGCGCGCTTTCCACCAGTGGCATCAGGTCACCTTTGGGGCTCTGGGGACTGGCGCCGACGTACAAGTTGGCCAGCTGGACTCGGATCCCAGCTGGCCGCAGCCATGGAGGTGCCGAGTGGTGATCCGGGGCGTGTCCTGGGATGTCCCCTCAAGACTCCACCCCACTGTGAGTGAGCCCGCCTGGGGTGGGGCGCTTGGATCGATCATCGCCCTGGGCCTGGATCCCTCACCCGCGGTGGCAGCTCTCTCCACGGTCGGTACGCTGCCGGGCAGGCTCTCCGTGCTACCAGGTCTGGGCGGCGGCCTGGTGCTCGACGACTCGGTTGACGCCACGCCGCTCTCGGTCGCGCTGGCGGGAGGTGCGCTCCTCAAACTCCCAGGACCGCACCTGGCCGTCGTGGGGAGTGCTCCATGGCAATCGGCACTTGGCTCGGGGATTCGGGTGGTGGCGCTGGACGAGCACGGGGACCTGCGCTCCGAGAGTTGGGCGAGCCCGCGAGTCGACGCGGTGAACTCCATCACCGAGGCCGTTGCCCGCGCCGAGCCCGTTCTGGCCGAGGGCGGATCGGTGCTGGTGAAGGGAACGGCGGGCCAGCGGCTGGAGCGGCTCACGGCCAGGCTGGCTGGGCCGGGCATGCCGCTCCTCCGCCAAGAGCGCGGCCGCCGGCTGGTCGGGTTCCGGTCGCCTCGGCGGCCGACCTGGGTGGAGGTGGACCTGCTGGGCCTGGCCGCCAACGTGGCGGTGATGGTGGCGGAGCTGGCCCCGGTCCCCCTCATGGCAGTCGTCAAAGCCGACGCCTACGGCCACGGTGCCAGCCAGGTGGCCAGGACGGCCCTTGCCAGCGGGGCGCAGTGGCTCGCCACCGCGACACTCGCCGAGGCTGCCCAACTCCGCGGCGCGGGACTGGATGCTCCCTGTCTGGTCCTGGGCTACACCCCTCCCAGCCAGGTGGCCGAGGCCGTCGCCATGGGCCTGGTGATCACCGTGTTCGACCTGGAGGTGTTGGCGGCTCTGGAAGAGGCGGCGGACCGTGCCGACAGTCGCGCCCGGGCCCATCTCAAGGTCGACACCGGGATGTCGCGCCTGGGGGTTGCGCCGGAAGCCGTCGGCCCCTTCGTGGCGGAGGCGCAGACCCTAGCCCACGTGGACTTGGAGGGAATCTACACCCACTTCCGCAAGGGTCAGGACGCCGTTTCGGCGCGCCAGCAGCTGGATCGGCTGCTGGCCGCGGTGGGGGAGGCGGAGGGGCAGGGACATCATTTCCGGCTCCGGCATGCCGCGAACAGCGCCGCCTGGCACCACCTGCCAGAGTCGAGGCTGGATCTGGTGCGGAGTGGCGGTGAGATGCTTGGCCTGGTGACCGGGGATGGCCGACGGCGGCAGCCCGTGCTCTCGTTCAAGACCACGGTGGCTCAGATCCACGACCTCGACGCGGGGGCGTTCGTGGGCTACGGGGACGCCTTCCGAGCCCCGGGCCCGATGCGGGTCGCGACCATCCCGGTCGGCTATGGGGATGGTTTCCGGCGCGGCCCGGCCAATTGGGGGTCGGTCCTGATCAGGGGCCAACGCCACCCTCTGGTCGGGGATGTATCGATGGATCTGGCCATGGTCGACGTCTCGAACGATCCAGCGGTCAGCCGGGGAGATCCGGTGGTCCTGATCGGACGACAGGGGGCGGAGGAGGTGACCGCTGAGGAAATTGCGGCCCGGCTGGGGACGATCAACTACGAGGTGGTGACCCAGATTCTGGCGCGCGTGCCTCGTGAGGTGACGGTCCCCGAATAGGGGCGGGTCGGCCCGGCGCCATCGCTCAGTTCGGCGGACATCGTGATGTGAGTGGTGGCCGTCGTGGGGACTGACCCCGGTCCCGGGACAGCTGCGCGCCGACCAGGGCCGTCGGCGGCGGAGGGGCCAGCGCGGCCGCGAATACAATTGAGGCATGTCCAAGCTCAGCGCCGAGCCCCGGCAGCTTGTCGGCGGAGCCGCCCGGCGGGAACGCCTGCGTCGCTCGCGGCTCTACCTAGTCACCGACGACACGACGCCCTCCGAGGATCTCCCGGAACTGCTCGCAGAGGCTGTGCGCGGCGGTGTCGATCTGGTGCAGCTTCGCCGCAAGGGAGTGCCGCCTGAGCAGCTGGTGGCCCTGGCCGCCAACTGCCGGGAAGTGTGCCACGCGGCCGGGGCGCTCTTCTTGGTCGATGACCACGTCGAGCTGGCCGCCGCGGCTGGCGCCGATGGCGTGCACCTGGGGCAGGAGGACACCTCCGTGGCCGAGGCCCGGAGCCGGCTCGGACCCGATTTCCTGATCGGGCTGTCCACCCACGACGCCGCCCAGGTGAAGTCAGCGACGAGCCTTGACGTTGATTACATCGCGGCGGGTCCGGTCCATCGGACCCCGACCAAGATGGGGACCCCGGCGGTCGGCTTCGAGCATGTGGAAGTTGCTGCTCGCGCCGCGGCGGTTCCCGTGGTCGCGATCGGCGGCTTGAGCCTGGCCGACGCCGGTACAGCCATCGCGGCCGGGGCCGACATTGTCGCTGTGGTCCGCGCCATCTGCGCCAGCTCCGATCCAGAGGGGGCGGCGCGAGCGCTGCGAGGCCAGGTCGACACAGCCCCGGCGTGGAGTTGGATCGAGCTCAACGGAGAGGCCCGGAGGTGCCCTCCGCAGACCACTGTGCAGGGCCTCCTGGCCGGTCTCCACCTGGACCCCACGGCGCTGGTGGTGGAGCGCAATGGCGTCATCGTGGATCGCCAGAAGTGGGCGGAGGTGGCGGTTGGCGGCGGAGATAAGCTGGAGCTGGTCCACTTTGTCGGTGGCGGGTGAACGCCGCGTTCGGCTGGCGCCGTCCCTGGTCACATCGGACCGCCAAGCGGCCTTTGCGACCGGGCTCTGGCGGGCCGCAGGCAGGAGTTGACGCGACGCGCGCCGATCGCCTCTGGCGGCCTCTAGACGTGGCCGGCCCAGCTGAGCTCGGGTTGGTCCGCAGCCTCGCGCCCGATTCCCAATGTCAGCGACGAGCGGCAGCAGCGGTCACCTGGGAGGGGATCCATGCCTGATCAAGACGGACTGCACCTGGGGGCGGTCAAGCTGACCTCCAGACTCATTCACGGCACTGGCAAGTTCCCATCCCCTGAGGTTCTTGCCGGCTCGATCACGGCCTCCGGGGCGCAGATGATCACCCTGGCTGTGCGCCGGCTCCACCTCGACGGTGACCACCGTTCGGAGCTTGAGGGGATCGACCTTGGTGGCTACGTCCTGCTGCCCAACACGGCGGGCGCCACCTCGGCCGACGAGGCTGTCCGGCTGGCCAGGCTGGCTCGGGCGGCTGGGCTGTCCGATTTCATCAAGGTCGAGATCGTGGGGGACTCGGAGAGCCTTTTGCCGGATCCCATCGCGACCGTGGAGGCCACCGCCAGGCTGGTGGCTGAAGGCTTCACGGTCATGCCCTACGCCAGCGACGACGTGGTACTTGCCCTGCGGCTGGCGGACGCGGGCGCCACCGCGGTGATGCCGGGCGCCGCTCCCATCGGCTCCACCCTGGGAGTGCTCAATCCTCACAACCTGCGCCTGATCATCGCCAAGTGTTCCGTCCCGGTGATCGTCGACGCCGGCCTGGGATGCCCCTCGGACGCGGCCCGAGTCATGGAGTGGGGAGCGGCCGGGGTTTTGGTCAACACCGGAATCGCCAGGGCCCGCGAGCCGGCGGCAATGGCCAGGGCGTTCGCTGCGGCGGTGCAGGCAGGTAGGAGCGCCCATTTGGCGGGCCTGGCGGGCCGCCCGGAGGGTTTCGGCGCCAGCTCTCCTCAGGCGGGGACTCCGACCCCCCTGGCGCCAAACTGAGCACCGGAGAGGCCGCCGACCCGCGGTCGCGGTTACGCCGGTGCGGATGGTCGGGGCCCGATCTCCTAACGGTCGGCGAAGAGGGGCTGCTCACCCGCCTGGTGGCAGCTGCCGGCCGGTCGCCTAGGCTGACGATAGGGCCCGGAGACGATGCGGCCGCCTGGCTCCCGGCAGCGCCCACCGTCCTGGTTTCGACAGACACCCTGGTGGAGGGCGTGGACTTTGAACGGGCCCGTCAATTGCCCTATGAGGTTGGCCTCAAGGCGTGGGGCAGTTCTGCCTCGGACCTGGCTGCCATGGGTGGTGAGGTGGAGTTCGGTCTGGTCGCCGCGGTGCTGCCGCCGGAGACGCCCCTGGCGGCTGTGGAGGCGATCCAGTTGGGGTTGGTGGAGGCGGCCGCCCGTGATGGGGCAGGCATCGGCGGGGGAGACGTGAGCGCGGCTGATGGCCCGCTGGTTCTGACCGTAACCGTGTTGGGGACGGTACCTGATGGCCGCCCCGTCACCATCTCCGGCGGACGCGAGGGTGACGTCCTGCTGCTCACGGGTGACCTGGGCGCCGCCGCCGCGACGTTGGAGGGTTGGCGCCAGGGTGACCCGGCCGTTCCAGCTGGATGGCGGTCTCGACTGGTTGCTCCGACGGCTCGGATTGCCGAAGGGCGGGCGTTGCGCCAAGCTGGGGCAACCGCAATGACCGACCTCAGTGACGGCTTGCTGCTGGATGCGGCCAGAATCGCGGCTGCGAGCCGGACCGCGGTGGAACTGTGGGCTGATTGCCTGCCCCTGGCAGCCGGCCTGCGGGAACGCTTTGGCGACGATGCCGTGCGGCTGGCGGCCGCTGGCGGGGAGGACTACGAGCTTCTGGCCAGCCTCCCTGCCGAGGCCGTCGAGCGGCTGCTGCAAGAGTGGCGCCCGGAGCTGGCGCCCCTCCGCCGGGTGGGAAGGTTGGGGCCGGGCGACGGGGTGCGCCTCCTGGACTGGGAAGGTGGTGTGGAGTTGAAAGTCGGAGGCCGGCTTGGATACCGGCACTACTGAGGCAGCCGGCGCCCCCATCCAGCCGCGGCGGATCCTGTCCAGAGGGCCCGACGATACGGCTCGGATAGGGTGGCGAATCGGCGCTCGACTGCGACCAGGGGACTGTCTGGCATTGGAGGGTGGGCTGGGCTCCGGCAAGACCACCCTCACCCAGGGCATCGTGGCCGGGGCGGGTGGCGGCAAGGATGTTCGCAGCCCCACCTTCCTGCTCCATGCCGTTCACCGGGGAAGGGTCACCGTCCACCATCTCGACCTCTACCGGCTCCCGCAGACCGCCGACCTCCGAGCCCTGGGGTTGGACGAGTTTTTGGAGGAGGGAGCGGCTGTCGTGGAGTGGGCGGAGCGAACGAGTGGAGAGTGGTTCAACGGAGTGATCAGGATCGCCGTCCTGGGTCCGACGGATCGCGAGTTCCGCCTTTCCTTACCGGCCCACCTGGTGGAGCCCGCGCCAGATGCCTGAGGCGGAGCTGATCCTGGCGGTCGACTCTTCGGCTCGAGCCGACGCGCGGCTGGCGCTACTGGACCGATCGGGCCAGCTAGTCGAGGCCCGGGTCGAGCTGACGGGCATCGTCGCCCTGGTCACGGCGGTGGCACAACTTGTCGAGACTGCGGCGGGGCGCCTCAGTCAGGTGGTGGTGGCCCGCGGGCCCGGCTCCTATATTGGGGTCCGGGCGGGGATGTCAATGGCGCTGGGGGTCGCCCAGGGTCGGGGGCTCCCGCTCCACCAGGTGGGGAGCCTCGAGGTGATGGCGGCCACCCTCGACCCCCAGGATTGTGAACTTCTGGTTCTGGCCGGGGCCGGCCGCGGCGGTGTCTACGGACAGCGGTTCAAGGGCAATCCGGGGCGAACACGTGAGAGGGGCTGGCAACCGGTCGGTTCCAGCTACGCCCTCCGCCCAGCGGACAGTTGGCCACCTGCCTGGGAGGGAGTTGACCTGCTGTTGTCAAGCCCTGAGCTCGACCCAGCCCCTGGCCTGAGGCGGGCCATCCCTCGGCTGTCGATGCTGGAGGGTCTTGCTCAGCTGGCGGGGTGTGATCTCGGCCTCGCCAGCGCGTACGATCTGCTCAGCGCTGACTACGGAGTTCGCGGCGAGGAGCCATCATGATCCTGATCGGCGAGCGGTTGCAGCTCAGCCCGATGCAGCTGGGCGATATCGGCGAGGTCCGGGCCATCGAGATCGATGTGTTTCCAACTCCATGGCCCAGCAACGCCTATCACCGGGAGTTGACCAGTAACCGTTCCGCCCACTACCTATGCCTGTGGCGCAATGGGGTGATCGCCGCCTACGGCGGTCTCTGGGGAGTTGGGGAGGAGGCGCATGTGACCACTATTGGGGTGCGCCGCCTAGACCAGGGGAAGGGGCTGGGCAGGGTCATGTTCGCCGCCCTGGTGACGCGGGCCTACGACCTCGGGGCCAACTTCATAAGCCTCGAGGTCAGGCCAACCAACGAGGTGGCTATCCATCTCTACGAGAGCTTCGGTTTCAAGGTGATGGCCAGGCGCCGGGGTTACTACACCGACAACGGTGAGGACGCCATGGTGATGTGGTCCGATCTGATCCACGCCCCCGCTTTCAAGGCGCGGTTCCTGAGTATCGCCGGCGCGCTCGAGGTTGAAGGCTTCGGGCCGCTGCCCAGCGCGGAGTGGCCCCGCAGTTGAGGCTGCTGGCGGTGGAGAGCTCTTGCGACGAGACCGCGGCCGCGGTGGTCGACGACCAGTTCCAGGTCTGGAGCTCGGTGGTGGCCTCCCAGGCGTCGGCCCACGCGGCCTTCGGAGGGGTGGTCCCCGAGCTGGCGGCGCGGATGCACCTGGAGCGGATCGCCGACGTCGTCAGCGGGGCGATGGTTCCCTTCAATGGAGACTGGGGCAGGCTGGACGGGATTGCGGTCACCAGGGGGCCGGGGCTGGTCGGTTGCCTGGCGGTCGGGGTGGCCTACGCTCAAGGCTTGGCCGTCAGCTGCGGCCTCCCGATCCTGGGAGTGAATCACATGACCGGCCACGTGCTCGCGGCCCGAATCGAGGACCCCTCCCTGGAGCCGCCCTTCGTAGCCCTGGTGGTCAGCGGCGGGCACACGGATCTGATCCACTACCGCTCCCACGAGCAGGTCGAGCTCCTGGGGGCGACTCGAGACGACGCCGTTGGCGAGGCATTCGACAAGGTGGCGCGCATGCTGGGCCTAGCCTACCCGGGAGGACCCGAGATTGACCGGCTCGCCGAGCAGGGCAATCCCCGGCGCTTCCGTCTGCCCCGGCCGGTGCTGCCCGAGTTCGCATTTTCGTTCAGCGGTCTGAAGACGGCAGTGCTATACCTGCTGCGCGACCTGCCCGACCGGGAGCCCCAGACGCTGGCCGATGTGGCGGCGAGCTTTCGGCTCGCGGCGGTCGAGACGCTCTGCATTCAGTTGGAGGCGGCCGTCGAGCACACGAGGTGCCGCAGGGCCGTGCTCGCCGGCGGCGTTGCCAGCAACCGGCTGCTGCGGGCCATGGCCCGGGAGCGTCTCCAGGGGATCGCGGAGGTAACCATCCCAGCCCCCGGCTTGTGCACGGACAATGCCGCGATGATCGGCGCGGCGGCCATCGTGCGCCAGGGAACGCATGGCTTTGACGCCCAGCCGCTTGACATCGACCCCGGTTTGCGCCAGTACGGCTGAGCATCCTACCGGCGGCAGCCAGGGCTGGCGAGATACTCTGGCGGGGCCATGGAGCGCTGGGGGAGTCGCTTGACGGTGCCGGGCGGGCGGGCCGACGCCGGACCCCGGTTCACAGGCTGGCTGCTGATCCTGACGGCGGCCTCGGCACTCAGCGCCATCATGCTGGGCGGCTGCCAGCTGGTTCCCGCCAGGCGGGTGTCTTATCACCGGGCTACCGCTTTGGCCCCCACCCCCAGCCAGGCGGTGCCCGCCGTGGTGTCTCCAGCCACTCCCACGCCACCAGCAGTCCCGAGCCCTGCGCGGCCGACCTCGCCCCTGGCCAACCCGGCGGCCAACCTGCCCGACACGTTCACGGCCATCTGCAGCGCCACTCCCGATGCTCTCTCCACCGCCTGCGAGCAGGCTGAGCTGACGGCACTGGTCCGGGCGGGGCAGCAGGAGGGACTCTCCCATCTGCCTCTGCCGGGCGACTTCCTCACTCTGCCGGCGCCTGAGCAGATGTTTGTCCTCATCAACGAGGAGCGGCTAAGCCGGGGTCTTCGTCCGATCCAGGGCCTGACTGCGGGCGCGGACCAGCAGGCGGTCGCGGCCGCGCAGGCCGGCTCCGACCCACCCATGGGCGGTGGCATCGTAGCCGGCAACTGGGCCGCGGACTTTGGCCCCCTGGGCGCCGTCTATGACTGGCTCTACAACGACGGCTGGGGCGGGACCCGCGGCACCACCACCAATGGCGGCTGCACCGCAGATGGCGCCCCAGGCTGCTGGGAACACCGCACCAACCTGCTGCTGCAGGTCGGTGGGCAGCCCCTCTATGCCGGCATTGGTTGCTCGCCCTGGGCCGGAGCCAAGGGGATGGCCGCGCTGGACTCCTGCGCCCTCGAGATAGGTACCGTGGTCGGAGCCAGCCCCACCTACAGCTACACCTGGTCCCAGGTGGTGACGCCGGGGTGAGCTGGCCAAATGCGGTCCCATGCTCTCCCGAAGGGGGTTGGTAGCTGGTCACCAGTAACATCCTTCAAGTGCCCAGACGTATGTATTATAGTGCGGATCGTGAATCTGACTGAGTGGGCGCGCCGCCAAGGCATCCACCCCCACACCGCGTTTCGGTGGTTTGAGAACGGCACCCTGCCGGTGCCTGCGGAGCGGGTGGGGCCACGCACCATCCTGGTGAAC
>JAKABA010000049.1 GCA_021802115.1 bacterium | reverse complement strand
CGCGGGGCGGTCGCCCATCGGCAGAGCGGGGAAGGGCTCCCTGGTGGATTGGCGGCCGGATGACCTGGGTGCCCACGTGCTCAGGGAGGTCCTGGCAAAGCTCCCCCAGCTCGATGTCACCGAGGTGGAGGACGTCATCTGCGGCTGCGGGTTGCCCGGCGGGGAGTCGGGGTTCAACATGGGCCGCGCGATCAGCATCCTGGCGGGTGTCAACGCCCCCGGGACGACCCTGACCCGCTACTGCAGCTCCTCGTTGCAGACCACCCGGATGGCCGCCCACGCGATCCGCGCCGGGGAGGGCGACGTCTTCGTCTCCATGGGGGTGGAGACGGTCAGCCGCTACGGCTACGGGACCTCCGATCCCCCCGACGCCCGCAACCCCCGGCTGCTACCGCGCAACTCGGAGGGGTTCCCTGACCTGTACATCCCGATGGGGCTGACCGCGGAGAACGTCGCCGAGCGGGAGGGGATCACCAGGGAGGAGATGGACGAGTTCGCGGCCCGCAGCCAGAACCTGGCGGTGGCTTCCCAGGCGGACGGGTTCTTTGCCAGGGAGATCGTCCCGGTGCCGCTGGCGGATGGACGGGTCATGGACCGCGACGACGGTCCACGCCCCAACACCACAGTCGAGGTCCTGAGCCAGCTGAAGCCGGTGTTCAAGGAGGGCGGGACGGTGACGGCGGGCAACGCCTGTCCCCTCAACGACGGGGCGGCGGTGGTGGTGGTGATGTCCCTGGACCGTGCCCGCGAACTGGGGATCACCCCGCTCGCGCGGGTGGTGGCCACTGCGGTGGCGGCGCTGGAGCCGGAGTACATGGGGCTGGGGCCGATCCCCGCCACCCAGCGGGTCCTGCGCCGAGCCGGAATGACCATGGCGGACATCGACCTGGTCGAGATCAACGAGGCGTTCGCGGCTCAGGTCATCCCGTCCGCTCGCGGCATCGGGATCGACCCCCTCGGCGACAAGCTCAACGTCTTCGGCGGATCGATCGCTCTGGGACACCCCTTCGGGATGACCGGCGCCCGCATCACCTGCACCCTGCTCAACGCGCTGCGGACCAAGGACAAGCAGCTCGGCCTGGAGACGATGTGCGTCGGTGGCGGGATGGGGATGGCCATGGTCCTGGAGCGGATGTCATAGGCGGCCGCGCTGCGCGGTCCGGCTGCCCTAATGAGCCGGGAGGGCCCGGTGCGGAGGTCGGCTCGCGACCGCGATCAGCGCCGCCGAGAGGGTGAGCCCGCAGATGCAGACCCCGGCCCAGGAGAACTTGGCAAAGAGCAGACCGGCCAGACCCGACCCCAGCGCTCCGCCCACGAAGTAGGCGGTCATGTAGACGCTGTTGATCCGGCTGCGCGCCCCCTCCTGGAGCCGGTATATCAGGCTCTGGTTGGTGATCTGGAGCCCCTGCACCCCCACGTCCAGCACCACGATCCCGGCCAGCAGGAAGCCTAGGCTGTCGCGCCCGAGCAACATCAGCGCGAAGCTGACGGCCACCAGCACCGCAAATGCGATCGAGGCCTGGTGGGCCCACCCTCGATCGGCCAGGCGCCCGGCGAAGCTGGCGCAGAGCGCCCCGGCCGCTCCCACCAGCCCGAAGAGCCCGATCACCGCGATCGGGTAGTGGTAGGGCGCTCCCGACAGGAGAAAGGCCAGGGTGGTCCAGACCGCGCTGAAGGCGGCGAACCCCAGCGCCCCCAGAAGCGCCCGCTGCCGCAGCACCGGTTGCTCCAGCGCCAGACGCCCGGCCGAGCGCAGCAGCGCGAGGTAGCCGAGTTCGCTCGCGGTGGGATCCTCGGGCAGAGCCAGCCGCAGAGTCACTGCCAGCACCAGCATCGCGGCGGCCGCGACCAGGTAGACCGCCCGCCACCCTGCCCACGCAGCCAGCAGCCCCGAGGCGGTTCGGGCGAGCAAGATCCCCAGCAGCAGCCCGCTCATGACAGTCCCGACCACGCGGCCCTGACGCTCCCTGGAGGCCAGGTCGGCTGCCAGCGGCACCAAAACCTGAGCGACGACCGAGGTGACCCCCACCAAGAGCGCGAAGATCTCGAACACCAGCAGGGTTCCGCTGAGAGCAGCCCCGAGGAGGGCGAGCCCAGCGGCCACCAGCACCACCGCCACCATGCGACGCCGCTCCAGGAGGTCGCCCAACGGCACCACCAGCAACAGCCCACCGGCGTAGCCGACCTGGGTCACGGTCACCACGGTCGCCATCACCGCCGAGCTGGTGGCGAAGTTGGCCGCCAGCAGATGGAGCAGCGGCTGGGCGTAGTAGAGGTTGGCCACCGCCAGCCCGCAGGCGACCGCGAGCAGGACCACGATCGGCCCCGAGACCGACCTGGTGTCGCTGGTCTCCTCTTCCACGCCCGACATGGCTGCCATCCCGCCTCAGTCTGGCGGAGGCGGTCCCGGCTGCCAGGCCCGGAGTTCCGCGGTGGACGGCCCAGGTCGCGGTCGGAGTCAGCCCTGAGGGAGCTGGAACCGTGCCACCGTGAAGGCGAGGATCAGGGGGATGTCGACCGCGTACACCACGAGCATCAGGGTCAGCAGCACCAGCTCCGGACCGGGCACCCGGTCCAGCACGAACACGTACTCCAGCATTCCCGCGCTGATGGCGTAGGCCAAGAGGGCCCATCTGCCCACCTGGAAGAAGCGTGGCCACGCGAAGTTCGGCACCCGCGCCAGCAGCGTCCCGGCCACGCCCAGCAGCAGCACCGCGGCGACCAGCAATCCGTAGGCCGGCCCCAGCGACACCGGGCCGGGGATGTGCGCCGCCAGGTAGATGCCGCCAACCACCACCAGGCAGAGGGCTGCAACCGCGATCGCGCCCACCGGCGGAACCGAGCCGGCGCGGGCCCCGGGCAGCCCCGCCATCAGCTGGCCACCCTGGTCATGATCACCAACGTGGCCACCTGCATCGCCCCGGTTACCCCGGCGGTGTAGATGAAGCGCTGCATCAGCCGACCGATGACCTCCGGCCGGGGATGGGGGCTCTTCATCTCGAAGAGGACGGCGATGTTGGCCGGCTCGAGGACACCGAGGGCGATCACCGCCATCACCCCGACCACCACGAACGACGCCACCAGCCAGCCGTGGTTGGGAGAGGCGGCGCTGAGATTGCCCAGGTGGCGGGCCAGCTGGAATCCCGAGCCCAGGGTCATGGTCACCAAGGTGGGCATGATCAGCACCATCTTGGGCATGAAGCGGGCGGAGAACTCCGCCCGCGCCGGAACTGAGAGCCGCCCCAGGATGGGTCCGACCACCAGGCCCACGAAGAGGTCGATCGCGGTCCAGAGACCACCGCCCACCACGTGGAAGAAGTCCAGCGCCCAGAGCCAATTGCCCGCGATGGCGACGATCAGGGCGACCAACACGGCGGCCACGATCGGGAGCCCGCGCCGGGGTACGATCTCAATACTGCTGGGGGGCGCGGTCTGGGGCTCGGCCCTGACGCCCAACCCCACCTGAGTTGCCACGTGCTCTACCTCGTGATGGTTATCGGCCGCGCCACCCGCGCCGGTCCGGCCGGCCACCCACTTGCGGACGCAACCTTATCAGCCCGAGCCGCCGCGGGCAAGTGATCCCGGGGAGCACAGATCCACCCCCTTGGCGGCCAGCACCTCGGTCGCAGCGGAGATCAGGGTGTGACGCTGGATCGCTCCGGAAGTGACGGCGGACTCCATCGCCGCCTCAATTTGGTGGAGCACCAGATCCGGGGCCGCGGAGTTGAACATGACCATGTCCGCTCCCGCCCCGATCGCCCTCACGGACGCCTGAGCGACGCTGAGATTGAGAGCCTGGATCGCTCCCGCGCTCAGGGAGTCGGTCAGCACCAGTCCCTGGAATCCCAACTGCCCGCGCAACAGGCCCTGGATGACCTGGGCGGAAAGGCTGGCCGGCTGGTCGGTGAGTCCCGGCACGGTGGCGTTCGCGACCATGATCGCTGGAACCCCCTGGGCGACCGCGGCTCGAAACGGAATAAGGCCCGACTTCTCGAGCGCGGGCAACGGCTGGGTCGCGGCGGGACCGTCGTCGGTGTTGCCGGTGGCGCCGCCCAACCCGGGGAAGTGCTTGAAGACCGGCACCACCCCAGCCGCCTCCAGCCCCTTGGCGAAGGCGAGCGCGTAGGTGGAGGCGACTGCGGGATTGGCGCTGAACGACCGCGCCCCGTCGGGATCGATGGCGTTCGGACCCGGACCGCCGTCGACGTCCGCGACCGGGGCTAGATCCATCGTCACCCCGCTTTGGCGCATCCGCAGCCCCACCGACTTCGCCAGCGCCTGGACCTGAGCGGGACTCATGGTCTCGGCCATCTGCCGAGCCCAGGGCAGCTCCCCCACCAGATTGGCCATCCGCTGCACACCACCCCCCTCCTCATCGGTCATGATGAGCGGCGCCAGCCCCTGTTTGGCGACCGCGTCCAGAGCCCGGATACCCGCCGCCAGCCCCGAGGGGGCGATGGATCCGAAGAGGATGACGCCGCCCGCCCCCTGGGCCACCGCCGCGTCCGCGGCGCCCACATCCCCCTCACCTACGGGGACGATCACGAGTTGCGCCGTCAGACGGGGCACAGTCCAGGTGCTGAGCTGCTCAGGGTTGGAGCAGATGGCGGTGAGGGGACTTTGGGTCGGACCTGCGCCCGGGCCAACGGACTGGCGCAGTGATGGCGTTCGGGACGGTGAGCCCAACGGTGTGCCCGTCCCACCCGGCGCGGCGAGCGGAGCGCAGCCCGCGACTGCCACGGCCAGCGCTGCCGCGAGCCCCGGGCCCAGCCGCCGGATGCGTCGCCCACAGGTCACCGCTGCAGAGTAGAGCCTGGCCATCGGGACGGGAGGTCCCGCTCTGAGTTCAGGCGCGGCGGGGCCGAATGATCACGAGCGGGCAGCGGGCGTGGCTCGCGCACTGATGGGAGACCGAGCCCAGCAGCAGCCCGGCGAATCCCCCGCGGCCCCGCGAGCCCACGACCAGCATCTCAGCGTTCGCCGAGGCATCCACCAGCACCTCCGCCGGCGACCCTATCGCGGCCTCCGCCGTGACCTGGACCCCGGCTCCGGGTCCGGCCGCCGCCACCTCCTCCGCCACCATCTTGCGGGCGTCCTCCAGGAGGTCGTTGAAGTAGCGCTCATCAGCGTACGGGTATCCCGGCACGCTGAGGGCAACGGTGTGGATCTGGACCACCCCGATCGCGGTCACGTCGAGCTGTCGGACGCGAGCCTCGTCGAGTGCCCACTGCAGGGCACGCCGGGAACCGTCGGAACCATCCACGCCGACCACCAGGAAACGCCGGCCGCCCTCGGTCTCCGTCATCGCGAATGCACCTCCATCACCTCCGGTTCGAGCGGAGCTCCGCACACACCTCCAGCGTGGCCGACCGCCTGCTCAGGTCCCAACCGCGGCAACCCGGGGTCTGGACCAGCGATTCCACCCCCTCCTCGGCGCCCGCGCCGCGACCCCGCGCCCACCGCGGGAAACTGGTTCGCCCGCCGCTACGGGACCTGCGTCAGCGGTGGGCGGCCTCCGACTCCGGGCATGGCACGAACAGGCGCACCACGGTTCCGCCGGGGCGAGCGCTGCGGATGCGCAGGCTCCCACCCATGGCGAGGGCTCGCTGGCGCATGGTTGCGAGCCCGAACCCCCCACTCCCACCCGGCTGGGGGTGATCGCCGAATCCCACGCCGTCGTCGGCGATGAGCAGGCGGACGCCGCGGCGGGACCGAACCAGGCGCATGTCCACCCGGGTGGCGCCGGCATGCTCCTCCACATTTCGCAGCGCCTCCTGGGCGATCCGATAGCATCCCGACTCCAGATCGAGGCCCCAGCGCGCGGCATCTCCCTGGGTGGTGAAGCGCACGGTGACCCGCCCGCGCAGGGTGGTGTCCGCAGCCAGCTGACGGAGCGCCGCAGGCAGGCCGAAATCATCCAGCACGGACGGGTGCAGATCGCGCGCGATCAGCTGCAGGTGGTCCCCGACCGTGGCCGCCAGCCGGGCGCCCTCGCGCGAGACCTGGGCGAGCTCGTCCGGCGCCAGGTTGCCCTCGGCGGCCTGACCCAGGAGCCGGCGGATGTGGCTCAGGGTCTGGAGCGGATCCTCGTGGATGCGATCGGCGAGCTGACGGCGCTCCAGCTCTTGGGCGCGGAAGAGGCCCAGCTGGTACTCATCACGCTGCACTTCGGCGCCGCACGAGCGAGCCTGCCCGGCCGCCATGATGATCATCGGTCGCCCGAGGTCTCAAGGGAAAGCAAGCCATGGTTGACCGCGTGGACGACAGCCTCGGTGCGCGACCCCACCCGCAGCTTCTCGAAGATGTTGTGGAGATGGCCCTCCACGGTGCGGAGGCTGATCCCCAACTCCTTGGCGATCTCCTTGTTCGCCCGCCCCTGGGCGATCAGGCGCAGCACCGCGAACTCGCGGGAGCTCAGGCGGTCACTGGCCCGGCTCGGCTCCAGGCTGATCTGGGCGAGCTTCCGGCTCAACGCAGGGGTGAGCACGGTGGACCCGGAGGCGACCGCCCTGACCCCTTCCACCAGCTCGCGACCGGGGGAGGTCTTGAGCATGTAGCCGGAGACGCCTGCCGCCAGCGCCTCCCGTACATAGTCCTCGTCCTCGTGGGCGCTCAGGATCAGGACCTTCAGGTCGGGCAACTCGGCGAGCAGCTCCCGGGTCACCTCGATCCCGGTGAGACCGGGCATGCGCATGTCCATCAGCAAAACCCGGGGTCGCAGCTGCTTGGTGAGGGTGACCGCGTCGTCGCCCCGGGCCGCCTCGCCGACCACGGCGATGTCCGGCTCGTGCGCCAGAATCTCCCGGGTCCCCTCCCGGACCAGGGCATGGTCCTCGGCGATGACGACTGTGATCTGATCAGCCATGTCTTTCTCCCTCCACAATAGCCCGCCCCGGGACCCCGTCCCTCCCCGTAAACCTCGGCGCACCCGTAGGTGATTGCCCCGGGCTGACCGGCTCCCTGGCGGCACCGCCGGTGGTCAGATCCACCACCACCAATGCCCCCCGACCCGGCCGCGAGCGCAACCTGACCCGCCCTCCCAGCAGCTGTGCGCGCTCCCGCATCCCGAGCAGGCCAAGCCCCTCCCGACGCGCCCTGCCAAAGGCGGTGGCGAACCCCACCCCGTCGTCCCGGATGGCCAGCCGCAGACGCCTCCCCCGCCTGTCCAGCCGGAACTTCGCCCAGCCCGCCCCGGAGTGGCGTTCCACATTGGACAGCGACTCCTGTGCGATCCGGAGCAGACCCTGCTCCACAGGGAGCCCGAGGCGTCCGACCGAAGGGTCGATCTCCACCTCGACCCTCACCCCGGTGCGCGCCTGGAAGTTCTGGCCGAGCTCGAGCAGCGCCGGACCCAGCCCCTGTTCCTCGAGGGTCTGGGAGCGCAGCCCCTCGGTGAGCTGGCGCAGGCCATCGGACACCGCCAGCGCTATGTTTCTCGCCTCATCCAGCTGGTCGGCCGCGGACCCCGCACTCACGGGCCTGGCCAGGGTGTCCAGCTTCCGCGCCAAATAGATCAGCGCCTGGATCGGGTCGTCATGGAGGTCACGGGCTATCCGCTGGCGCTCCTGCAGCACCGCGAGCCGCTGCAGCTCCCCCTGCAGCCGCAGATAGTCGATCGCCAGCGCGGCCTGGCTGGCGAATGTGTCCACCAGGTTGAGATCGGCCGCGGTGAAGGCGACGGCGCCGGGAGCCCGCGCCAGCAGGATGGTGCCCTGGGTCTCCTGGCGCACCGTCAGGGGCACCACCATGAGCGGGCCGATCTCCACGCCCGCATTGCGGAACCAGGCGGCCTGGGGATTCCTGGGATCGACGAGCCGGGGCCGGCCGGTTCGCATGACCGCGTGCGAGGCGGTGCCCGACGACGGCAGTTCCCGATGTTCGAGCCGGTGGCCACCCGCGCCATCGAACGTGGACACCTCCAGCCTGCCGTCCTCGGCTCGAGGCCGGACGATCGCGGCCAGCATGGAGTCGGTCATCTCCCGGGCGACCTTGACGATGGCCTCCAGGAGCATCTCGGTCGACCCCCCTGCCAGCATGGCGGTGGTGATCTGGTGGGTCGCGCGGAGCCAGCGTTCCCGCTGGGTCAGCTCCGCAAAGATCTGCGCATTGGCGATGGCCACCCCGGCCTGGCTGGCCAGCGTCACGACCACCCGCTCATCGGCTTTGGAGAAGCCAGAAGCGCCGACCTTGTCGGTCAGGTAGAGGTTGCCGAACACCTTGCCCCGGGCTCGCACCGGGGCACCCAGGAAGCTGCGCATCTCGGGGTGGTGGGGGGGGAAGCCAACCGATCTCGGGTGGTCCTGGATACGCGCCAGCCGGAGCGGGCGCGGGTCGGTGATGAGCAGGCCCAGGATGCCCCGACCCTGCGGGGGATCGCCGATCGCGGCCCTCTCCTCGGCGGTGACCCCAACCGTGAGGAACTCCGCGATCCTCCCATCCCCACCCAGGACCCCCAGGGCTCCGTAGCGGGCTCCGGTGAGCCGGGTTGCCAGCTCCAGCAGCTGCTCCAGGACATGGGACATGGACAGGTCGGATGCCAGCAGCAGCCCGGACTCCACCAAGGCGGATGCTCTGCCGGGGACTCCCGCGGCTCGCGACCCCGCGAGCCTGCCGGAGTTCGCGGATCGTGCGATCGCCATCGGGCGTCACGATAGCGCGAACCGAGGTCTTCGCCGGACGGTCAGCCCGCCCCGCCAGCCCTGAGCCCGTCCAGAATGACGCCGGCGGCCATCGAGATCCGCTGGCCGGCGGTGGTGATCTCCGCCACCGCCCGGTCGCCGCCACCGGCCCAGCTGGCGAGGTACCCGAAGCTGTAATCGGAGCTGTCAATGCCCAGCTCGTGGCAGACCACGAAGGCGACGCTCTCGGCCTCGAGCTCGGCGAGTTGGCGGCCACCCCGGAAGTCCGCACCGTGGAGCAGCGCGTGAGCCAGTTCGTGGCAGAGTGTCTTGGTCAGCTGGGCGGGGGCCAGCCGCGGGTCCACCCGGATGCGCCGCAGCGCGTGGCTGCAGTCTCCATGGCGTTCCCCCCGCAACTCCACCAGCTCGACTGCGAAGTCGAGGCTCCCGGCCAGATCCAGCAACCGGTCGAGTTCGCGGCGGGGTCGCTGGCCGATCAGGTCCCGAAGGGGGCGGGGTAGGTCGGCCCCGTCGGTCTGGGCAACGTCAAACACCCGCACCACCCGGAACCGCACGGTCGAGGAATCTTCCTCCTTCCTGGACGCCTCCGGGTCCGATGGCCCGGACGCAAGGGGAGCGAAGATCGCGATGCCCCGCTCTCCGCGGCGGACCTGACGCCCCAGCTCCTGCCAGGCCCGATAGCCGGCCACCCAGGTCGCCTCGGGACGCTGCGCCAGGATCAGGATCTGGTTGTGGAAGCTGTACCGGTGGAAGTGGCCGCTGAAGGCGAGCCAATCCGCCCAACGCCGGCCGCTGGTGACCTCCCGGATTCCATTCTTCAGGCGCTCCAGGACCTCGCTCCGATCCCGGCATGGGGAGGGAGATCGCGCGCCGGTGGTGGGGCTCGCAAGTGCCACACCGCCTTGGTCCGGGCAGGGAACGGTGAGGGGCTGTCCCCATAGAATCTACCCGGTCACAGGCGCTCTGGCGAGCCCGGCTGGTGCCTGGCCCCGCCAAGTGGCCGGTTGTTTGCCCTGGCTGGTCAGGCAGTGAGGCCGAGGTGCCGCAGCAGCACGGCCGCCAGCCACCCCAGGAGGATGCCCGACGGCGGGCCGACCGCCCATCCCTTGAGGATCCCCTGAAGCGCGCGGCGATCCGTCCGGCCCTGCCCCCTGGCCCTGCTGGCCCCGGCCATGGCAGCCACCAGAGCCTGGTTCATCGAGGTGAAGTAGCCGAACTCCGCGGCCGTGAGCACTACCGCCACCTGCACCAGCTGGGCGGCAACCGCCATTACAGCGTCTACCTTCACTATGTCGAAGGCCACCTTCTGCAACAGTCGGCCTCCGAAGACCAGCACGCCGGCCGCCAGGCCTGCCCCTCCGATCACGCCGGCCACCAGGGGGCCGGCGGTTCCGGTGGCGATCAGGGCCGCGCTGGCGTTGGAGACGTCATTCGCCCCCATCGTGAACGAGGCCAACATCCCGACCGCAACCAGGGCGGGCCCGACGCGAAGGCCAGGGCGCCAACGGTGGCCGACTGGCGATATAGGTGATCCTGCTGGCAGCCTGGCCAGGGCCAGCGTCACCAGCAGGCCGAGCAGGAAGGCGCCCACGGGGGCCGCCACCCACACGATCACAAGCCGTCCGAGAGTCCCCCATTCAACCGGGTCACCGACCCCCACGGCAACCCCCACCAGGGAGAAGACCAGCAGCTGGATGGTGGAGGTGGGCACCCGCGCCCGGGTGTAGGCGGTGGTGAGGGCGAAGGCCAGGGCGAGCACCAGGAGCTCGTCCCCCTCGGTCAGCCGGTTGTGGGTGAGCCCGAGCCCGACCGTCGCCTCCACGGGATGGCTGGCCACTGCCGCTCCGAGCAGGGCCAGCGGCGCCATGAGCCACAGGGCCTGGCGCCGGTTGAGGGCTCCAAGAGCATGCGGCATGCCCATACAGGCACCGGTGTAGTGGGCACCGATGCTGGTCGCAAACGCCACCACCAGCACCAGCAGGCCAATCTCAGCTGCCGTCACGCCACCTCCCAGCCGCCGCCGGCTTCTCGCTCGGTCCCGCGCGCCGCGACGCCGCCAACCGCACGAACTCGGCCCATGTCCGAGGTCGCGTGAGCCACATGGCTACCGGATCGAGGTTACGCGTCCGAGCCGCGACCCAGCGAGGCTCCAGCCACAAGGCGCCGCCAACCTCAGGGCACGGTTTGAGCGTCGAGGCCGCCCCCTCCTGGTTCGATGCCGGGGTCTCGCCTCCGGCTTCGGGTCGGAGCCGGGGGATCCCCATGGGAAGTCGAGCCATCCCCGCACCTCGTCGGCGTCGGTGGGGGACCTGGCCGGCCCTCGGGCTGGGCAGGTGCGCCGTGACATTGGCCCACCCGCTTCATCGACCCGGGTCGGGGGTCATCTGGGTGCCCTCGCCGAGGAACTCCGCCCGATTGCTGAGCGCGGTGGACTCCCCCATGATGGGGAGGTCGCGGCCCATCTCCCCCAGCGCGACCCGCGGATCGGCCCGTCCGCAGGCTGGTTGGTCATTGCACATCGCCCGGCTCGCAAACTTCCAGAAGCGCCGCCCGGGCGGCGCGGTCGCGAGGGTGCCCAGGCCAGTCCTTTGGGTGGGCGCCGCGATCGGCACCAGCAGGGTCCAGGCGTTCGAACTCAGCAGCGCCTGCCCCGCGAACACGGCGTCTCGACCCTGCTCTTCAAAGAGGATTGCCTGCTGGAGTTGCTCGGAGGTGGTGCCGCGGCCCAGGATGAACCAGGCGCACACGGCTGCCCCCCAACTGCGCTTCGGCCATGGCAGGCAGGGGGGGACGTGCGCCCGACATGCCGGCACGTGACCGTGCCCACTGCGACTGGGCTGCGGGATGGTGGAAAGCGACTTTCCCAGCGGATGGCCCCAGGGTTACGAAGCTCCCCTTCGGCCGAGCCCGCGAGCCCACCTCATGCGTGCGCCCCCTACCAGGTCGCGTAGGGGGTCGGCGAAGCGAGATGATGAGCGCGCAAGGAGGACGCCGGCTCGCGGCGAGGGGAGAACCGGCGCGCAGGCAGCAAGGGCAACGCGCTTGGCCCGGTTTCGGCAGGAGGTTCAAGATGGCGGCAGCGGCTGAGGCATCGCAAGACAAGCTCACGGTCACCGACTCCAGGACGGGTAGGACCTACGAGCTACCTATCGTCGACGGAGCGATCCGGACTCTGGATCTTCGCCAGATCAAGACCGACGCGGACGACTTCGGACTGATGGGCTACGACCCCGCGTTCCAGAACACCGCCAGCTGCCGGAGCCGGATCACCTACATCGACGGGGAGCGGGGGATCCTGCGCTATCGCGGCTATCCGATCGAGGAGCTCGCCGAGTCCAAGAGCTTTCTGGAGATCGCCTACCTGCTGTTGAACGGGGAGCTCCCCTCCGCCGCGGAACTCGCCCAGTGGCAGGGCGAGATCACCAACCACACCTTCATCCACGAGAGCATCAAGCACTTCATCGACGGTTTCCACCACGACGCCCATCCGATGGGGATGCTGGTCTCCTCCGTGGCGGCGCTCTCGACGTTCTACCCGGAGGCCAAGCAGATCCGTGACCCGGAGGTGCGTCACCGCCAGATCGTGCGGCTCATCGCCAAGATGCCGACCCTGGCGGCCTTCGCCTACCGCCACGCCATGGGCCTGTACTACGCATACCCGGACGACGACCTCTCCTACGCGGGCAACTTCCTCAACATGATGTGGCGGGCCACCGAGCTGAAGTACCAGCCGAACCCGGTCCTGGAGCATGCGCTCAACGTTCTGCTGGTGCTCCACGCCGATCATGAGCAGAACTGTTCGACCAGCACCATGCGCCTGGTGGGCAGCTCCGAGGCCGATCCTTACGCGGCCATGTCGGCCGCCTGCGCAGCTCTCTACGGCCCCCTGCACGGGGGAGCCAACGAGCAGGTGCTGCGGATGCTCCAGAGGATTGGAAAGGTCGAGAACATCCCGGACTACATCCGCCGCGTCAAGGCGGGCGAGTTCCGGCTCATGGGCTTCGGTCACCGGGTCTACAAGAACTTCGACCCCCGCGCCCAGCTGATCAAGAAGGTGGCGGACCAGGTCTTCGAGGTCACCGGGCGCAGTCCGCTGCTCGACATCGCCCTGGAGGTGGAGCGGATCGCGCTGGCGGACGAGTACTTCATCACCCACAAGCTGTATCCCAACGTCGACTTCTACTCGGGGATCATCTACCTGGCAATGGGCATCCCGGTGGAGATGTTCCCCGTCCTCTTCGCGATCGGTCGCACCCCCGGATGGCTCGCCCACTGGGAGGAGGGACTGCTCGATTCGGAGCAGAAGATCGGACGGCCCCGCCAGCTCTACGTGGGGCCGAGCATCCGGCACCTGGAGGGCTGAGCGGCTCAGGGGGCGGCCGCGGCCGCCCCCTGAGCTCAGTCGATCTCGAACCGCAGTTGGGAGTGGGCGAGCCTCAGCGCCCGGGCAGCATCCGGTCCATCCGTCCCCCGGGCGAACATGAAGCCGAGGTAGCGATCGCCCTCGGGTGGAGGAGCGATGCTCGTTCCCAGGGGAACCGCGATTTCCAGGGACTCCACCCCGGGCACCGCGAGCGCACCCTCCCGGCCGCTGACCTCCAGCAGCCGGCCGGCCCTGGGGATCGGCAGCATCATCACCCCGGCGCCGCCGGCCTCCAGCTCCGGATCCGGCAGCGGCTCGCCGAGCGCCTGCAGCAGGATAAGCTCCTCCAGCGTCTGCCCCTGCCGAAAGTGCAGCACCGAGGAGCAGTGCCCTCCGATCGAGCGCGAGGCGAGGTCGATCAGCACGGGATCATCCCAACCCAGCCGCAGTTCGGCGTGGACCGGGCCGGTGGTCAGCCCCAGCGCTCCCACCGCCGCCGCCACGGTCTGTCGGACGGCCTCCTGCCGAGCTGGGGGTAGAACGGTGGGCACGGTGTAGATCGTCTCCTCGAAGTAGGGGCCGTCCAGGGGGTCCGGCTTGTCGTAGATCGCCAGGGGGATGAGATTGCCGCCACTGATCAGCGCCTCCACGGCCACCTCGGGGCCGGGCACGAACTCCTCCACCAGCAGCGGGCGCGGCACCGCTGCCCGTTCCGGTCCGCAGCCGGCGGCCAGCAGCCGGCGTACGCGCGCTCCGGCGGGTGGCAGCTCCACAGGGGCGTTCACCCGCACCACCCCCCGGCTGGCCGCCTGGTCCAGCGGCTTGAGCACCGCCGGAAAGAGCTCCCATGCCGGCGGGTCCTCGTGTGCCCAGATCGCCCAGCGCGGCTGGGCGATCTCGGCCAATCGGAGCCGGTCCCGTAGCCGCGCCTTGTCCCTGGTCGCGGCGGCGGCGGCGGGCGGATTGCCGGGCAGCTGCAGGGCCCAGGCGAGGTGAGCTGCGACCAGAACCCCCGACTCGTCGGCCGCCACCACCGCGGCGATCTCCTCGGCCTCCTGGAGCTCGACCAGGCGGTCCGGGGCGAGTTCAGGATGGCTGAGGTCGATCAGCAGCTCACCTCCCGGGTGGAGGGAGCGCAGGGTGGACGGCTCCTCGCTGGCGACCACCACCTCCAGGCCCAGTCGGCGCGCGGCCGCGAGGAAGGCGGATGCCCGGTAGGTGGAGGTCGGCAGCACCAGCAGCACGCGGCGGCTCATAGCGTCAGACTATCCCCATGAGCGATTCCCCCGACGGCACCACCGCCGAGCTCCCGACCCTGACCCTGACCGAACGTGCCGCCGAGCGGATTCGCGGCTTCCGCCAGCGCCAGGGGCACCCGGAGGCATGGGTGTCGGTGGCGCCGGCGGGGCTGGCGGGTGAGCGCCTCACCTTCAGCTTCGCGCTGGTGGAGAGCGGCGGGCTCCGCGAGGACGAGGTGCTGGTGCGCGGCCAGCAGGACATCGACTTCGTCGCCCCCAAGTTGATCGCCCGACACGTGATCGGCTCGACCGTTGACGCCGACCCCATGACCGGTGCCCTGGAGCTGCGGACAAGTTACAACCCCGACGCGGACCCCCTGGCCCGCGCGGTCCAGGAGCTGCTCGACTCCGAGATCAACCCGGCGGTGGCCTCCCACGGCGGCTACATCGGCCTGCTGGACGTGGCCGACGGGGTCGCGTATGTCCAGATGGGGGGTGGGTGCCAGGGGTGCGGGCTAGCTGAGGTCACCCTGTCGCAGGGGGTGAGGGCCACGATTCTGGAGCGCTTCCCAGAGCTCCACGACGTGGTCGACACCACCGATCACGCGCAGGGGGCCAATCCCTACTATCAGGCCGCCAAGAAGTGAACGTCGCCGCTCAGCCCAGCACCTCTCGGTAGACGCCCCTCGTCAGGGCGGCCATCCGGGCGGCCGAGTAGCGCGCGCGGACCCGCTCCGGACCGGCTTGGGAGAGCCGCCGGTAACGTTCCCCATCGGCCAGCAGTGCGCTGGTGACGCTGGCCAGCGCGGTGGGATTGGCGGGGGCGACCAGCGCCCCGGCGCGCGGCGGGTCCAGGATCTCCGGCAGGCCACCGACCCGGGTCCCGACCACGGGGAGCCCGGCGCTCATGGCCTCGCAGGCGACCAGCCCGAACGGCTCGGCCCGCGAGGGCACCCAGACCACGTCGCAATCGTCGAAGAATCGCTGCCGGTCGGTGACCGAACCGACGAAGTCGACCCGCCCCGCCACCTGCAGACGCTCCGCCAGGTCCAGCAGGCTCTGAAGCTCCGGCCCTGCTCCCCCCACGGTCAGCGACAGCCCCCGGCCCGCCGGTGTGGCCAGCGCCATGACCGCCAGGTCCACCCCTTTGCTGGGGATGAGGCTGGCCAGCACCCCGACCCTGGCCGCCGACGGGCGCTCGCGCAATCGGGGCAGCAGGGGATCTATCCCGTTGGGCACCAATCGGACCCTCTCGGTGGGGATGCCGATCCCCTCGGTGACGAATCCGAACACCGACTGGGAGACCGCGATCTGCAGCCGCGCGCGCTGGCCGATGGCGCGGAGCTCGCGCCGATGTAGGGTCCTGCGCAGCCGGCTGGCGGTGAACCAGGCGTCCAGGTGGTGGGTGTGCACCCAGGGAAACGGTAGGTGGGCGCGCTGAGCGATCCACCCCGCCCGCAGGCCGTGGGTATGCACCAGGTCGGCGTGATAGCGCCGCGCCAGCCGGCGCAGGCGGATCGGGGCTGCGGCCAGGTCCTTTCCCGTGGCGCCGACCGCGAAGCTGGGCATCCCCAGCGCCTGGCACCGTGAGAGCAGATCGCCCGGAGGGGCGGCGACCGCCACCTGCCAGCCCGCGCGGAGCAGCTCACGACCCAGGGTGAGGACATGCTCGGGGCCGCCGGTGCGGGAGCTGTCGGCGATCGCCAGCAGCACCCGGGGCTGGTAGGGCATGCGCGCATTGTTCCACCTTCAGGAGCCGCCACCGGATACCATCGGTCAGGTCTTGAGTTCCCCAGGTCCCAACCGCATCCTCGTGGCCGTCGCCTGGCCGTACGCCAGCGGCCCCCGACACATCGGACATGTGGCCGGGTTCGGGGTGCCCTCGGACGTGTTCGCGCGCTACCACCGCCTGCTGGGATCGTCGGTGCTCATGGTGAGCGGCACCGACGAGCATGGGACCCCGATCCTGGTGGCCGCCGACCGGGAGGGGGTGACCCCCCGCGAGATCGCTGACCGCTACAGCCGGGTGATCGCCGAGGACCTCCAGCGGCTGGGGCTCAGCTATGACCTCTTCACAAGGACCACGACCAAGAACCACGAGCGGGTCGTGCGCGACGTATTCCGCACCCTCTATGACAAGGGATACCTGCTGCGACGAACCCAGATGGGCGCCTTCTCCAGCACCACCGGCCACACCCTGCCGGATCGCTACATCGAGGGGACCTGCCCGCACTGCGGCTACTCCTCCGCCCGCGGCGACCAGTGTGACAACTGCGGCCGGATGCTGGACCCCCAGGACCTGATCGACCCGCGGTCCCGGATCGACGGGACCGTCCCGGTGTTCCGCGAGTCCGAGCACCTGTTCCTGGATCTGCCGGCATTCGCCGACCGGCTGGCGGAATGGCTGGCGAGCAAGCAGGACTGGCGCAGCAACGTCCGGTCCTTCTCCGCCAACCTGCTGGCGGAGCTCCGTCCCCGGGCCGTCACTCGCGACCTTGACTGGGGCATCCGGGTGCCCGTCGAGGGCTTCGAAGAGCGGTCGGACAAGCGCATCTACGTGTGGTTCGACGCGGTGGTCGGCTACCTCTCCGCCAGCATCGAGTGGGCCTTGCTGCGCGGTGAGCCGGAGTCCTGGCGGAGCTGGTGGCAGGATCCCCGAGCCCGTCACTTCTACTTCATGGGCAAGGACAACATCGTCTTCCATTCGATCATCTGGCCGAGCATGCTGATGGGCTACGGATCCGGCGGATCGTTTGGCGGGGGCCCTGGGCACCCGCCCCTGGTCCTGCCGGAGAACGTCGTCAGCAGCGAGTTCCTGACCCAGGAGGGACAGAAGTTCTCCCACAGCCGCGGCGTGGCGATCGAGGTTCGGGACTTTCTGGAGCGCTACGACCCGGATCCCCTGCGGTATCACCTGACCGCCGCCGGCCCCGAGACCCAGGACACCGACTTCACCTGGGCCGAGTTCATCCGCCGGAACAACGACGAGCTGGTGGCGACCTGGGGCAACCTGGTGCAGCGCACCCTCACGTTGTGCGCGCGCCACTTCGAGCAGGTGCCCGAGCCTGGCGAGCTGCAGCCGCCGGACCGGCTCGTGCTGGAACAGGTGGACGGCGGCTACGCGACGGTCGGCGAGCTGATCGCGGGATGCCACTTCAAGACGGCGCTTGGCGAAGTCATGGGGCTGGCGGCCGCGGTCAACCAGTACCTGGGTGAGATGGAGCCCTGGCGGCTCATCAAGAGCGACCGGACTCGGGCCGCCACGGTCCTGTTCACCGCCGTGCAGTGCATCGCCAACCTCAGGGTCATGTTCGCCCCCTTCCTTCCCTTCACCTCGCAGCGGCTCCACGCCATGCTGGGCGACCCGGGGACCCTGACTCCCCTGCCGGAGCTGGTCGCCTCCGGGGCTGACCCCGCCGACCCACATCTCGTCCTGACCACCCCGGCCGGGACCGCCGCCTGCTCCTGGAGCCCCCAGCGCGTTCCCGCGGGGCGGCCGATCGGCCCGCCGGAGGCACTGTTCCGCAAGCTCGACCCCGAGCTCGCAGACAGGGAGCTGGCGCGGATGGCAGGCGGGCCGGACGTGCCCGGGGCGGCCTGAGCCCGGGGTGGACGACGTCGGCGGCGCGGCGGCCTCTGGATGGTCCCGAGGTCGCCATCTCTAACCTGGCACCATGAGCTTCGGTGCGGTCACCATCCCCTTGGCCGTAGCGGCCGGCGCGGCCTCCTTCCTCTCCCCGTGCGTGCTCCCGCTGGTACCCGCGTATCTGGCGTTCCTCTCCTGCGAGGGCGTCGGCGGCGCCGGGACCGCGACCTCCGCGGGCCGCTGGCGAGTGATGCGCGGAGCGGCCGGCTTCGTCATCGGCCTGGGCACGTTCTGCATCGCATTCTTCTACGCCCTGGACCGGGTGCTGGAGCCGTGGCGATCCGTCCTGACCCCCATCCTCGGGGCGGTCGTGATCGTCCTGGGGCTGACCCTGATGGGCGTGATCCGAATCGGACCCCTGCTGCGTGACCGGCGCCCGCTGCCGACCAGGGGGCGGCGGGGGGGCTTTGTCGCCGGGCTGCTGCTGGGGCTGGGGTTGGCGGCGGGCTGGTCCCCCTGCATCGGCCCGGTGCTGGGCGCGGTGCTGACCTCCGGCATCAGCCAGGGGACCACCCTGCGCGGCATCTACTTGATGGTCGCCTACTGCCTGGGGCTGGGGCTCCCGTTCCTGCTCGCGGCGGCGCTGCTCGACCGCATGGCACCGCTGCTGGCGACGCTGGGCCGGCATCAGCGGGCGATCTCGGTGGTGGGCGGACTGGTGGTGGTGGCGATGGGAATGCTGGTAACCGTGAATCACTTCGCGATCTTCAACGACTGGCTCTCCAACCACCTGCCCGGCTTCTTCCAGGACCCCTTCGACCTGTGAGCGCACGACCGCCGGCCGAGGTGACGAGCCCCGGCCTGGGGAGGGGCCCCGCTTGCCGGTGAGGTCGGGGCGCGTGGCCCCGGTCGACGTCTACGCAGTGCTCGGGAGTGACCGCTCGGCCTCCTGGCAGGAGCTGCGCCGGCATTACCGGGCGAGGGCCAGAGAGCTTCACCCGGATGTCCAGATCCACCGCCAGGGGCGACAGCGGCTCGACCCGCAACGGGCGACCCAGCTCTTCTCGCAGCTCCAGGCCGCCTGGGCGCTGGTCGCGACTCCGGAGCTGCGCGCAGAGTACGACCGCGCCACCACGATGGTCCCCCCGGCGCCAGCTCCCAGGCGCCCCGCCCGGGTTCCGCGGTGGCGGTTCGGGCCGGCGGCGGCGGTGCTGCTGCGGGCGGGCCCGGGAGACCTGCACATCGCGATCCCCGGAGGAGATTGGGACCTGTCGCTCGCACGGTTTGCGGGCATGGTCGCCGAAGGCGCCGCCCCCGATCTGCTCATCGGGGACATCCCGCCGCATCTGGAGGTGCGCCACGCCCTCCAGGGGCTGGCGTTCGTGGAACGGCTCCGGCTGACCACCATGATCGGCCTCATCGACCCCGTCGAGGACCGTGGGCCCCAGGAGGAGTCCCAGCTCGAGAGCGGCAGCTGGAAGTTGGAGCAGCTGTCCCGAGCGATGACCCACTGGAGCCGCGCCCAGCCCGCCCGCGCAAGACAGCTCCCATACGCGGAGGAGCTCCTCTTCATGGGCCGGCTCTCGCTGGCCGGCTACCAGCTGAACGTGCCCCATCCCGCCGGGCTGTACGCCTGCGCGGAGCCCCGGCCGCTCAGCCGTGCCGAGGCGCTGGAGCGCCGCGGCCAGTCCACCGTGGAGCTGAGCCTGCCCGCCCCCACCCTGATGCTCGCAGCGTTCTGGAGCGGGGACATCGGACTGTGGGACGAGCTGGCGGGCCACCACCGGGGCGGTCCAGGACTCGCCCCTGGGGCAGACCGGGGCGGCATCGCGGGCCTGCACGCCCTGGCGGGGAAGCGGGCTCGCGCGGACCGCCATGAGCCACTCTGGGGTTCGGTCCTGGACCGGCCGTCGGCTCTGCCGGAGTCCCTGGTCGAGCTCAGGCGCTTCCCCGACGCCTGGGAATGGCTGACCGAGCGCCGGCGGCTGCCCGACGAGCTGCCCTGGGGAGCGCCGCTCTCGCTGAGCGGCCAGGACCACTCCCTGAGCGATGCGGGGGCGCGGCTCACGACCCGGCTGGCGGCGCAACTGCTGGCAGCGGCACCTCCCGAGATCCGCCTGGTCTCCCTGAACGGACCGCGGCTGCACCTGCGGGTTCCCGAATCCCGGCTCGGCGAGGTGACCGGCATGCTCCGCTCTGCCGTGGCCGACGCGGTCGAAATGACTCTGGGCCGAAGGATCGAGCCAGCCATCCGGTGACATACCCGCCCGAGCCGGCGGCCATGCCGTCCGCGTCACCGGGATGTGTGCGAAACGTCACCCCGGCCGCCCTCGGCGCTGCCTATGGTGCAGACGTGGTGATTCCCAGGTGGGAGGCGGCTTGAGCGCAGGGCAGGCGCGTGCCGGGCCGTATCGCCGCCGTCGATTGCCGCCACTGAGGCTGAGCGCCCCCGCGCGTGGTGTGCTGGCCCTGCTGGTGCTGGCGCTGATCCTGGTCCCTCTGGCCCAGATCCCCTATCCCGCCGCCACCGCCAGCCAGTCCGTCTACGCCGCCGGGGTGGCCACCGGATGTGGCCTGATCGCGATCCTGCTGCTCGAGGAGCAGTTCCTGGGACCGCCGGAGCCGCGCCTTCTTGGCCTGGCCGGGACCTTCCTGGCCCTGATGGCGATCGGGGTCGTGTGGGCGGCCGCGGGATCGTCGGGCGTCCTGCTGCACACCGCGGTGGGAGCCATCTCCGGGCGGATCGCCTGGCACCTGGCTCTGGGCCTGGGCATCGCGTTGTCGCTGGCCACCCCGGGCAGCCTCTGGCGGCCGCCGGTGCGGCCGGGACAGGGGACCATCCTCGGATACGTCGGGGTCATGGCGATGGTGGCTCTGGTCACCTTCGTGTTGGCCCTCACTGCGGCCGGGCTCGGCGCCACCGCCGTGCCCCTGGTTCAGCTCCAGCGTCTCACGGGGGGCGGGGCCACGCTGGGGTGGGTGACCCTGGCCGCCACCACCGCCCTGGTCGGTGCCGGATGGCTGAGGTGGCGTCACCTGAGCCCGATGCAACGCTGGATCCTGCCAACGGCCGCCGCTGCGACGTGCGGATTGCTGCTGACGCAGCTCGGGGGTGGCGCGCTCTCTCTGGGCGCGATCCTGGGCCGGGTCGAGACCGCGATGGGGCTCCTGGTCGCCATCCTGGCCATCGGGGCGAGGCTCCACTCACGCGACCACCAACAGCTGCTGATCGAGGTCTCGGAGCGGCAGGCCCTGAGGAACCTGGCCGGACCGACCCCGTCTCCGGAGTCGCCGGACCGCGTCGCCCTGCAGATCTGCCGGGAGTTCGTGCAGCTGCGCGGAGCCGCCATCGCTCAGGTGATCTCGCTCTCCGGGTCCGGTCCCGCCATCCCCCTGGTCAGCTATCCCCGAGCGCCAGCGGAGTTCCCGGCCACCACCTACTGCGGGCTGCCGGACGCACGCACCAGCGACCTGCGCGAGCGCGCGCGGGGAGCCCCCTGGATCGAACGCTGCGCAGACGCGCGGCGACGGGCGGAGGAGCCGGAGCTACAGGAGTACTGGTCGGCGTTCATCAGCCTGGGCATCCCCGCCTTCGCCTACGCCCCCATCCGCCAGGGAAACCGCGTGCTGGGGATCCTGGTCGCCGGAGTCCGGGAGCCGGATCCCGAGGCGGCCGGCAAGCTCCTCGCCGGATTGCTGCCCAGCCTGGAGGACTTCGCCTCCGTCGCCGGGCGCCGGCTGGCTAACCTCCTGATCTCCCCTTCCACCGCGAACGGGGGTGCTGAGGTTGTGCTCCGGCACCTGAACGACGGCACCTATCACCCGGTGTTCCAGCCAATCGTGGACATGGGGACGGGGGCGATCCGCGGCTACGAGGCGCTGACCCGGTTCAGCGGCCAACTGCCACCCGACCGGGTCTTCGGCACAGCCCGGGAGCACGGGCTGCACGAGCGGCTCGAGCTGGCGACCCTGGATCGGGCGGTGAGGGACGGAGAGCGCCTCCTGATGGAGGGACAGTACCTCTCGGTCAACATCTCCCCCGACGTCCTGGTGGCGCACCAGGAGCTGCTCGCGGAGGGACGACGCCAGTGGCGATACGGGGCGGTCGTGGAGGTTACCGAGCACGACCAGATCGACGACTACGCCGCCGTCCGAGCGGCGATGGCGAGGCTCGGCCCAGCCACGAGGTTGGCCGTCGACGACGCCGGCGCCGGCTACGCCAGCCTCCGCCACATCCTGGAGCTCAACCCGGACTTCGTGAAGCTGGACATCTACCTGGTCCAGGCGATGCTGCGGGACCGTGCCCACGAGGCGATGGTGGCGGGCATCCAGCACTTCGCGGAGCGCAGCGGATGCGCCCTCGTGGCAGAGGGGGTGGAGACCGAGGCCAGCCGCGAGCACCTGCTCTCGCTGGGGATCCAGCTGGGTCAGGGTTACCTGTTCGCCCGCCCCAAGCCGCTCTCCGCGCTGCGGCCCCGGCTGGAGCTGGGCGTCCCCTCACCGGCGTAAACAGGGCCGAGGCGGGCGTCCCCGCTCCACCGTCGACCGGCCCGGCGAGCGACGTCGGGGCCCGGAGTGATCCCGTCATGGTTTGCCAATCCCCTTAGACTTGACACAACCTTTAGTTTTAGACTAATGTCTTAGGAAAACTGATAGTTG
>JAKABA010000299.1 GCA_021802115.1 bacterium | reverse complement strand
GGCGCGGGCTGGACTCGTGAAAGACCATCCCGATGGCATCGGCCCCAGCCTCCAGCGCGGCCTCGGCGTCCTCCTCTCGCGTGATCCCGCAGACCTTGACCCTCACGGGTGGGCCCCGGCGACCGTGAGCCGGCGCAGAGCCGCTGCCGGGTCGGGTGCGCGCAGCAACGCTTCGCCGACCAGGACCGCGCGCACCCCGCACGCGCGCAGCCGCTCCAGGTCGTCCTCGCCAGCGATGCCGGATTCCGAGATCGCATAGCGGTCAGCCGGCACCAGAGGAGCCAGCCGCTCGGTGACCCCCAGGTCGGTGGAGAGAAGGTCCAGGTCACGGTTGTTGATCCCTATGAGCTCGGCGCCCAGGCCCAGGGCTACCTCCAGCTCCGGCCGGTCGTGCACCTCCACCAGAGCCTCCATCCCGAGCGCCGCCGCGGTCGCCAGGCAGTCCCGGAGGCGGTCCGGCGGGAGCGCCCGGACGATCAGCAAGACCAGGTCCGCCCCCGCGGCTCTGGCCTCCAGCACCTGGCGCGGATCGATGACGAAGTCCTTGCGCAGGATCGGCCTGCGGGTGGCCCGGCTGGCGGCTCGGAGGTCGTCGAGGCTGCCTCCGAAGAAGTCCGGCTCGGTGAGCACCGAGATGGCCGCGGCCCCCGCTGCCTCGTACACCTGGGCGGTCGCGGCCGGGTCCAGATCCGGCCGCAGCATGCCGGCCGACGGCGACCGCCGCTTCATCTCCGCGATCACGCAGATGCGGCCGGCGACCAGATCGGGGCGCAGGCTCCGGGGAGGATCGGCCCCGGCGGCAGCACGCTCCAGCACCGCCGCGGGGGGGAGGGCGGCGAGCCTCTCCCGGGAGCGGCTGAGAATCGGCTCGAGCGCGCCGGCGGTCAAGGGTCGCCGCCCAAGCTGAGGGGCAGGCCGAGGCGCCGGGCTGGGGCTGACAACCGGGCCCACCGCGCGGCGTCAGGAGGCAAGCCGGAAGCCCACGATGTGATCATTGACGGCCACCGGGGTCGCCTCGCACGAGGCGACCCGCGCTGCGGCGGGGCCACGGCGCATGCGGGCCATGAACTCCTCCACCAGCGCGGGCGGGCCCTGCGCCAGCACCTCGACCGCACCGTCCTGCCGGTTGCGCACCCAGCCGCTCACCCCCATCCGGCTGGCCGCCTCAACCGCGAAGGCGCGAAAGCCCACCATTTGGACTCGCCCCCGGATCACGCAGCGCACCGCGATCGGGGCATCCTGCTGGGCGTCCCCCACACTGACCACGGTATGAGGTTAGCGGAGCGGCCAAGACCACCTCACTTGAGCGTGGTGGCCCCCGCCTCCTCCTGGCGGGCGAGCATGAAGAGCAGATCGGAGAGCCGGTTGAGGTAGCGCACGACCTCGGGATTGAACAGGGGATCCGACCTGGCCAACGCGACCGTGCGGCGCTCGGCCCGCCTCACCATGGTCCTGGCCAGGTCGATCGCGGCCGCGGCGGGGGTGCCGCCCGGCAGCACGAACCCGGCCGGCAAGCCGATCTCGGCCTCGAGACGGTGGACCTCGCCCTCGAGGCGGTCGGCGGCGGCAGGCTCCAGGGTCGGAAAGTGGCGCACCAGCTTGGCCCGGTCGGCGGAGGCGGTGGCGAGCTCGGCCCCGACCGTGAAGCATTCGCGTTCCAGCTCCAAAAGGGAAGAAGCCACCTCCACATGGGAGCACAGCGAGCGGCCCAGGCCCATCGCCGAGATCGCCTCGTCGAGCGCCCCGTAGGCCTCGGTGTGGAGGTCGTCCTTGGGCACGCGCCCGCCGTAGAGGAGGCTGGTCTCCCCGCGGTCCCCGCCCCTGGTGACGATGCTGGTCACGCCGGCACCGGCACCGGCAGCGGCTCCTCCACCAGCTTGGTCGCGGCCATGGCGGCGGTGGTCGCATCCCCCACCGCGGTGGTGATCTGGCGGGTGAGCTGCGCCCGCACGTCGCCGGCGGCATAGATCCCCGGGACCGAGGTCTGCATGTTCTCGTCGGTCAGGTAATACCCCTGAGCGTCGTGCTCGGCGTGGACCCGCAGCAGACCACTGTTGGGAAGGAAGCCGACGAAGACGAAGACTCCCCCCACCGCCAGCTCGCCGGCGCTGCCACCTGATGGGTTGCGCAGACGCAACCGCTCCACCCGCTGGCCATCGCCAAGGATCTCCTCGACGACGGTGTCCGTCATGAACTCCAGCTTGGGATTGCTCCGGGCCCGCTCGACCAGCACCGGCTGGGCGCGGAACTCAGAGCGCCGGTGGATCAGGGTGACCCGGGAGGCGTAGCGGGTCAGGAACGCCGCCTCCTCCATGGCCGCGTCACCCCCACCCACCACCGCCAGATGCTCACCCTTGAAGAAGGCGCCGTCGCACACCGCACAGTAGGAGACGCCCCGGCCGGCGTACTCCTGCTCCCCAGGGATGCCGAGCTTGCGCGGCTGCCCGCCCGCGGTCAGGATCACGGCCCTGGCGAAGTACGGCTCCCCCTCCTCCACCTCGATGCGCTTGCGCGAGTCGGCCTCCACCCCGATGGCGGTCACCCTGGCGGGCACCAGCTCGGCTCCGAACGAGAGCGCGTGCTCGGTCATCTTGCTGGCGAGCTCGGGGCCCGTGATCGAGGCGAAGCCGGGGTAGTCCTCGATGGTCTCGGTGTTGAGGAGCTCCCCGCCGGGGATGCCTGCCTCCAGCAGGACGGTCCGCTTCAGGGCCCGCCCGGCGTACAGAGCCGCCGTGAGTCCGGCCGGACCGGCGCCCACGATCGCAATCTCGTATTCCCTGGAACTCAACTCAAACTCCCGCGTGATCTGCTGCGCCCGAACTCGATTCTACCCAGCCAGGCGCGAGATCACCCCGATCCAGCCGGCCCTCAGACCGGAGTGGTGCTGGGTACGGCGGCGGGCCTCGGGACGGCCGCGCCCCGCCGGTGGGAGTAGCGGTCCCAGACCTCGTTGCCCCCACGCTTCCAGGTCACGCTCGGCTGCTCCAGCAGGACCGGATCCACACGGGCTGCGTGCTGCTCCACCATCTCGATCACGGACTCGAGCAGCGTCTCCCCCAGGAGGTGAGGCTTGAGCCCGAGGTCCAGCAGCAGCTGGTGCTTGGCGTTGTAGTAGTGCTCCTCCGCCTCGAACCTGGGATTGGGCACGTGGCTGATGGTGGTCTTGAGCCCGTGCTCGTGGCGCACCCTGGCCACCAGCTCCGCCAGCTGGAGGACGCTGAACTGCTCGGTGAATTGATTGAACACCCGGCACTCCCCCCGCTCCGCCGGGTTCTCCAGCGCCAGGGTGACGCAGGCCATGGTGTCGCGAATGTCCAGGAAGCCCCTGGTCTGACCCCCCTTGCCGTAGACCGTGAGCGGCTGCCCCACCGCCGCCTGCACGCAGAAGCGGTTCAACGCAGTGCCCCAGATGGAGTCGAAGTCGAAGCGGGTGTGTAGGTCGGGATGGAGCCCGGTCTCCTCCGTCTGGTAGCCGTACACCACCCCCTGGTTGAGATCGGTGGCCCGCACTCCCCAGGCCCTGGTCGCGAAGTGGATGTTGTTGCTGTCGTGCACCTTGGAGAGGTGGTAGAAGCTGCCTGCGACCTTGGGGAACGGCAGTCGGTCCCGCCGCCCGTTGTGCTCGATGTCGATGTAGCCCTCTTCGATGTCGATGTTGGGGGTGCCGTACTCGCCCATGGTGCCGAGCTTGATCAGGTGGCAATCGGGGGCTCGGTCCCTGATCGCGAACAGCACGTTGAGAGTGCCGACCACGTTGTTGACCTGGGTCATGGTGGCGTGCTCACGGTCCACCATCGAGAAGGGCGCGCTGCGCTGCTCGGCGAAGTGGATCACGGCGTGCGGTCGAAACTCCTCAAAGAGGGCGTCCAAGGTGGCGAAATCGCGCAGGTCGCAGCGGCGCCACTCGATGGCTTGGCCGCTGACCTGCCGCCAACGCGCCACCCGCTGGCCCATCGACCGCAGCGGCAGCAGACTGTAGGTGCCCCCCTCGCGGTCCCAGCGGCGGCGGGCCAGGTTGTCGACCGCCACCACCTTGTGGCCCAGATTGGACAGGTGCATCGCCATCGGCCAGCCGATGTAGCCGTCGGCCCCGAGGACCAGGACGGTGAGCCCGCCCCCCTTGTTGCCACTCATTCGCTCTGCGCTCCTATGCTTGTCGGGGAAGCCAGCCGCCCGAGGTTGTCGGGGACAACCTCGGCGAGCCCACCCGGATGGTTGCAGATGGGTCGGGCAAGCGTCAACGGCCGGCCCACTTGCGGCCCCAAAGTCTAAGCAAACTCTTAACCTGCCAGCCAGCGCTGGATCACGGGAGCGACCTCGGCGAGGGGGATCGCGAAGGCTCCAGATCCGTGCTCGGCGGCCAGGGTCAGGATCCCCAGGACCTGA
>JAKABA010000298.1 GCA_021802115.1 bacterium | reverse complement strand
CGGTTCCCGAGCCGCTGCGGGGCATCGGCGTGCGGATCGAAGACGACGTGGTCGTGACCGCGGACGGCTGCCGGGTGCTGAGCTCCAACATCCCGACCCACCCCGACCGTGTGGAGCGCTGGATGGAGGAGATCTGGGCCCAGAGCCAGGGCTGAGAGCCGGCTTGGAGGCGGGCGGACCGGGTCCGCTCGACGCTGCTTGCGGGCGGCCTGGGGCCGGTGATCCCCCGGCCCCAGGCCGCCTCGGCCCTCAGCTCTGGGGAAGCGCCTCCACCAGTTCCTCCTGCAACCAGCTCAGCAGATGCAGCGTTGCCAGCGGGGGACGGCGGTGCTGGCGGGGGCTGAAGCGGTCCTCCCATCCGTCTTGGTCAAGGCCGAGCCTTTCCGCCAGTGCCAGGCGCAGCACGTTCAGGGCCCGCAGCCAACTCCAGGTCTGCTCCTCGGTGAGCTCGATCGAGGCCCGCGAGTCCAGGCAGCAGCGCAAAGTGTCCAGATCAGCTTCGCGAGATTTCACAAGATCTGCCCCTGCCAGGCGCTGGAACTCCCGCTCCAGGTCCTCCTGCTCGTAGGCCCGGGGAAAGGCCCAGTTCGACTCCGCGAGCATGGGCCGCACCCGGTCAACGATCTCCAGCAGTGCCCGCCGCTCGCGCTGGTCGACGAGGACCTCGACCAGGCCCCCGTGCCCCCGGATCTCAGCCAACCTCAGTCGCGCGCCAAAGTAGCCTGCAGCCCGTGAGCGTGGAGCTGGGCGACCGACACCTCCGCGCGCTCCCGAGGCTCGGTGGCAACCACGGCACGGCCCTCGTTGTGAACCTGGAGCATCAGCCGGGTGGCGGTCTCGAGGTCGTACCCGAAGAGGCGCCGGAAAACGAATACGACGTAGCTCATCAGGGTGACCGGGTCGTTCCAGACGATGACCTTCCAGGGCCGGTCTCGTCGCTCCTGGGTCTCCCCGCTGCCGACCGTCTCGGTCAGCCCCGCCACTCCCTCCTGGACGGCGCTCACAACCGCATACCCTAGCGCCTGCGCAGCGGATCCACATGGCCCAATTCAGCGGTCGCGCGGCGGCGGGCACGCAGCCGGGGTCGCCGTCGGGTGGTGACGATCCGCTAATCTGAGATCGATGAGAGGATGCCAAGCCGCCGCCAGCGGCCCTGTTCGAAGTTGATCTCGGCTCCCCGAATGGCCCTGGTCTGGGGCGGCCTGGCTCTGGGGCTGGGCCTCCTGGCGGCTGGATGCGGTGGACCGCTGTCCTCGCCGGACACAGGGGTCGGATGCTCTGTGACGGTGGAGATCCCCACCTTTCAGTCCTCGCTGATGGGAACCGTCCGGGCGACCTACCACGGCGGCACCCACCTGATCACCAGGAGCGAAGCCACCCTGGTGCTTGCCTGCGGGCAGAGGACGACCCTCTCGGCCAGCCCGACCAGCCCCGCCAAGCACCCGTTCACCGGCTGGACCGTGGCCGGGCGGCGGCTCACATCGACCACTGTCACCGTGGTGGCCGACGGCCCGATCGTCGCCGAGCCGTCCTTCTACGTGAGGCCGGCTCCGAGCCCATCACCGTCCGCGTCGCCATCGGCGGCACCATCCGCCAAGCCAACCCCGGCCAGCTCGACGGTGGCGCTGGACCGCTGGCTGAAGTACAACGCGGCGACCAAGACCGCAACTTTGAAGTTGGAAGCGGGCTACCAAAATGTGAACAACACGCTGAGCTTCGACGGCGAGGCCAACGGCAAGCTGGTGGTCACGGTGCCGGTGGGATGGACGGTGGTGGTGGACTTCAGCAACGTGGACAAGATCAACCACTCGGCCGCGGTGGTCACCCCGACGGGCACCACCCCGGTCTTCCCCGGCGCCAGCATCCCCAACCCCACGGTCGGCATTCCTCCCGGGGCCAGCTCCACCTTTTCATTCGTCGCGAGCCGAGCCGGCGACTATCGGATCGCCTGCCTGGTCCTCGGGCACGAGAGCCTCGGCATGTGGGCGACCTTCGATGTGACCGCGTCCGGCCTGCCCACCATCCATCTCTGAGGCTGGCGGCCACGCTCATGGCCGCGGCGCGCAGCACCTGTTCTCCGAAGGCCACCCCCACCTGGCGAGCCTCAGGGTCGGCGCCGGGGCCGGGCCGAGCCGGACGGCCGGGGGAGACCGCGCCGCTTCTGTTCGGATGGTCGCCGGGCCAGATCGCAGGCTCCAGGTGGGGCTCGACGCCGATGCCGGCGCAAGTGTCGGGAAGGGGCTTAGGGCAAGTGGAGACCGAGGCGCAAGCCACGCGCGCCGCGACCCCGGCTTGGCGAGACCGCTGGCCCAGGCCGTACGATCGGGCCAGTCCCAGCCTGAGTGTCAGCACTGCTGGGAGCGTCGGGGCCAGATCGGGGCGCACTCGCTCCTGCCGGGGACCGGCGGCGCCATCCACCAGCCCGAGCATCGGCCAAGCCGGGCCGGCGCCGAGGCTCTCCGGGCGCCCCACCCGCTCCACTCAGAGCGGACACCGACATAGGCAGGAAGTCCGGCTCCGCCGACCAGGAGGAATCTCGCCTTGATGGACCCGCCTGAGCTGCTGCCGACCAGGATCCGGGAGGGACTGGCGCCAGGAGTCGCATACCGGATCGAGGGGGAGCTGGTGCCGATGCTCCACTGCTCCCTGGACGGCTCGATGCCGGTGTACTTCGAGCACCATGTGGTGCTCTGGAAGGACCCCAAACTCGAGATCAAGCTGAGAGCGGTGCGCGGGGCAACCCGCCGGATGATCGCCGGCCGCGAAGTCTTCCTGACCGAGGCTCGAGGTCGGGGTGAGATAGCTTTCTCCAGGGATGCGCCCGGGCACATCTTTCCCCTGGAGCTGCCCCGTCAGGCCTCCATCCTGGTCCGAGAGCATCAATTCCTGGCGGCGACGGGTTCGCTGCGCTACGGCGCCTCCCGCCTGCGCGGCATAACCAACAACCTCTTTGGCGACAACGGCTTCTGGGTCGACCGGTTCGAGGCCAGGGACGGGGACGGAGTGGTCTGGCTCCACGGCTATGGCAACGTCCTGGAGAAGCAGCTGGGAGAGGGCGAGGAGATCGACGTCGAGCCCGGCGGGTGGGTCTACATGGACCCGACGGTGCGGATGCGACCGGCGGTCTACGGCCTGCGCACGGGCGTGTTCGCAGGCGTCGGACAGCTGATCTTCAACCGCTTCCGGGGACCCGGGCGGGTGGGCATCCAGACCATGTATCTGCACCTGCCCACGCAGGACTGACCTCTCAGCCCAGATAGTCTTCAGGCGGCAGAGCGCTTTGGGGAGCGGTGAAGTCGCATTCGGTGCAAGTCTGCTCTTCAGGAAGAGCGCCGGCCATGCAGCGGTGCAGGAGCAGTGCCATCATCTCCTGCCAGTCAGCAAGCTGACCCGGGGTCTGGAACTCCGAAACCGCAGTGCCCGCGACCGACCTCTCACCCCAGCGCTCTCCCAATCGCGACTCTGCCGCCATGCCCCCATGGTCCCGGTCGCTAGCCCCGGAGGGCACCGCGTAACCACGGTGGGCGCGGAGCGTGGATTCACCCGGATGGCAGGGTGGGTGGGCGCGGTCCCCGCTCGGCCGACACCGGCAGTCCGGGACCCGGCCCGACCACATGCCAACTGCCGCGTATGGCTCCCCGCCGCGGTGGCCGGAGGGAGAGCCTGGGGATCACGGGGCTGGGCCGCGCTCAGGCGCGCAGAGTAGCCACCAGCCGTGTCGGCTCCAGCAGCAGATTGAGGGCGTTCTCCGCCGAGGCCACCACCACGTCGGCCACCGTCAGCGCCGACACCGCGCACCCCTCGGCCCCCACGACCACCACGGCCAGGGCCGCCAGCTCCAACATGCCGCGGTCATTGGCTCCGTTGCCGATCGCGACCACCGAGTTGGCGCCCAGCTCGGCCACGTGGCGCGCCTTCTGCTTTGAGCCGTCGATCCTCGGGTCGAGTCGGACTGCCTGGACCCCGAGCCTCGCGGCTGCCTCGGCCAAGGTGCCATGGGTATCCGCCGACACCAGCTGGACGTGGAGCTGCTGCGACAGCCTCGTCAGGCTCTCCCCCACTGCCAGCAGCTGGCCGTCCAGCGCCAGGGTGCCGTTGAGGTCGAGGACCAGATGCTCCAAGCGCAGTGTCCTCCATCCCGGAATCTCGATTTGGAGCATCTCCGGCCTCCAGCGCAATCCTGGTTGTGCGCGAGCTCTGCCACCTCAAACCGGGTAGAGGCCATTGGCTGGTGACCCAGCATCCGGGCGAGCCTCACCGCCAGCGCCGATTTTACGTCGGCGCCGCCCGGTATCATGGCTCGACCTGCGATGACGCACCGGGGCCTGCTCGTAACCGCAGCTGTGGCGACTGGCCTAAGTTGGGTGGTGGAGACGTTTAGTTGCTGATC
>JAKABA010000297.1 GCA_021802115.1 bacterium | reverse complement strand
AGCCTCAGTGCCGACGACATAGGCAAGATCATCAAGAGCAAGATCGCCGACTTCGACGCGCCGGTGGTTACGGCGCAGTCCGGCGTCATCACCGCCCTGGCCGACGGGATCGCGCAGATCTACGGGCTGGAAGGGGCGATGGCGGGGGAGCTGCTGGAGTTCCCCAAGGGGGTCTCGGGAATGGCCCTCAACCTGGAGGAGGACCTGGTGCGGGCGATCATCATGGGCCAGTACTCCGAACTCAGCGAGGGCGACGAGGTGCGCACCACCGGCAGGATCGTGGAGGTGCCGGTGGGGCGGGAGCTGGTGGGCCGGGTCGTCAACGCCCTGGGCGAGCCGATCGACGGCAAGGGGGAGCTCGCCACCTCCGAGAGGTGGCCGGTGGAGCGCCCCGCCCCGGGGGTCATCGACCGCCAGCCGGTCAACACCCCGGTTGCGACCGGGATCAAGGCGATCGACGCGCTGGTGCCGATCGGGAGGGGTCAGCGCGAGCTCCTGATCGGAGACCGCCAGATCGGCAAGACCGCGATCGCGATCGACACCATCATCAACCAGAAGGGCAAGAACCTCACCTGCATCTACGTGGCCATCGGCCAGACCGCGACCTCGGTCGCCCGGGTTGCCGCCCTGTTGGAGGAGTACGGGGCGCTGGAGCACACCATCATCGTGTCGGCGACGGCGGCCGAGCCCGCGGCGCTGCAGTACCTGGCCCCCTACGCGGCGTGCACCATGGGCGAGTGGTTCATGGAGCGGGGCGAGGATGCGCTGGTGGTCTACGACGATCTCAGCAAGCATGCCTGGGCATACCGCGAGATCTCGCTGGCGCTGCGGCGGCCACCGGGCAGGGAGGCGTACCCGGGGGACGTCTTCTACCTGCACTCCCGCCTGCTGGAGCGGGCGGCCCGGCTCTCGGAGGAGAGGGGTGGCGGCTCGCTGACCGCGCTGCCGATCATCGAGACCCAGGCCAACGACGTCTCGGCCTACATTCCGACCAACGTCATCTCCATCACCGATGGGCAGATCTATCTGGAGGGCGACCTCTTCTACGCCGGCACGCGCCCCGCCATCTCGGTCGGGCTGTCGGTGAGCCGGGTGGGTGGAGACGCCATGACCAAGGCGCTGCGCTCGGTGGCGGGCGGGATGCGCCTCGACCTCGCCCAGTTCCGGGCCCTGGCCGCCTTCGCGCAGTTCTCCTCGGACCTCGACAAGTCGACCCGGGATCAGCTGGAGAGGGGCCGCCGGCTCACCGAATTGCTCAAGCAGGACCAGTACCAACCGGTACCGCTGGCTCACGAGGTCATGACCATCTTCGCCGGCACCAACGGCTATCTGGACCGGGTCCCGGTGGAGCGGATCTCGGAGTGGGATCAGCAGTTCCGGCGCTGGATCGAGCAGACCCACAGCTCCTTGGGCCAGGCGATCGAGGAGCGCAAGGTCCTGGACGAGGGGATGGAGCACGAGCTGCGCTCGGCGCTGGAGGAGTTCAACCAGACCTTCGACTTCGGTGAGCAAGCCGGCGTCGAAGGTGGCTGAGGTCCTCTGATTGGCGACCCTCCGCGACATCCGCCGGCATATCCGCGCGGTCCGCAACATCGAGCAGATAACCAGGGCCATGCAGATGGTGGCGGCGGCCAAGATGCGGCGGGCCCAGGCGCGCGCCGAGAGCGGAAGGCCGTACGCCCTGGCCATGGACCAGGCGGCCCGGGACGTGGCCAAGATCGGCAAGGAATACCGCCACCCGTTCCTGGTGCCGCCGGAGCACGGTCGGGGACTGCTGATCCTGGTCACCTCCGACCGGGGGCTGGCGGGGTCGCTCAACGCCAACACCATCCGGGCGGCGCACCAGCACATGCTGCGCAACTTCGGCCCGCGCTATCAGGTGGTCGCGATCGGGCGCAAGGCGGTCGACTTCTCCAGGCGGATGCCGGTGGAGCTGATCCACCACCGGATCGGGCTGCCCGACCAGGTGGAGATCGGCGAGCTGCGGCCGGCGGTGGAGCGGGCGACCAGGGCGTACCTGGATAAGGAGGTGTCGGGCATCGTCCTCGCCTACTCGCGGTTCAAGAACCTCTTGACCCAGGTGCCGACCGTGCAGCAGCTGGTTCCGGTCCCCCCCGCGGAGCCGGACGAGGGGCCCAGGACCGAGGGCGACTACATCTACGAGCCCGACGGGGAGGCGGTGCTGGAGCGGCTGATGCCGACCTACCTGCTGAGCCAGGTCTATCACGCGGTGGTGGAGAATCAGGCGAGCTTCTACGGCGCGCAGATGATCGCGATGCAGAACGCCTCATCCAGCGCCGGCGACGTGATCCGCGAGCTCTCGCTCACCGCCAACAAGGTGCGCCAGGCGGGGATCACCAAGGAACTGATGGAGATTATCGGTGGCGCCGAGGCGCTGCAGGCAGCCCGGCGCTGAGGAGGTGGTGATGGCGAAGAGCAAGCAGGCTACAGAGACCAGGGCGATGGGAGAGGTCCTGCAGGTGATCGGGGCGGTGGTCGACGTCGCCTTCGATCAGAGCGACCTGCCCCACATCCTGGACGCCCTGGAGGTGGAGCGGGAGGGCTCGCGGCTGGTGCTCGAGGTCCAGCAGCACCTGGGCAATGACGTTGCCCGCTGCATCGCCATGGAGACCACCGACGGGCTGCGCCGTGGCGACCCAGTGCGTGCCACCGGCTCCCCCATCCAGGTGCCGGTGGGCAAGCAGGTGCTGGGACGGATGTTCAACGTCATCGGGCAGACGATCGACGGAGGGCCGGAGCTGAAGGTGGAGAAGCGGATGCCGATTCACCGCGAGGCCCCCTCGGTCTCGGAGCAGGCGGTCTCCACCGAGATCCTGGAGACCGGGATCAAGGTGCTGGATCTGATCTGTACCTTCGCCAAGGGCTCCAAGATCGGGCTCTTCGGGGGGGCGGGGGTGGGCAAGACCATCATCGTGATGGAGCTCATCCGCAACATCGCCAAGGAGCACCAGGGCTACTCCGTGTTCGCCGGGGTCGGCGAGCGCACCCGCGAGGGCAACCAGCTCTTCGGGGAGATGCACGAGTCCGGGGTCATCGACCAGACCGCTTTGGTCTTCGGGCAGATGAACGAGCCCCCGGGCGCCAGGGCCCGGATCGCACTCACCGGGCTCACCATGGCTGAGGAATTCCGCGACGAGGAGGGGGCAGACGTGCTCCTCTTCATCGACAACGTCTTCCGCTACATGATGGCCGGCTCCGAGGTCTCGGCACTGCTGGGCCGGATGCCCTCGGCGGTGGGATACCAGCCCACCCTGGCGACCGAGATGGGTGATCTCCAGGAACGGATCACCTCCACCACCAAGGGGTCGATCACCTCGGTGCAGGCGGTCTACGTCCCCGCGGACGACTTCACCGACCCGGCCATCCAGACCACCTTCGCCCACCTGGGGGCGACGGTATCGCTGGACCGGCGGATCTCCGAGCTCGGCATCTACCCGGCCGTGAACCCCCTCGATTCCTTCAGCCGGATCCTGGAGCCACGGACCGTGGGGGCCGAGCACCATGAGGTCGCCCTGGGGGTGCAGCGGGTGCTGCAGCGCTACCAGGACCTCCAGGACATCATCGCCATCCTGGGGATGGAGGAGCTGTCCGACGAGGACCGCAGGACTGTGGACCGCGCCCGCCGGGTGCAGCAGTTCCTCGGCCAGCCCTTCTTCGTGGCGGAGCAGTTCACCGGCCGGCCCGGCAAGTACGTGCCGCTCCGCGAGACCGTGAGGGGTTTCAAGGAGATCCTCTCCGGCAGCCTGGACGAGCTTCCCGAGCAGGCCTTTCGCATGGTGGGCACGATCGATGAGGCGATCGAGAACGGGCGCACCCTGAACCGGGGCCAGGCGCCGGAGGCAGCTGCCTGAGGTGGCCGTCAGAACCAGGCTGCTCGCCAGCCAGAAACCCCTCTTCGAAGGCGATTGCGACTTCATCGTTCTGCGAGGGGCGGACGGGGACCTGGGCGTCCTCCCGGGCCACGCACCGCTGCTCACCTGGCTCAAGCCGGGTGAGGTCATGGTGCGCCAGAAGGAGAAGGAGGAGTTCTTCTTCCTGGAGGACGGCTTCCTGGAGGTGCTTCCGGACCGGGTCTCGGTCATGGCGCAGAGGGGAGACCGCTGTGACGCGATCCCCCCGGAGCGCGCCGAGAGCATGCGCAAGGCCGCCGAGGAGGCGCTCTCTCGAGCGGCCTCCGCTGGGGACCAGCGGCTGGAGGAGCTGAGCCGGGACTTGGAGGTCGCCAACGCACGGCTGGAGGCGGTCGAGCGGCAGCGGCGGCGGGCGCGCGACTGACACGGGAGAACGCAACCTCGTAACGGCTCAAGCGCGGGCCTCTGGGGGTTGCCACCCCGATCTATACTCGCGCCGTGTTGCAGCAGCAGACGCAGGCTTCGGCCCCTG
>JAKABA010000296.1 GCA_021802115.1 bacterium | reverse complement strand
CATGGTGGTCTCGCCCGCGTACACCTGCCAATTTGTGTTCGTGACAAAACTGATGGCGGTGTTCACGCTCACCCAGAAGGGGACACGCGGTTGATGCGCCGGATTCAGGGGCAGGAATTGCTGGAGGCCCAGGAGGGCGAACAGCAGGGCGAAGCCGACCGCGTTGACGATCAGGAGATTGCGCAGGTACGCGGTCCACCGCATCTCCTCGTCGGCGCGCATGCCGCAGAGTCGGTAGACGGTCCGCTCCACGGGAACCAGAACGGGGTCGAGGAAGGTGTGGCCACCCTCAAAGACCCGGAACATGTACCCACCCATGACTCGGGCGAGCACGGCGACCGCGGCCAGCAGCACAAAGATCTGGGCCACTCCTTGCCAGGTCACCTGGACCTCCTGTCTACAGCCGGCCGGCCAACCTCGATCACGCGGGACTACTGATAGCGCACTCCCCACCCGCACGGCAAGCGGCTTGGCGCGGTCTTAACCGACTGACGCGGAATCTTGACAGGAATTTAGCACGGCCCCTACGGGTGCTCGTGTCCTCGCGAGCCGCGCGGCACCCGCGCTCGCTGGCGCCGGGGGCGTGGCGCAGCGCAGCGCGAGTGGAACACCGCGGTCGCCTCGTCTGACTCAGCCGCGCCGGCGGCGGATCGAGCGCCAGACGATCCATCCCAGGATCGCCACCACCACCAGCCCCAGGCCGATCAGGAGCCCCTTGGAGCCCAGGTGCAGGATGTTCCGGTAGTTGGCCCCGAGGGCATCCCCCACCGAGGTCACGGTGGCGCACCAGACCAGGGCCCCCAGCAGCATCGCGGGATAGAAGACCCGAGGCGGGATCGCCGCGATGCCGGCGGCGTAGGAGGCGAGGTTGCGGGCGAACGGCACCACCCTGGTCAGGAAGACCCCGATCCCCCCCCGCTTGCGCACCCAGCTGGCCGCCTCGTCCAGGCGCTGCGCCGACACCCCCACCTTGGAGGCCAGCCGGATCACGACCGGCCGCCCGAGCGCGTAGCCGATCTGATAGGAGACGGTGGCCCCGATCGCCGAACCCAGGGTCGCGCAGAGGACGAGGGGGACCAGCGACACCGTGCCCCGGTGCGCCAGAAAGCCGAGGGTGAGCAGGATCGCCTCATCCGGCAGGGGCAGCCCCACCGACTCCCCCGCCAGCCAGAGCAGCACGAAGGCGTACACCCCCAGCGGCGGCAGGTGGGTCAGCTGGGAGAGGATGTGGGTCATGGCGGCCCCAGCAGGCTACCGGCCCGCGCGGTCACCAGGCGGCGTTCGCGATCCTGCTCAGCTCTCCTCCAGATCCCCCGGCGGGGCCACCCCGGCGATGGAGCCGATGGAATCGCCCTCGTCGAGACGCATCAGGATCACGCCTCGGGTCTGGCGGCTGCTGATGCGGACGCCGTCCAGCGGGATCCGGATGATCTGCCCCTTGGTGCTGATCAGCATGAGCTCGCCGGTCAGGTCCTCCACCACCCGGGCGCCCACGATCTCGCCCACCTTGCCGATGGCGTGCTGGTCGAGGGTGTAGACGCCCTGGATGGCCCGGCCCTTGACGGGGTACTCGTCGACCGGGGTGAGCTTGCCGAAGCCGCGCTCGGTCACGACCAGCACGTGCCCACCCTCGGTGACGATGTCCATGCCCGCGACCAGATCGCCCTGGCGCAGGCGCACCGCCGTGACCCCCTGGGTGTCCCGGCCCATCGGGCGGACCGCGCGCTCATTGAAGCGCAACGCCTTGCCCTGCCGGGTGACCAGGAGGATGTCGTCACCGCCTCGGGAGACCTTCACCCAGTCCAGCTCGTCTCCCTCGCTCAGGTTCATCGCGATCAGGCCGTTGCGCCGGACCGATGCGTAGGCCGCCGCCGGGGTCTTCTTGATGTGCCCGCGCAGGGTCGCCATCACCATGTAGGACTCGTCCGAGTACCCGTCGACCGAGAGCATGGAGGTGACCCGCTCGCCCTGATCCATCTCCAGCAGGTTGATCACGGCGGTCCCCTTGGCCTGGCGGCTGACGTCGGGGATCTCATGGGTGCGGAGCCGGAACACGCGCCCGCGGTTGGTGAAGAAGAGCATGTCGGAGTGGGTCGAGGCCACCCGCAGGAACTCCACGTAGTCCTCCTCGCCGACCCGCTTGGCACCCATCACCCCCTTGCCGCCGCGCCGCTGCGAGCGGTAGTCGGTGGTCGGGGTGCGCTTGATGTACCCGCGGTGGGTCAGGGTCACGACCACCTGCTCGCGGGGGATCAGGTCCTCCTCGTTGAGCTCGATGTCCCCATGGCTGATCTCGGTCCGGCGGGCGTCGCCGTACTTCTTGCGCAGGGCCACCAGCTCCTCCCTGACCACCGCCATCAGCTTCTCGCGGCTGGAGAGGATCTCCTCCAGCCCCGCGATCCGCAGCATCAGCTCGGCGTGCTCCTCCTCCAGCCGGTCCCGCTCCAGCCGGGTCAGCCGGCCCAGCCGCATGTCCACGATCGCCTTGCTCTGGCGCTCGCTGAGGCTGAACCGCTCCTCCATCTGGCGCTGGGCGGTGGCCTCGTCCGGCGCGGCCCGGATCAGGCGGATCACCTCGTCCAGGTTCTGCAGGCAGATCCGCAGCCCCTCGACGATGTGCGCCCGCTCCCGGGCCCGCTCCAGGTCGTGGCGGGTCCGCCGCTCCACCACCTCGCGGCGGTACTCCAGGTAGTGCAGCAGCATCGCCCGCAGCGAGAGCACCTGGGGCCGTCCGTCCACCAGGGCCAGCAGGATGCAGGTGAAGCTCGACTGCAGCTGGGTGTGCTTGTAGAGGTTGTTGAGCACGGTGTAGGGGCGGGCGTCCCTCTTCAGCTCGATCACCAGACGGGTGCCCTCGCGCCTCCCGGTCTCGTTGCGGATGTCGGCTATCCCCTCCAGCTTGCGGTCGTTGACCAGCTCGGCGATGGTCTGGAGGACCCGGCTGGGGTTCACCTGGTAGGGGAGCTCGGTGACGATGATCTGCTCCCGGCCCGACTTCGACTCCTCGAAGGCGACCCGGGCCCGCTGCACCACCCGGCCGTGGCCGGTGCCGTAGACCTGGGGGATGTCCCTGCCGTAGACGATGCCCCCGGTCGGGAAGTCCGGCCCGGGGATGAGCCGCATCAACTCCTCGGTGTCGGCCTCGGGGTTGTCGATGAGCCGGACCAGGCCGTCACAGACCTCGGTCAGGTTGTGGGGGGGGATGCTGGTCGCCATCCCGACCGCGATCCCGGCGGCGCCGTTGACCAGCAGGTTGGGCAGCGCCGCCGGCAGCACCGCCGGCTCGGTGGTGCTGGCGGAATAGTTGTCGACGAAGTCGACCGTGCTCTTCTCGATGTCGGCCACCATCTCCGCCGCGATCGGGGCCATCCGCGCCTCCGTGTAGCGGTAGGCGGCCGCCGGGTCCCCCTCGGGGGAGCCGAAGTTGCCCTGCCCGTCGACCAGCGGATAGCGCATGACCCAGGGCTGGGCCAGGCGCACCAGGGTGTCGTACACGGAGATGTCGCCGTGGGGGTGGTAGTTCTTCAGCACCTCGCCGACGATGGCGGCGCACTTCTGGTGGGAGGCGCCGGGGGTCATCCCCTGCTCCTGCATCGCGTACAGGATGCGGCGCTGAACCGGCTTGAGCCCGTCCCTGACATCCGGCAGCGCCCGCGCCACGATCACGCTCATGGCGTAGACCAGGTAGGACTCCCGCATCTCGCTGACCAGCTCGACGCCCCTGGTGGTGCCGCCGCCCTCGATGTTGATGGCCACTGATCAGCCCTCCAGCGACTCGGCTCTAATCTGAGGCAGGAGCCCACTGCTCCAGCCCGCCCGCACCGCCTGCGCGGCCACCCGCAGGGCGCTGGCCACGGCGGCCGCGTCGGAGCGGCCGTGGCCGATGAACACCAGCCCGCCGACGCCCAGCAGCGGAGCTCCCCCCACCTGGCGCCAGTCCAAGCGATCGCGCATCCGCCTCAGCCCGGGGAGCAGCAGCGCCGCCCCCAACCGCGAGCGCAGGTCCGCCCCGGCCTCCTGGCGCAGGGCGGCCATGATCGTCTCGGCCACCCCCTCCGCGGTCTTGAGGGCGACGTTGCCGACGAACCCGTCGCACACGACCACGTCCACCCTTCCCGACAGCAGGTCCCGGCCCTCGACCGGGCCCACGTAGTTCAGCTCCATCTGGGAGATCAGGGAGTGGGCGGCCTGGACCAGGCTGTTGCCCTTGGAGCTCTCCTCCCCATTGCTGAGGAGCCCGACCCGGGGTCGGTCTATCCCCAGCACCGCTCTCACGTAGCTGCTGCCCATGGCCGAGAACTGGGCCAGCCACTCGGGGCGGCACTCCACCTGAGCGCCGGCATCCACCAGCATCGTGGTCCCGGCCGGGGTCGGCAGCGGGGTCGCGATCGCCGGCCGGGCCACCCCCG
>JAKABA010000295.1 GCA_021802115.1 bacterium | reverse complement strand
CCAACATGAATGCAAGTGCAATGCTGCAAGAGGATGCGGCGCTCGACATCGAGCAGGCCTACCGGGACCATTACGCTGCGGTCTGGCGCTACGTGCGTGCCCGGGTGGCCAGCAGCGAGATTGCGGAAGACTTGGTGGGCGACATCTTCTGCCATGCGGTAGCCGCCTCTCCGCGGTACCGCCGGTTGCGGGAGTCCCCCCTTCCTTGGCTCTACACCATCGCATCCAACCGGGTCGCCGACCACTACCGGCGGCGGCGCGAGACTCAGAGCCTGGACGCGGCCCTGGAGCTCGCGGGTAATGAGGTCAGCCCAGCTGACGTCGTCCTGCAGCGCCGCGACCTGGAGTTGATCTGGGAGTGCTCGCGAGCCCTTCCCGACTCCCAGCGGGTGGCCCTATGGTTGCGCTATGGCGAGGACCGGGATTTGAAGGAGATCGCGACTCGCATGGGGCGCAGCGTGGAGGCGGTCAAGCTACTCCTCCATCGCGGAGTCCGTGGGGTCCGCAAGATGCTGGCCGCCGCCGACGTCGAGTCCACTGAGCCTCCGCATCGGCGGGGGTCCACTCGATCCTTGCCAGCGCTCTTCTGGACGACCCGCCGCTGGCGTGAGGTGAGGGGCATGTCGGGCGCTCAAAGAGCGGAGCCATCTCGGCCCAAGCGGGCTGCCCACCGGGGCGTCGCCCCGGAGTGGTGTCCGAGCTGATCTTGGGCTCGACCTGGGGGCGAGATCGGGGGTGCCCGGGGTGCCTGGCAGCGCTGGATCCGGGAGGGGGTGAGCTCGCGGTTAGACCCGTAAGGGGCTGAGTAAAGGCACCGCCTCGAGTCCCATCCCCGGCCCGGCCGGCCAGGCCCCGGGGCCTCGACTGGAACGACTTGGAGGATTCTCCCTCCCCATTCTGGTCCGCACGACGGGCGGCTGCGGACCTCGTCCTCATGCGCCCGCTCCTCCTTTACCTGACTCCCGCCACAGCCCCCACTCCTGGTGTTGGTTGGGTCCGCCGCGACTCGGCGCGCCGGTGGTGCAGGGAGCGAGCGCCGGTCGTGGCAGCACCCTCAGGAAGCTGGGCCACCCTCCACCTTTGGTCGGCGAGGTCCGAGGGCGCCGCTTTCCATTAGGTTCAGGAGGTGCTCCTGGAGGTCTCGGTCGAGGCGGCCCAGCACGCTGCTCATGAGGTCGACCTGTGCACCGCGAATCAGCTCGATCAGTTCATCGGCGGTGGAGGTGCGCACAAGCACGCTGGCCCGCCCCCTGCGCTCGCGCCGCAGCAGCCCCCGGCGCGCCAGGCGGTTGACCGCCAGGCGCACCTCGGTGGCGGAGGCCCGGTGCTCCGCGGCGATGGCGCTCGCCGGCGCCCCCTCGTCGGGCAGCTGGGTGATGATGTCCATCTCCAGCAGATTGAGCAGATGCTCGCGCCGGTTGGCGGCGCGCCCCAAGGCGCGGAAGTACTGCCGCTCCAGGATGAGCTGGGCCCGCATCCAGCGCTCCACGATGTCGGGGGCGGATGTGGCTACCTGCGTCCCTTCACCGGCGTCGGCCTGGCTCACTTTGCTGCATCCTCTGCCTCAAGCACCTTCAGGACCTCGAGGAATGTCTCAACCTGATCCGGACTCAACCGCGTGAGTGTCTCAGCCATGGATCGGCGCTGCCATTCCCGAAGTGTGCGAACCATGTCAAGGGCGGTCTTGGTGGGCGCCAGCCACACTTGGCGCCGGTCCTCCGAGTCGTGCCGACGCACCGCCAGCCCGTGCTTGACCATGCGGTTGGCGAGCGCTGTGGCCGCAGCACCGGTGACCCCCACGGCCTCGGCGAACCGGCGCATGGTGGTGCCCCCCTCGGGGAGGCAGGCCAGTGCCTCCAGCTGGTGATAGGTGACGCTGCCCAGTCGCTCTCGCAGCTCCGGCGGCAGGTTGGGGTCCAGAGCCCGTTGGACACGCGGCTGCAGGCTGAGCATCCGCTCGACCAGCTCGGGGCGGGCACTCCCACCGGTGCGGTGTCCGGCTCCCAGATCCTTCACCTGCCGAAGTATTGTGGCGGGCCCACCTGACTGTCAAGGTTGGAGCGGGCGTGGTACGTGCCAAGGAACTCCCGGTAATCCGGCTGAGTCCGGCTGCCATGGGCGAGCCGCTCGGGACCGTGTGGGGGATGAGGCGGCGCCCCAGGCCATCAGTGCCTGCCCGCCAGGCGGCATCCGGTCCCGGCTCCGGTCCACCAGAGTTGGGACCGGGAGCTGCACAGCAGCGGCCGGCGGAGGGCCCAGATCCTGCGGCGAGTCCTCCAGCTGACCCCCCGCCTCCGGTAGTCTCACTCGAATCGAGACGACAGCGCGGCTCCCCCTGGGTGGCTGGGATCTAGTCGAGGTCGGTGGATAGAAGGAGTGGGAGTTGGTCAGAGCTGTGGCCGCGGTGGCCCGAGAACGCGGCGCACCGCTCTCGCTGGAGGAGATCGAGCTCGACGACCCTCGAGATGACGAGGTGCTGGTCAGGGTCGCCGCCTGCGGCGTCTGCCACACGGACATCAAGGCTCGCGACGGGTATGGGTCGGTCGTCTTCCCCATCGTTCTCGGCCACGAGGGAGCCGGCACGATTGTCGATGTGGGCTCCGCGGTGCGCGATCTGGCCCCCGGGGACCGGGTGCTCCTGGTGTCGGACTTCTGCGGTCGCTGCTCCCGCTGTCGAGCTGGTCGGACCGCCTACTGCGAGGAGGGCCCCCGGCGCACCTTCGGAGCTGTCCGACCCGATGGCTCGACGCGCGCGCGAATTGGCCGCGAGGCCCTACGGGCTTCCTTCTTCGGCCAGTCGGCCTTCGCGACCCATGCCCTCGCCAGCGAGCGCAACGCGCTCAAGGTGAGTGACGAGCTCCCTCTTAAGCTGTTCGCCGCCACTACCTGTGGCATGGTCACCGGGGCCGGTGCTATCCTCCAGGTGCTCCCGGTGGGCCCCGGGCGCAGCCTGGCGGTGCTGGGGACGGGGACGGTGGGCCTGGCTGCCGTGATGGCCGCCCGGGTGGCGGGAGCGAGCATCATCGTGGCCGTGGACCAGAGGCCCTCCCGGCTCGAGCACGCCAGGGAGCTGGGGGCATCTCATGTCGTGGACACCAGCACCACCCCAGACCTGGCCCACACCCTGCGCGAGATCACCGAGGGGGGGTGTGACGCGATTCTCGACACCACCGGGTCTGGTGAACTGCAGCTCGCCGCCGTGCAAGCCCTGGCCGTGCTCGGCCAGCTGGGAATCGCCGGCGGTGGCGGTGATCCGGGTGTTCCCCTGGGATCACTCATGGTGGGCGGCAAGTCCGTCCGGGGGATCATCCAGGGGGACTCCTCGGGAACCCTGGGGCTCCAGCGGCTGCTGCAGCTGCACCAAGCCGGGCGCTTCCCCTTCGAGCGCCTGGTGCGTCACTATCCCTTCGAAAGGGTCAACGACGCGATCGAGGATTCGCTGAGCGGCGACACGGTCAAGCCGGTCCTGATCTTCCCCGGCGGATAGGGGAGGCCGAGCGCCGGGTTTGGTCGGGCACCCGCCCGCCGCAGGTGCGGCGCAGATCGGGTAGGAGGCGGGGCCCACATCACCCGCGAGCTGCCTCGGGGGTCCCAGTGGTCGCCGGTGAGCCGTCCAGGTGCCGTACCCGGTTGGGACGTTCGCGGACCAGCCCCGCATGCTGGCGGTCTTCCGGCCCCTCCGCTCATCAGGCTGGGCCACCTGCGGCTCGGTCGACGCGCGCAGCTGCGGGTCGACGAGCCGTGAGCTCCCTGGCCGTCACGGTGTGAACAGCTTCCAGTGTCCCTCGGAGACCACTTCGACGGTGCCGTCCACGACCTTTATGGCCGTCTCATCGTCGATGAGGTAGGACGGCTGCGGCATCTTGGCGGCCCACTTCTCGGCCTCGGCCGTGCAGTTGTCGGGCAACATCTCGTTGTCCAGGTGGGGGAAGATGGAGAAGTCGACAAGCCCCAGGGTTCTGTCGCCACCCGTGGGCGGGTTCCAGCTGACGAAGTCCTCCCCGATGCTGGGGGTCATCACCATGCTGCCGGCGCTGAACCCCACCCAAACGGCGCCAAGAGACGGCAGCGCGTCTGCCAGCCCCGACCGCCGCATCCAGTAGCAGAGGTAGGCGGCATCCCCTCCGTTCACCAGCAGCACGTCCGACTCCCGCACCAGAGGCATCCATCTGCCCTCATCGATGCTCGGGAGGCAGGTGAGTTCAAGCACCCCCAGGGATCTCCATCCCAGTCCGGTCATGGGGCAGTTCGGCTGCGTGCCGCTGATAAAGCGCCAGGCAGACTGGGGGCCGCCGTCCGGCTGGCCGTAGCTGGCGGTGGGGATGCAGAGAGCGCTGGCCTCGGCGATCGGTTTCCCCAGAAGATCGACCAGCGCCTGGTGGGTGCTCGGGTGCCTGACTCCTGGGGACGTGAGCAG
>JAKABA010000294.1 GCA_021802115.1 bacterium | reverse complement strand
GTCCCGCCTACCCTCGCGGGTTCATGCGGATCGGGCCGACCTCGGTGCGCGAGCCCAGGGAGAAAAGGGGCGCGACCTCTGAGGACCCGGCTGCCGCTACCTCGGGGGAGCACCCGTGAGAGCCCTGCGGATGGGGTTGGGTCCCAGCGCCAACGACTCGCGCTTTCTGCTCGATCCGCACCGTCGCAATCTGCCCGGCCAAGCCTCGATGCGGCGGTTCCGCGATGACGACGAGGTCGACCTCTGCATCGTGGGTGCGGGTGCCGGCGGCTCCGTGCTGGCCCAGCGCCTGGCCCGGCACGGCTGGCGGATAGTGGTGCTGGAGGCGGGACCGTTCTGGCGGCCCGACGATGACTGGGTGAGCGACGAGGCGGGGTCGCACGACCTCTACTGGACCGAGCCGCGGGTCATCGGGGGCACCGACCCGGTGGAGATGGGCAAGAACAACAGCGGCCGGGGGGTGGGCGGGTCGATGGTGCACTTTGCGGGCTACGCCCCCAGGTTCCACCCCTCCGACTTCGAGACCAAGACCAGGGACGGCGTGGGCGCTGACTGGCCCATCTCCTACCGGGAGCTGCGCCCGCACTATGAGGCGGTCGAGCGCGAGCTGCCGGTGGCCGGCCAGTCCTGGCCCTGGGGTGATCCCCACTCCTATCCCCACGCGCCCCACCCCATCGGGGCCCCGGCGGCCATGATCTGGCGGGGAGCCCGCCGCTGCGGCATCCGGATGCGGGTGGGGCCGGTCGCCATCACCAACGGCAGCTTCGGGAACCGGCCCCACTGCATCTACCGGGGCTACTGCCTGCAGGGCTGCAAGGTGGGCGCCAAGGCCAGTCCCCTGGTCACCCACATCCCGGACGCCCTGGCCCATGGGGTCGAGGTGCGGGCGGGCTCGATGGCGACCCAGGTGCTGCTCGACGAGGGTGGCCGCGCCGTCGGGGTCGCCTACGTCAGGGAGGAAGACCGGTCCGAAAGGCGGCAGCGGGCGCGGGCGGTGGCGGTGGCCGGGTACTCGATCGAGACACCCCGGTTGCTGCTGAACTCGACCAGCGGCCGGTTTCCCCACGGACTGTGCAACAACGAGGACCAGGTCGGGCGCTACGTGATGGTGCAGGGGGCGACCCAGGTCGCCGGCCGCTTCCCTGACGAGCTTCGCATGTACAAGGCGCCGCCGCCGGAGGTATCGTCCGAGGACTTCTACGAGACCGATCCCCGGCGGGGCTTCGCCAGGGGGTTCAGCATCCAGACCGTCTCGCCACTGCCGATCGGGTGGGCCGAGCACGTCGCGGCCGAGGGCCATTGGGGGGCGGAGCTGCGGGAGTACATGCGCGACTACAACCACTGGGCGACCGTGGGGGTGTTGAACGAGCTGCTGCCGCAGGCCGACAATCGCGTGACCCTGGCCGAGGCCCGCGACCAGCGGGGGCTGCGAGTGGCCCGGTTCGACCACAGCCTGGGCCCCAACGATCGCGCCAACATCGCCTACTCCACCACGGTGCTCAAGGACATCCTGCGCGCGGCCGGCGCTCAGGACCTGCTCACCGTGGCCCGCTTCGCCCACCTCATCGGGGGCGCGCGCATGGGCTTTTCTCCCAGCGACAGCGTGGTTGACCGCTGGCAGAGGAGCTGGGCGGTGCCCAACCTCTACGTAGCCGACGGCAGCGTCTGTCCCACTCAGGGCAGCGCCAATCCGGCGCTGACCATCATGGCGCTGAGCTCACGGCTGGCCGAGCACCTGGCGGCGAATCGGGGCGGCTGACCTTCCCTGCGGAGGGGTCAGCTGGCTCGCTGGGGACCGTGCCGGCTGCGGCGGTGGTGCACCATGTGGCGGTTCTGCAGGTGGTAACGGCGGCGGGCGTAGAGGTAGGCCGCCGACCCGTACACGGTTCCCAGCCCCTTGTCTGAGAGCCGCTGGATCAGCGCCGCTGCGACCGCGGCCGCGAGCGGTAATCCAACCGCCAGCAGCATGCCCACGCAGACCGCCTCGAAACCTCCCAGGGCTCCGGGGCTGAAGGAGAGGCCGCCGGCCAGGTGGGCCACCGCGTAGACCAGGGCGGCCTGAAAGTAGGAGATCTCCCCGGGGGCGACCGCCTGCACGGACAGCCAGAACATGGTGATCGTCACCAGCACCTGGACGGCGCTCAGTGCCGACCAGCTCAGGGTATCCCGCCGCCGCAGCAGCCGGACGGTGCTGTCGCGCAGCTCCTCGAGGTCTCCCCGGTAGCGCCTGACCCAGGGCAGCCTGCCCACCAGCCGTTCCGCGGCCTCAAAGAGGGGAGCCACCGTCAGCACCGCGATCGCGGTTCCGACCGCCACCAGGCTGGCGAGTACGCCCAAGGTCGCCTGCCACCAGTGGAGGGCCCCGGGGACCGCCACCACGGTGATGAGCAGGGTGTAGATGAGCTCCTGGACCGTGACCGCGGCGGCGGCGTCGCCGACCCCGCCTCTGGACACCTCGCTCACGAGCACGCACCGAGCCAGCTCGCCGCCGGGCAGAAGGCCAAACGCCTGCCCCGCGAAATTGAGCAGTACCGCAGTGCCAAAGCCAATTCGAATCCCGGCCGCGCGCAGCAGCGGCCGCCAGCGCACCCCCTGCAGCAGGTAGTAGGCAAAGGAGAGCAGGGCCAGCAGCGGCGCGTAGCGGACGTCGAAGCGCCGGGCGGTCTCCGCCAGGCGACCGGGAGAGGCCAGCAGCAGCAGCGCCACGACGATGCCGAGCGCGGCCAGATACGGTGCCGCCTGCCGCAGCCGGTGGCGTGCCCGAGCGAATCGGGAGTCCCCTGACATCAGCCGGCACCATGGCCGGGCAGCGCCCGGCAGCGCCGGCCTCCATCCGGCGGGGTCAGCCACAGGTGGACGTTCCGGCCGCGGCGCGAAGCCTGGGACGCCGGCAGGTAGGCGCGCGGCTGGGTCATCTCCGGGGCGCTCCCGATCTCAACCGGGAGGCGGGCGGCTGAGAGCGGACCACCGCCGCGATGGCGAAGCTGCGGCCGTCCCTGGTATGGCTGCCGGGGACGCCGGGACCCCGCCGGTCCAGCAGACAAGCCGCGATCGAGGGCACCGCAGCCGGCCAAGGAGCGACCGTCAGCCGCCGCGGGGGCAAGCACGGCTCGGAGCAGGAGCTCAGCGGGCGCGCCAGCCGGGCTCGCTTGGCAATCGCCGGGCGGCATGGGGAGGGACCCGGGCGGGACCAGGTCAGCGCCGAACTCCGACCCCGACCAATCCGCTAAGGGCGGCCGCGGCGACTCCGGTCAGCAGCCGCCGGTGCATGGTCGCCCACAGCTGCAGGCTGCCCTGATGGGAGATGTCGGTGAACCGGCCGCGGGTGGCGGCCACCCCCGGCACCGGCGAGAACAGGTTGTCCGGCCGATCCGGGCTATAGGGCAGAGATCCGTTCTGCTGGGACTGGTAGCCGGTGCGGCCCAGGTAGCGGTCTCCCAGACCGGGAGCCAGCCGGTTGCCCAGGATCACGGCTACCGTGGATCCTCCGCAGAAGACCTCTCGCCGCCGGGTCCGGGATGCGAAGTAAACGGCCTCTGCCGGAACCTCGGGGTCGTAGATCGGGGGCACCGGCTGGGGGTGCTGGCCCAATTTCGAGCGGCACCAGCTGAATTGAGGGGTGTCAACCGCCGGCAGCTGCACCATGGTGACCCAGATTCGGCTGTGCTCGTGAATCAGCTCGGTCCGCAGACTGTCGGTGAAGCCCCGCAGCCCAAACTTGGCGCCGCAGTAAGCGGCCTGCAGCGGGATCGCCCGATACGCGAGCGCCGAGCCGACCTGCACGATCTGACCGCGGTTGCGGGGACGCATCCGGCGCAGGGCGGCCATGGTCCCGTAGACCGCCCCCAGGTAGGTCACCTCGGTGGCCCGCCGGAACTCCTCCGCGGTCATCTCGGAGACGGGCGCGAACACGGTTGCCATGGCGTCGTTCACCCACACGTCGATGGGGCCAAACCGGCTCTCGACCAGGTCGGCCGCAGCCTCCACCTGGGCGGGGTCCGCCACATCGGTGGGAGCCACCACGGCCTGGCCGCCGAGATCGAGGCACTCCCTGGTGGTGGCCTCCAGCCCGCTGGGGTCGCGAGCCAGCAGCCCCAGCCGGCAGCCACGGCGCGCGAAGGCGTGCGCCACCGCCCGGCCGACTCCTGCAGAGGCCCCGGTGACCACGACCACGCGATCGTCCCGGGTCGGAAGGCGGGAGTCGGTGGGCGTCGTGGAGCCTACAACCGCGGATCCGCGGGCTGCGCCAGTGAGGGGGCGGGTCTCTGACACGGGGGTCCTCCTGCTGGGAATTGGTCGCGGTTTGGTTGGTTCTCCCGGGCGCGCCGCCGCCGCCGCCGCCGCCCGAACGATCGACGAAGCGGTGAATGCAGCGGCGGTTGCCGACAGACCGAGCCGGCCCTGCCGGGTGGCACTCAGGAGAGGGCT
>JAKABA010000293.1 GCA_021802115.1 bacterium | reverse complement strand
GACCGTAAGACCGGGCCTCGCCCGGCAGGTGGCTGTGAAGCAGGAACCGGGATCGCCCCGGAGCCCACCGCCTTCAGCGGTGGTCCTCAGACCCGTGTCGCATTTGTCACAGTTTGAGGAACGGTGCGGCACCCCGTTCCCTGGCTTCCGGGGAGCCGCCGCGTCAGAGATGGATCGTGGGCAGGCCCGCGGCGGTCACGTCGAAGGTCGCCCACATGCCCAGGTCCTCGTGGCCGGGCACTAGGCAGGCGATCCGGTAGTCGCCGACCTGGCTCGCCACGAAGGAGAAGGTGGCGTGGGCGCCGGGCGGGATTCCCACCGTCGGGTTGGGGATGCTCGCCCCGGCGAAGACCGGAGTGGTTCCCGTCGGAGTCACCACCGCGGCGGAGTGGTTGATCTTGTCGACGTTGCTGAAGTTCACTACCACGGTCCAGCCCACCGGGACCGTGACCACCAGCTTGCCGTCAGCCTCCCCGTCGAAGCTCAGGGTGTTGTTGACGTCGTGGTAGCCCGCCTCCAGTTTGAGGGTCGCCGTCTTGGTGGTGGGGTCGTACTTCAGCCACTGGTCCAAGGTGACACTCGAACTGGTTGGGGTGGGCCGGGACGACGGCGTTGGCGACGGCGCCGCCGTCGGGGTCGGGGTCGGCCTGACGTAGAACGAGGGCTCGGCGGTGATCAGGCCGTCCGCGACCACGGTGACCGTGCGGGCGGTGAGCCTGCGGCCGGCGACCCTCCAACCGGTGAACGGGTGCGGGCCGGGGCTGCTCGCCTGCGCGGTGAGGGTGGCCCGCTGCCCGCAGGCCAGCTGCAGCGTGTTCTCGTTGCGGGTGAGCAGATGGGTGCGACCGTGATAGGTTGCCTGCACGGAGCCCAGCGGTGACGAGTGGAGTGTCGGGATCGAAACCGTCACCGAACAGCCCACCCCGGTGTCCGGGGACGACAGGGGGCCTCCGCACCCAGCGGCCAGACCGCCCAATCCCAGGGCCAGGCCCACCCCGATCGCCATCCTGCGGGTGGCTGTGATCATCTAAGTGGCCAGTTGGTGGGAGCAGGCTGGGGTCGTGGCATCGATCTCAGGTTAGCGGATCGCCACCCCCGCCGGCCGGGACAGATGCCCAGCCTCGGCCACCCTCGAATTGCTCCCTGTGCGCTGCGACCGCACGCGCTAGGGTATGCGGTTGTGAGCGCCGTCCAAGAGGGAGTGGCGGAGCTGACCGAGACGGTCGGCAGCGGGGAGACCCAGGAGCGGCGGGACCGGCCCTGGAAGGTCATCGTCTGGAACGACCCGGTGACCTTGATGAGCTATGTCGTGTTCGTGTTCCGCCGCCTGTTCGGCTACGATCTGGAGACCGCCACGCGGCTGATGCTGCAGGTACACAACGAGGGGCGGGCGGTGGTCGCCACCGAACCGCGGGAGCGGGCGGAGGTTTCCGTGGCCCAGCTCCATGCCCACGGCCTGCAGGCGACCCTGGCGCGCGACTGAACTTGGCCGAGATCAGGGGTCAGGGAGAGCGCGTCGAGGTCCTGGTGGACTCCCGGGAGCGGCGCGCCCTGCTGCAGATCGTGGATCGGGTGCGACCGATGGTGGAACAGTCGAACTGGGCCTTTCCCAGGGCCTACGAGGATGAGGCGCTGGAGCAGGAGTTCCAGCGCCTGGCCGGTGCTGACCTGGCGGCATCCCGGCAGGTGGATCTGGACACCCTGCGCAGCTGCCTTGATCAGGACTCCCCGATCGAGCTCACCGAGGAGCAGACCTGGAGCTGGCTGCGGGCCCTGAACGTACTCCGCCTGGCGCTGGCGGAGCGCCTGGGTCTGGACGAGGATGGTTGGGAGGAGCGCTTCAGCCCCCGCCAGCATCGCCGTCCGCCGCTGGCGACCCTCCACCTCTTGAGCTGGGTGCAGGAGGAGCTGGTGGCGGCACTGCCCCCGCGCTGAGGGGCGGGACCACCTCTCACCCACCCTCGCCCGGGGCGCGAGTCGGGCCCGGCCCGCCTGTGGGCTCCGGCGCTCAGTCCCGGCTCTGCTCCCAGATCGCCGCCATCCAGCGCTCCACCTCGTCCACCTGGGTCGGGATCCCGGCGCTGAGCACCCGGCAGCCGTCGTTGGTCACCAGGACGTCGTCCTCGATGCGCACCCCGATCCCGCGCAGCTCGGGCGGCACCGTGGTGTCGTGGGGCTGGAAGTAGAGGCCCGGCTCCACCGTGAGCACCATCCCCGGTTCCAGCTTGGCCTCGGTGTAGGCCTCATCCCGGGCCTTGGCGCAGTCATGGACATCCAGACCCAGCATGTGGCTCACCCCGTGGATGGTGTAGCGGCGGTGGAGCTGGCGGTCCGGTTGCAGCGACTCCTCCGCCGAAATGGGGAGGATGCCCATCGCCTCCAGCCCGTGGGCCAGCACCGCCTGGGCGGCGCGGTTGGGCTCGAGGAAGTCGTTGCCCGGCCTGACGGCGGCGATCCCCGCCTGCTGCGCCTGCCAGACCAGCTCGTAGATCCGCCGCTGGTCCGGGGTGAAGCGACCGTTGATCGGCAGCGTCCGGGTCACGTCCGCGGTGTAGTAGTGGGTGGTCTCGACTCCGGCATCCAGGAGGAGCAGCTCCCCGCGGCGCAGCTCCCCGGTGTTCCGGCTCCAGTGCATGATGGTGGCGTGGCTGCCGGCGGCGGCGATCGTGGCATAGCCGGTGTCATTGCCGCCCCGACGGGCCCGGCTGAAGAAGGCCACCTCGACGTCGCGCTCAGTGCGGCTGGCAGGAAGGGCGCGCACCACGTCCTCGAACCCCTGGGCGGTGAGATCGACCGCCTCCTGCAGCAGCTCCACCTCCAGCGGGTCCTTGCGCAGGCGCAACTCGGAGAGGAAGGCCCCGAGCTCCTCGTCGGGACCGGCCAGATCCTGGGCGGCGCGGTCCACCGCCGGGTCCAGGCCCCGCAACACGACTCCCCGGTCGTGACGGCGCACGACCTCCTCCAGCTCGGTCCGTGGCCTCGCCTCCAGTCCAAGCCGGGATGAGGCCGAATCCAGCCCCCGCCGCGGTCCAACCCAGAAGGCGCCATCCCGGTCGGTGAAGAACGACGTGGTCTTGAAGTCGGCGCCCGGGTGCGCATACAGGCGCACCCGGTGCCCGCCCTGGGGCTCGGGCTCCAGCACCAGAACCTCCTCGGTCTCCCCCTCGCCCACCAGGTAGACGAATTCGGTGCTGGGCCGGAAGGGATAGTCGGTATCGTTCGCCCTGGTCTTGGCGACCCCGCTGGGGACCACGATCAGGAGTCCAGGAAAGCGCTCGGAGAGCGCCCGCCGGCGAGCCTGGTGGAGGTCGAGTCCGGCAATCGGTGCGGGGTCGGCGGCCCTAGGCTCCTCCCAGCCCTGGATGATGAAGTCGAGCAGGGCCTGCGGGGGCTTGCGGTCGTGCTTGGCGTGCGCCTTGGGGTTCAGGCCCTTGTCGGCGGTCTTCCCCTCCTCACTGATCATCGCCCGATCCTACAGCAGCCGTCCTCGGCTGCGACCGGGGACGGTCAGCTCCGATCGCTGAGCCCCGGACCCAACGCCGGGACGCGGTCCGCAAGGCCGCTCTCCGGCCAGCCCCCGCGGCGCCGGTACTCGAGGTCCAAAAGCAGGCTCAGCCGCTCCCGGGCCGCGCTCGGCAGACGGCGCGAGCGCAGCTCAGCGACCGTGCCGCGACGGCGGATCTCCTCGAAGGACCAGGAGTCAAAGGTCGCGGCCAACAGGATCAGCGCGGGCATCCGTAGGGGGGCCCTCAGGAAGGCCAGCCGTGACATTGACACCCCCACCAGGCAGCCGTCGCTGGCCGGCCCCCGGCCATGCCAACCCAGGTCCGCCCGCCGCAGCGGCAGCCCGGCTGCGAGATGGGCCCGGGCACGATCCAGCGATTCCTCGGGCAGCGCTCTGAGGGCGTGCAGCAGCCGCAGGTCGTGTGCCTCTAGTGGGACCGCGGATTCAGCCATTTCCCAAGATGATCCATGTGAGCTCGACCTGCCCAGATCTTAGCTCGACGCGAGCTGGGTGGTGACGGAGCTCCCGGCCGCGGAGCGGTTGCTCCGACAAGACAGTGGCTTCCGCCGAGGTCCACCGCGCTCCGGTTGGCGGAGACTGCCGGGAGATCGCTAAGTTGTCCCCGTGCGCGCACTGGAACGCTTCGAGGTGGCGGTGGGGGCGGAGGAGGCCGAGCCGGTCCAGCCGGACGCCATGCCCCAGGTCGCCTACTTCTCCCCTGAATTCGGAGTCAGCGCCGGTATCCCCCAGTACTCAGGCGGCCTGGGGGTGCTCGCCGGCGACTACCTGCGGGTCTGTGCCGATGAGGGCCGCCCGCTGCTCGGGGTCGGTCTCTTCTATCACTACGGGTACTTCCGCCAGCATCTGGATGGGGAGGGGTGGCAGCAGGAGAGCTACCGCGAGCTCAACCCCGAGCAGATGGGCC
>JAKABA010000292.1 GCA_021802115.1 bacterium | reverse complement strand
CCGCCACCCTGAGGGCCGAGGAGATCCCGAGCATCTTCCAGTTCCCCTTCTGGGGCAGTCCCGAGTGGGAGGAGAAGTACGCCAAGCGCACCAACGTGGAGCGGGGCTTCTCCAGCTTCAAGAACCCGGACGTGATCGGCCTCACCAAGGGCCAGTTCCACTACCGGCACATCCCCAACGTGGCGCTGCTGGTCACCTTCATGTGGGGCGCCCACAACCTCCACCTCTGGATGAAGCGAGAGGAGGACGCCGCCAGGGCGGCTGCGGCCATCCTGCGCAAGCACCGGCTCCTGCCGCGACGGAGCTCCCCGGTGGCCGTGGTCCTCGACCCGGGCTCCACCCTCCTCGAGGAGCCGGCGGTGGCGGAGGATTCCCGGGCGCCGTAAGGGCCTCTGCGACCCTTCCAGCGACCAGGACCCAATCTTCCTGGATCAAGCGCGTCCTGCGGCCGGCCTGACCGCCGCCCCGGGGCGCGTTCTTCGTTTCTTCAGGCCCTGATTTTCACTTCCAGGAGTCCAGAAAACGGCAAAACGCCCGGAGATTGCTCTCCGGGCGTCTGCTTCGCGAAAGTCGCGAGCGTTCTCGCGATTATTCGCCAGACCCTCCCATCAGGAGCAGCCAGACGTGGCTCCGCAGTTCATGCACTTGTAGCAGGCTCCGCTGCGCACCATGAGCGCCCCGCAGTCGGCACATGACGGTGCGTCCTCCTGGTTCCAGAAGGCCTGGCCGGCGACGTGCTGCTTGCCCGGCACGTGGGTGGGCGCCGCCGTGCCGACGGGCGCGGCGGCGGGTCCAAGCGCCACCAGCCCAGCCGGTGCCGGCGGACCGCCCAGCGCCGGGGTCGCCTCGGCAGAGACCGGGTCTCGCGTCAGCACCCCGAGCGCCTCGCGCTCCTCCAAGGGCAGGAAGCGTGCGGCCAACCAGCGGAAGATGTAGTCCACGATCGACTTGGCGATGGGGATCTCGCGGTTGCCGGTGTAGCCGGCAGGCTCGAAGCGGGTGTGGGAGAACTTGTCGCAGAAGAGACGCAGGGGCACGCCGTACTGGAGGGCGAGCGAGATGGCCGTCGCGAAGGAGTCCATCATGCCGCTGAGGGTCGAGCCCTCCTTGGCCATCTTGAGGAAGATCTCACCCGGCGTCCCGTCCTCGTAGAGGCCGACGATGAGGTAGCCCTCGTGGCCCTGGATCTCGAACTTGTGGGTGATGGCGTGGCGCTCCGAGGGTAGCCGGTGCCGGGCTGGACGGGCCACGGCCGCCGGCACCTCCGCCTCCTGGCCGTTGAAGGTCGCCTGCTTCTTGCTGGTGGAGAGCGGCTGGCTGCGCTTGCTGCCGTCCCGGTAGACGGCGATCGCCTTCAGGCCGCTGCGCCAGGCATCGATGTAGGCCAGCTCGATGTCCTCGGGGGTGGCGTCCTGCGGCAGGTTGACCGTCTTGCTGATGGCGCCGGAGATGAAAGGTTGGACAGCGGCCATCATCCGCACGTGCCCGTGCCAGGAGATGGAGCGGGTGCCATTGGCAGGCTGGAAGGCACAGTCGAAGACCGGCAGGTCCTCAACCCGCAGCTGGGGCGCACCCTCGATGGTGTCGTGGGCGTCGATGTAGGCCACGATGTCGTTGATGGCCTGGGGCCCGTAGCCCAGGACGCGCAGTGCCTGGGGCACCGTGTTGTTCACGATCTTGAGCAGGCCGCCGCCCACCAGCTTCTTGTACTTCACCAGGGCGATGTCCGGCTCCACCCCGGTGGTGTCGCAGTCGAGCATGAAGCCGATGGTGCCGGTGGGGGCCAGGACGGTGGCCTGCCCGTTGCGGTACCCGTGCACGGCTCCCAGCTCATGGGCGTCGTCCCAGGCGTGTCGGGCCGCCGCCAGCAGGGGCGCGGGCACGTGCTCGGCCGGGATACGGTAGGCTGCCTCCCGGTGCTTCTCCATCACCCGCAGCATGGGCTGACGGTTCTCGGCGAAGCCGGCGAAGGGGCCGACCTCCTTGGCGATGCGCGCCGACTGGGCGTACGCCTCCCCGCAGAGAACGGCGGTCATGGCCGCCGCCACGTCCCGCCCGTGGGGGCTGTCGTAGGGCAGCCCGGAGGCCATCAAGAGGGCCCCCAGGTTGGCGTAGCCCAAGCCCAGAGGGCGGAAGCGCTTGCTGTTGGCGGTGATCTTCTCCGTCGGGTAGCTCGCGTTGTCGACCAGGATCTCCATGGCCGTCAGGACGATGTGGACGGTGTGCCGGTAGCGGGGGATGTCGATCTCGCCGTTCTCGCCCAGGAACTTCATCAGGTTGAGGCTGGCCAGGTTGCAGGCGCTGTCATCCAGGTACATGTATTCCGAGCAGGGGTTGCTGGCGTTGATGCGTCCGCTGACCGGCGAGGTGTGCCACTCGTTTATGGTGGTGTCGAACTGCAGCCCCGGGTCCCCGCAGGCCCAGGCCCCCTCGGCGATCTGGCGCATGAGGTCCCGGGCCCGGTAGGTGCCCATCACCCGCTGCGGGTCGGTGACGGCGTGGGTCTGCCACTCCCGGTCGTCCAGCACCGCCCGCATGAACTCGTCGGTGACGCGCACGGAGTTGTTGGAGTTCTGGAAGAAGACCGAGCCGTAGGCTTCCCCGGTGAAGGAGCCGTCGTACCCGGCCTCGATCAGGGCCCAGGCCTTGCGCTCCTCGTTGACCTTGCAGTTGATGAACTCCACGATGTCGGGGTGGTCGGCGTTGAGGATCACCATCTTGGCCGCCCGCCGCGTCGTGCCCCCGGACTTGATGACCCCGGCGAAGGCGTCGAAGCCCTTCATGAAGGAGACCGGTCCGCTGGCGGTCCCACCGCCCCCGAGGCGCTCCGTCGACGAGCGAATGCTGGAGAGGTTGGAGCCGGTGCCGGACCCGTACTTGAAGAGCATCCCCTCGGTCTTGGCCAGGGTCAGGATCGAGGTCATGGTGTCGTCGACGGAGTTGATGAAGCAGGCCGATACCTGGGGATGGGCCTCGGCGCCGAGGTTGAACCAGACCGGGCTGTTGAAGGAGGCCACCTGGTTGACCAGGATCGCGCAGAGCTCGGCGTGGAAGGCCTCCAGGTCGGCGGGGGTGGCGAAGTAGCCGCCGGCCCGGCCCCAGTCCCGGATGGTGTCGGCCACCCGACCGATCAGCTGCCGGATGCTGGTCTCCCGGTCGGGGTGGCCCACGTGGCCGCGGAAGTACTTGGAGACGACCACGTTGGCGGCCAGCTGGGACCAACTCCGGGGGACCTCGACGCCCTCCTGCACGAACACCGCCTCGCCCTTCTCATTGGCGATGCTGGCGGTGCGCCTCTCCCACTCGATCTCGTCGAAGGGGTGAACCCCGGGCCGGCTGAACCGCCGCTCGACCCGCAGCCCACGCTCCCCACCCTCGGGCGCGATGGCCCCGTTCTGGGCGGCAGGCCGGGCGTCGTCCTCCCAGGCCAGGTCATCGGTGGCGCCCGGTCGCGCTGACTCAGGGGTGGGGGCGGGGTCGAAGGTCGGCTGGTCCATGGGCGTTTCCTCCTAGGGATGACGATAGCGGCGATGAGGGGCGCCGGGCCCATGTGGGTTGAAGACTATATCTTGCGGTGCGAGGGAGTCCCGAACGCAACATGTTGGGGCATGACGGCTGAAACGTCAAGAGGGGCATCGACGCCGAGAGCCACTCCCTTAGAATCGAAGGGCAACCAGGCCAGTTTGGAATGGCTCCGCCCGCCGATCCCCTCGATCCCGGAGCGCCCTGGCCGCCACCCGAGGAGGTGAGGTGCCCGACCAGACCCTGTCAGTCGTGCTGCCTGCGATGGGCGAGTCGGTGACAGAGGGGACGGTCGGCACATGGCGCAAGCGCGTCGGCGACGCGGTGGCGCCGGGCGAGACCTTGGTCGAGATCCAGACCGACAAGGTCGACGCCGAGATCCCCGCTCCCGGCGGGGGGCGCCTGTCCCGGATCCTGGCGGTGGAGGGCCAGGTGGTCACCGTCGGCGACGCGCTGGCCGAGATCGAGGTCGGGGACGCGGTCCCCGCCGTGGACCGGCCCACCCCTCCGCTGGTGGCCGCCCCGGCTCCGACACCCGACGCGGCCGGCGATCCCCCCCCCGTGGCCGGCCCCACCGTCACGGTGACGCTGCCCGCCCTCGGGGAGTCCCTGACGGAGGGGATCATCGGGGCCTGGCGCCGGCGGGTCGGCGAGACGATCGCCGCCGGCGACACCCTGGTGGACATCCAGACCGACAAGGTGGACGCGGAGGTCCCGGCCCCGGTCGGGGGTGAGGTGCGCAGGATCCTGGTCGAGCCCGGTACCACTGTCGCCGTCGGCACCCCGATCGCGGAGATCACCCCGGTCCCGGTCGATGCCGCCGCCCCCCCGCCCGCCTCCCCAGTGGCGGCTCCACCGCCGGCCGCGCCCCCGCCCCCCGGGCCGGGGGTGGCCGAGGCGCCCTCCGCGAACGGGGCTCCGGGGCCGCCCACCG
>JAKABA010000291.1 GCA_021802115.1 bacterium | reverse complement strand
CGGACTGCCGGAGCAGTTGCTGCAGTTGGGGGCGCAGGGCGAGCCGCCTGGGAACCCGCGAGGGGTTCACCAGCACCGCGCTCTTGCTCAACCGAGTGGGCGGGCGGCGGCGCCGCCCAGAGGTACCCGCTTACGAGGAGCCACTGCCGGCGGGCCCAAGGAGGCGGTCTATCTTGGCGGCCATGATGAAGTCGTTCCGGGTCAGCCCGCCGGCGGCGTGCGTGGTCAGCTCCACCTCCAAATGTCCCCAGCCGATGAGCAGCTCGGGATGATGGCCCTCATGCTCCGCCAGCAGCGCGATCCGGGTCGCCACCGAGAAGGCCTCGGCGAAGTCGTGGGTCGGGATGTGGCGCCGAAGGCTGGAGCCTGACCTGGTCCAGCCGTCCCCGACCTGCCCCAGCAGCACGCCGACCTCCGCCTCCGGCAGGGGCGGCGTGCCCTGGTGACAGACCTGGCAGCGCTCCTGGGCCAACCTGGTCACGGATCCGTCCCTGGGGCGGCCACGGCCCCCGCCCGCTGCAGGATCCGGGCGGCTATCGCCAGCGCCCCGGCGTAGGTTCCCTCCATCCCCTCGAATCGCAGACCCCGCGCTCCCAGGGTCCGCGCCTGGGTGTAGGGGGTGTCGGACGCATAGTGGATAAGCCCCACCTCCATCGCCGGGCGGGTCAGGTCCACCTGCCGATCGGTGGGGTAGCGGGAGGGATCGCCGGCCTCGTAGACGGCGCCCAGATACGGCCCAGCCTCCATCTCCACCACCGTGTAGGCGTCGCGGTAGTAGAAGTCAAGGTAGGCGCGGTTCTGGAGGAAGGTGCTGCGCACCGAAACCGCCCGCTGGCGGTCGAGGACCGAGCGTGAGGTCACAAACGGGGCCACCTCGGCAAAGCTGAAGCAGTTCTCGAGCCAGTAGGTGTTGCCACTGTGCTCGTCGTGGACCACGTCCGAGATCATCACGTCGCCGACGTCGGCGTTGAGGGTGGCGGCCTTGCCCAGGATGTACACGCCGGCGACCCGGTCGGTCGCCTCCATCACCTGTCGGAGTATGTGGTACGCGCCCAGCCCCAGCGGGTACTGGATGTTGATCACCACCTCCGGCGCCGCCGCCAGCGCGGCCGCGTCAACGGCGCCCAGCCGGGGATCCAGCTGGTCGGGACGCAGGTGGTCCAGCACCATCACCTGCGCCGCCACGTCGGTGCCGGAGCGAGCCTCGACGTGATGGATGCCCTCCTGGCTCTCCTCCTCGGTACGGTCCGCCCTCGCCTTGGGGTGGGCGTCGAACCACAGCCTGGCGGCATAGTAGAGAAAGTTCTCCTCCGAGATCTGGTCACCCCGCTGGCGCCGGGCGACCAGCGCCTCGAGCTCGGGCTGGTGGGATGCCTGCACCCAGCGCACCACCTCCTGCCGTCGCCGCCGGGCCACCCCGGAGAGCAGATTCACCAGACAGTGGGCGTTGCTGCTCACGAAATAGACCGGACGATCCCGCAGCCCCTGCCGGGTCAGCACCTCCCCAATAGGTCCCCACCACTCCCTGGTCGCCCTGGCAAAGCCCACCTGCGACCCGCCGAGCAGCCTGACCCGAAGGTCGAGGGGACGGGCGGCAACGGTCTCCACGAATTCCAGGAGACGACTGCCGAACAGAGCCTCGAGGCGGCTCCAGTCATCGGGTCCCACCCCCAGGCGATCGCGGGGATCCCGGCCCCCACCGGGCTGGCCCTCGCCGAGGAGGCGGTGGGCCTTGTTCCACTCGATCTGCAGAGCGACCAGCGTCGGCACCAGGTCGTCCAGGTCAGAGCTGCTCGCCAGAGCCACCGCCAGGGTGCCCGAACCGGGGTCCCACCACCACCGCCGCCGCCGGCCCGGAGCGGTCACCGGCTCCCAGCCGCTGCCGGTCTGGAGCAGCTGATCCGGGGACTGCCCCAGCAGCACCCGGCGCAAACCCAGCGTCACCGGCGGCAGCCGGTGCAGCGAGTAGAGCAGCGCTCCGCTGTCCAGGACCGAGGCCTCGCCGAGGGGGTGAAGCGATGAACGCATCCCCAGGTGGACGCGCTCCAGCGCCCGCAGCGGGACCTCCCCCGACGAACGCAGCAGGGTTTGGAAGGTGCGGGTGTAGAGCTCGACGTCCTCGCGGCCGGGTGGGGCCCCCCCGGGCGCGGTCACTCCCCAGGTCGATTTGGCCTCCCCCGGTGTCCTCACCGCAAAAAGCGCTGCGGGGCAGCGAACGTGACCGGAATCTCCGGTGGGGGGGCGTCGCGATTCAGCCGGCGCGGCATCACCCGGACCGTGAATCCGTAGGGACCGCGGGTGGCCAGCGCCATCCGACCGACGTAGCGGTGATGCCCGTTGGAGGTGAGCTCATCGACCTCCATCGCCTCGGTGTGGGGGGCGACCAGCTGCCCGTCCGCGCCGACCGGACCGTGCAGCAGGTGGACCTCCACCTCGTGGGGCAGCAGCCCGTCGAGCTCGACCATCGCCTCCACCACGCGCTCATCCCCGTAGTTCAGCCCTCGCGCCAGGCCCTGGGGCGGGATCCCGCGGGCGGTGGCCCGGACCCGGGGCCAGCACTCCCTGACGCGGCGGGAGAAGGCGACCGCCTGGCGGGCGCCCTGATGGTTGTGGACGGCGGCCAGCGCCGCCGCCGCCGCCGCCGGCTGATACAGCAGCCGCACGTAATCCGCCACCATGCGCGAGCCCAAGACCCTGGGAATGACGGTCTGGAGCGAACGCCCGACCATCTCCAGCCAGCGTTCCGGGAGGCCCGCTTCGCCGCGGTCGAAGAAGGCCGGAACCACCTGCTGCTCCAGGATCTGGAAGAGCGCCTCCGCCTCCAGCCGGTCGCGCTCGCCGGGGTCCCCAACCTCCTCGAACGACGGCAGCGCGAACCCATTGTCGCTGCGGTAGCACTCGTCCCACCAGCCGTCGAGGATCGAGCAGTTGAGGGCGCCGTTCAGAGCTGCCTTCTGCCCTGAGGTTCCACAGGCCTCCATGGGACGCCTCGGAGTGTTGAGCCAGACGTCCGAGCCCTGGTAGAGCATCCGCCCCACCGCGATGTCGTAGTCCTCGATGAAGACCAGGTGACCCCGCAGCTCCGGGTCACGGGCCGCCCGGGAAAGCGCCTGGATGATGTGCTTGCCCTGCTCGTCTCGCGGGTGAGCCTTGCCGGCGATGACCAGCTGAACCGGCTGTCGGGGATCCAGCAGGAGTGCCTTGAGCCGCTCCGGCTGGGAGAAGAGCAGGGCCCCCCGCTTGTACTCGGCCACCCGGCGTGCGAACCCGATCGTGAGGGCGTCCTCGCTGAGCGCCGAATCCGTCCACGCCAGCTCCTCGTCGGGCACCCCGCGGGCGCGCTCCGCCGCCCGCAGCCGGCGGCGAACCTCCTGCACGAGTCGCTGTCGGCCGGGACGCCTGGCCTCCCAGATCTCCTGCGGGGACACGGCCTGGAGCCGGTCCCAGCGGACGGAGCTGTGGACATCCCAGCGCGGCCCGAGGTACCTCTCCAGGAGGTGGCCCATCTCGGGCGACACCCAGTGGCGGGCGTGGACCCCATTGGTGACCGCCTGGATGGGCACCTCGCTCTCGAAGAGGTCCGGCCAGAGCCCATGGAACATTCGCTGGCTGACCCGGCGGTGGAGGTGGGAGACCGCATTGGCATGCCCCGACATGCGCAACCCCAGGACCGCCATGTTGAAGGGGGCGTCGACGGGCTCCCCCGGGAAGTGCCCCAGACCCATCAGGGTCTCGAGACCGATGTTCATCTCCTCGCAATAGCGGCGGAAGTAACGGCTCATCAGCTCCACGGGGAAGCGATCGATCCCGGCCGGCACCGGGGTGTGGGTCGTGAACACGGTGGCCGCGCGGGCGGCCTCGATCGCCTCGGCGAAGGTCAGCCCGTGCTGGGCGACCAGCTGCCGGATCCTCTCCAGGGCCAGAAACCCGGCATGCCCCTCGTTGCTGTGGAACAGGGTCGGAGACTCCCCCGCCAGCCCCAGCGCCCGAATGCCCCCCATGCCGAGCAGGATCTCCTGCTGCAGGCGGTGCTCGAGCTCGCCTCCGTAGAGGCGGTCGGTGACCCGTGCCAGGTCGGGGTCGTTGGGAGCCGAGGTCGTGTCCATCAGGTACAGCGGCACACTCCCCACCTGCTGACGCCACACGGTCGCTCGGATCGTGCGCTCCTCCAGCGGCAGCTCGAGCGGACGGTCGGAGACCCGGCGCAGCCCCATCTCAGCGGGCTCCATCTCCCGATAGCTCTCCTGCTGCCAGCCCTCGCGGTCGAGGAGCTGGCGAAAGTAGCCGTAGTGGTAGAAGAGGCCAACCCCCAAAAGAGGCCGCCCCTCGTCCGCGCACACGCGCAGGTAGTCGCCGGCAAGCACCCCCAACCCCCCGGAGTACTGGGGGATGTCAGCGCTCACCCCGAACTCGGGGGAGAAGTAGGCGACCTGGGGCATGGCATCCGGTCGGGCCGGCTCC
>JAKABA010000290.1 GCA_021802115.1 bacterium | reverse complement strand
CGGGGACAATCCCTACACTCTCCATCCGATACTGATTGCGTCCAGCCACCTGGCCCGGCGCCCGGAGCAGCAGCGGCTGGTCCTGGAGGCCGCACCCTATGACCTCTTGGTGGTGGACGAGGCCCACCACGCCCGCCGTCAGCACGGTGGCGACACCCGCTATCGGCCAAGCCGCCTCCTCCAACTGCTGGACCAGGTCCGCGATCGAGGAGCGGCGCGAGCCCTGTGGCTCCTCACAGCCACTCCGATGCAGATCAGCCCGGTAGAGCTGGTCGACCTGGTCCGCTTGGCAGGCTGCACCGGCCCGTTGGCTCACCCGGAGGCGTTCCAGCGCTACTTCGCAGAGCTGGCCAAGGCGGACGATGCGGCCACTGCCTGGAGGTGGCTGGAGAGCATGCTCCAGCAGACGCCGCGGCTACCCTTGGGCCCTGCCGAGGAGGCGGTGCTAGCTGACATCCGTGCCCGTTTGGGCCCAGTCCAGGCGACACTCATGACCCGCTTCGGCACCGGGGCCGAACCTCCGGAAGAGCTCGTGGCCAACCTCGGCCCCGAGGGCAGATCCGCTTTGCGCAGCTGGCTGCGGATGCAAAGCCCGGTCGGCCAGCATGTCACGCGCCACTCGCGCGAGACCCTGCGGCGGTATCGAGATCTCGGCTTGCTCAAGGAGAACCTCGCCGAGCGCAAGGTGGAGTCGGTCTTCATCTCCTTCACCCCAGAGGAGCAGGCTCTCTACGACAGCTTGGACGACCTGATCGACCGGCTCATGGCAGCGCATGGGAGCCGGCGCGGAGCCGGCTTCGTGCTGACCGTCTATCGTCGGCGTCTCACCTCCTCGTGGGCGGCCATCGAACGGACTCTCAAGAGGCGCCTGCGGGCCGAGCAGCTGGAGCTCGAGGACGATCTCGTTGAGGAGGCGGAGGCGGTGGAGGACGAGGCCCCCGGGGGGCCGGGAGCAGGTCGGGCGGTGGACCAAGTCCAGGCTCTCCCTCTCACTGCCGCGGAGCTGGCGGAGATGGAGCGCTTCGCCGCGGCTGTGGCGACCGTACCTGATTCCAAGCTCGACCGTCTCCGCCAGGACCTCGACGTGGCTCGCTCCGCCGGGCACTCGACCATCGTCTTCACCCAGTTCACCGACACGCTAGACCATCTGCGTGACAGCCTGGTCCACGCCTACCGCTCCCAGCTGGCCACCTTCACCGGGGACGGGGGCCAGGTGTTCCGAGATCCTGAAGGGTGGGTCCCGATCAGCAAGCGCGACCTGGTGGACGCTGTTCGATCCGGGCAGGTGACGGTGCTGCTGGCCACCGACGCGGCCAGCGAGGGGTTGAACCTCCAGGCGGCCAGCTACCTCATCAACTACGACATGCCCTGGAACCCGATGCGGGTGGAGCAGCGTATCGGCCGAATTGACCGGTTGGGACAAGTCCGAGACCGGGTGGAAGTCCGCAACTACTTCATTCCCGGGACCGTGGAGCAGGCGGTCTACGCCGCCCTGGCGGAGCGAATCGACGACTTCCACGAGTTGTTGGGGACGCTGCAGCCGATCCTGGGGGCCACCGAGCAGGCATTCCGCAAGGTGTTCTCAGCGCCGCGGAGCGAGCGCGCTGCGGCTCAGGCCCGAGTGCTGCAGGACCTGGTTCACCAGATCGATGACCTCCGGGATAGCGGCATCGATCTCTCCGTAGAGGACCCGTTTCCGGTGCCTCCTCGAGGGCCGACCCCGGTGACCCTACGCGACCTCAGCGATGTGGTCCGTGACCGGTTTGCAGCCCCGCTCGATGAGCCCTCACGGCCGGTCACGTGGGATCCAGCCCGTGCGTCACGGGACGCCGAAGGCTGGGTCGCACTCGCCACCTACGGCCATCCCCGTCTGACCCAGATGCTGGCGCAGCACGGCGCCCTCCGCAGCCCGCAGGACTCCGCGCTCGTCATCTCGGGAGATGGGCCCATAGCCGCAGTTCGGGCGGACCGTATCCCACCCGAACCAGTCCACACGCTCGCTGAGATCGACACCCTCGGTCCACCAATCTCGATTGGCGAAGCTGAATCCCTAGCCCGGCAGCTGGCCGCAGAGGCACTCGCTTCCCGTCAGGCGCGCCGCCTGGCAATCGAGCGCGCGAGCCAGGCGCAATGGGAGGCCGGGGTCCGGAGCCGCTTCGTCACGCTCATCCACAACGTTCTCACCGCCGGCTGTGCTGCTGCACGCCAAGACGGGACCGCAGCCGACCCCATCGCAGTCTGGCACGATCTGGCCCGCGACTGGACCAGCCCCCTCGCCTACGCCGAGGCCTTCCGAAGCCGACTCGGGGTTCCCGTCCAAGAGCTAATGCCGACTGCACTCAATAGCCAGAGCGAGCCTCTAGCCTCTGGAACGTGGGCGGACGAGAGAAGGCGCGCGGGGGAACAGCTAGGAGCGCTGATGTCTGAGTATCGGTCGAGACGGCCCGCATAATGCCAGCGCGCGCTCCTGGACTGACAACCGGGGTCCCCCACAAGTCCTGTTCCTCGTCAAGGGTGGGTTTAGCCGGAGGGTGGAGACAAAATGCGGTCCAGGTCAAGGCTTGCCGAGACTTGTCACCAGCCGTTTCTTTAATTCCCGATCGGCGCCCGTGTCTCGGAGGTAGCGATACGCTTGGGGGATTGCTGCAGCCGTCTCAAGCCGGACGCATTCGCCCAAACGGAACGGGTCTAGCACTTCGATCGCTGTTGCAGTACTTGAGCCGGCAAGATATTGGTCAAGGTCCTCTTGTGAAATCGCTAGCCGATCGTGAAACTTGAGCCAGATCGCCGCGGGGCTATCGAGGATGACCTCACCGGCTAGGAAGTGGCCGACGACCGCTCCGATCGGTTTGGTTGAGTAAATCCATACCCGTGATCCGCAGCTGAACCCGGGCCGGTTCCGGCGGACCTCGTACTGCTTGGAACCCGCCAGAATGGCTTCAGCATAGCGTGGCCGGATTGCCATGAGAACTTCAGTCACCATTCAAGGCCTCCTAGGGAACGAAGTGCTTCATACATGGAGACACCGATCGGGTGCAGTCCCTGCGGAGCAAATCTAGCTGAATTCATCTGACGGCGCAACTGCAAGAGACTCACCTGGGTGGCGAAGGGGACGTAGAACCCAAACCTGATCGCCAGCGCTTGGCCGGCCCGAGGACCAGAGGGAACGGTGTGCCGTTCGATTTGGGGTATCTCATAGATGCCGAGCCCGCCGTAGATCCCGAAGAGGACCTCAGGATAGTCGACAGAGGACTGGACCACTATTGCCTCACCCACCAGCGCGCTAACTGGCGCACCCACGTAGAAGAGAATCCGTGGCTTCGAGACGACCTCAGCTTCACACCTGGGGAAGCAGTAGTAAACGTTCTCGCTCCGTATTAGGAGGCTATCGGCTTCATTCTCCGAGAACAGTCCGGGTTGCTTACCGGGGTAGTCGAGCATTCTGTCGGCCCATTCCTGCCGAATCGGGACAAGCAGCGACCGACGGGAAGGGAGAGCCACACGAAGGGGATAGAAGAGAGTCTCGAGGTCGAATGGCGACATTCGCCGGACCAAGTGCTCACCGCCATCCTCCTCCAAGACGATTGCTCCAGTGGGCTCCACGCGCCCCGTTGGATACCGCACCCGTGGTGGCAAGAGCCAACTAGTGTCCTGGGCGACAGCGCTGGTGCTCGGTGGGGGTCGCCCAAAGATGGACGGCAGGTCCTGGCGCACAAATGCACCTATGTTGGATTCATCGATGCGCTTGCGCAGAAGAAGCTTGCCCATGACGACTTCGCCTTGGCCGTCGTGGTACCGACTTGGGGACACGCCTTGGATCAGGAAGCCCATTCGAGAGAAGAATTGAACCAGTTCGGGGCGCGACGAGGGCATAGTGACGTAGGCCACCGTACAGCCGGCTTCCACCCACGCGCGCACAGCGTGGAAGAGGAGGTGTCCCCCGAGGCCCGAATTGCGCACGGGCTCGGCGACCCTAAACGCGGACAGCTTGACCGCTCTGCTCTCTGAGTCTCGGTACTTCCAGATGGCCACGCCGGCCAACCGCCCGTCGATGATGCCCACGCTGATCGTCCCAGGGGACGCCCCTCGCAGCGTTTTCGTCAACCAGCCGTCGAAGTCGGGATAGTCATCCTTTAGGTCCGCTAGAAGGGCCCGCACCTCGCCCTCATCCTCCGCCCGGTACGCGCGGGCGACCGGAGTCGAGTGGAATGTGGCAATGGCTGGCTCGGAGGAAGTGACACGCTCCACGGCTTCCTCAGGAGTCGCGATTTCGATCTGGAAGGCCGAGTGCGCGAGGTCTGCCTTCTTGCGGAGCCGTCGGTCGAGGGTCACGAACAGGGTACGGCCGCTGAAGGTGTGAGTGGCCAGATGGCGACAGTCGCGCTGGTTGTGCTCGTAGGTCCGGCCACGCTCTGAAGAGTTCGGGAACAAGCCTGCCATAAGCTGCTGGCCCAACTCCAGAATC
>JAKABA010000289.1 GCA_021802115.1 bacterium | reverse complement strand
TGACGGCGGCACCGGCGGCAGTACTTGCGCAGCTCCAGCCGGTCCGGGTCGTTGCGCTTGTTCTTCTGGGTAGTGTAGTTGCGCTCGCGGCACTCGCCGCACTGGAGGGTGATGATGGTGGCAGGCATCTTAGGACTCCCAAGACAAAAACGCCTGGCCGAGCCAGGTTGGGCTAAGTATAGCCTCTGACTTCCGAGGAGGTCAAACCGCAGCATGCGGCCATCGGGCAACACCAGCACACTCCGGATGGACACGACCCCTCGAAGCCAAACTCTGTGTCGGGCCAAGCCGCCAGCCGCCCTGCCAGCCAAGAAAGGATCGGCGGGCATGGACCTGGCTGGAAACCTGGCTGGGGGGCCCCGCTACATCCTCGAACCGTGATCGGGTGCGGCCAACGCCCCCCAGGCGCTCCGCAGCTCAGGTCTGCCCTTTGCTATGGGCGCCTGCCTCAGATCCGCCCGATACCAGGGGTCGACTCCCACATCCCCCACCGAGGCTGACTATTTCGTCACCGGCCCATACGAATAGCCAGTGCTGTCCAGGCGTTCCCTGTTCATGGTGTCATCCAACCGCACTGGTCAGACACTGGCAACAGGCTGTGCCCTTACTGCGATAGGTAGTGGTCCTCTGGGGCACCTTGGCCCGCGCCGCGATCAGTGGCACACATCGACCAGGTGCCGGGCGGGAACCAGCCCTCTAGCATCCCCCTTCCCGCGAGCACCGCGGCGGTGCTGGTGTCAGATGGAAGGGGCCTACACATGTTTGCTGGACGACTAGCAGCATGACCCTGAACCCCGGACCGGCCAACACCCGGCTCGAGTCGCACGACCGTGGTGCTCCTGCGCGCTCACACCGCGCCGCTCCCCTGAGGGCGCCTCGTCATGCCTCCGCTTTGCGGCCGACTGCCCCCTTCACTCCAGGGGCAGGCTGTGATCTCCCCGATGCTGTTCCAGACGCAGGCCCACCTCAGCCCCGTGGCCGTGGTGGGCGCAACAACTTCATGACAACCGTGGCGGCGGCGGCCGTTCTGCCGATAATGGCACTGGAGGTATGCAAAACATGAGACGTTCAGTCGCCAAGGTCCATCCGGGGCCAGTCACACAGGTGGCCGTCACGGGCAGACGGTCGACGCCAGCAGCACTCACCAGCGCTGCCTCCGGGCAACGGCTCATTCGTTGTCTCGGGCCCGTAGAGCGACTCTGCTTGGTGCTGCCTTCAACTCGTGGACGGCACCCGGCCGGTCCCGACACAGCGTCAGGCACCTCCCCGAGAAGGTTTGAGCCAGCGCTCCACCTCACCCCCAAGGCCGATTCTCGACGCTCGGTCCGTCCGAGGCGACCGGGGCAGGCCGGACAGATCATGGTGCTCGTAGCGATCGGCGCCGTCGTGATCGTCGGTATGGTTGGCTTGGGGCTGGACGCTGGCCTCAGCTACATGAACCGAACAACCTTGCAGGGGGCCGCTGACACCGCCAGCCAGACCGGGGCGAGGATGTTGTCGGCCGACTTCCAGGCAAGCTCTGGCGCAGCACCGTTTCCTCTGGCCACGGTGACGTCAACCGTTCAGAACGTGCTCGACGCCAGCAGCGCGGGTCCGACTGCGGCCCATGCCTTCACCGGCTTCTTGGTTACGGGCTCCACCGGCTCCGACGCGTCCCTGTGCGCGACGACCCTATCAGCGTCCGTGCCTCCACCAGGACCCGATCAGTGTATCGTGTGTCAGTTCTTCCCGACTACGAGTTTGCCCTTCGGTGGCAGCTACTGCACAGCATCGGACCTCGGGAATCCCGGGCCTATGCTCGTCGATGGCGCAGAGGTGTTTGCCACTAACACCAGCGCGACGCCTTTCCTCGGCGTGCTCGGCATCACCCATGCGAGCCAAGCGGCCAACGCGACCTCGATCTTCGGCTTACCAGTAGCGGCGGCCCCGTACGCCGTGTGGTACGACTGTTTCTCCGCATCCCCGAGCTTGACCCCTTGGACGTCGGCGACAGGCACGCCAAAGATCGGCTACTACGTCATGTACTACAACAACAAGGGTGGCGGCACCGGCTACCAAAACGAGGCCACCTGCAACGCCCCGGGGGACACTGATGCGAGCTTCAAGGGTGACCTGCACCAACCTTTCTACCCTGTACCGCCACAGGTCCCTGGCTGGTTCAACGCAGGAGGAGGCGTAAGGCATTCTGCGCTCACCCCGATCGCAGCCGGGAGCAAGTTCCTGCTACCCTTCGTCACGTGCTTGGACAAGTCCCACAGCTGGCCGTTTACTACTGCATGCCCGGCTGCGTACTCGAACGCTCAGTGCGGTTCTGGTAGCGGATTCACACCCCCGTCACCGGCGGGCGCCTGGGATCTCTGCATCGTCGGCTACGCCTATGTGCGGGCTGTTAACGACTGCAATTACGGTTCAAGTGGGACCTCCACTCCCTGTATAGCAAGGATCATTTCCAACCCGAACCTCGTCGGCGGCGGCTTCTTGTGTGATCCGGTCGGGCCAAACCCGCCTTGCGCCAACGCGGCTGGCACCAGCGGAGCTGAGTCAGTCGTCACACAACTCTACCGTACGTGAACTACCGCCAGCGGGCTCAGGCGTTCGTAGAGTTCGCTCTTGTGCTCCCTCTCTTGCTCGTCTTGATTGGTGGGGGCATAGACTTGGCCCGTGTCTACTTCATGGGAATCGAGACTAGCAACGGAGCTGCACAGGCAGCGCTTTATGTCGCTGACAATTCGTCAAATACCAGCGGCCCGACCTCCTTCAGCGCCACCAATCTAGCATCGGTCGTCAAGGGATCCTATGCGGGATCGCCACTGGGGTGTTCCGCCGTCACCGTGGTTCAGAATCAAAGCACTTCCGCGTCCGGGCCAACAGGCGTTAACAGCGATACCTATCCGACCTCAGGCTCATTCTACGAGTACGTGACGGTCAAGTGTGCCTTCACGCCGCTGACCCCATTCATCCCGGTGTCGCTCACCCTCAAGGCCACAAGTTCCGACTACGTCGTGGAAGCGACGGACTCATGACTCTCCAGTGCCAACACCCAGCCAAGTCCCAGGGTGGGCGCCGCTGGTGCCACGGTGCATCCATGGTGGAGTTTGCACTGGTGGCTCCTCTGTTTTTCTTTCTCCTTTGGGCTCTCTTTTCCGGCGTCTGGTATGTGTTAGAGGTATCGGCCATTACGAACGCCGTGCGCGAAGCTGCAAGCTGGGAGATCGCCGGTTCGAATTTCACCCCCGTCGGGGGATCTCCACAACCGTACTGTACTGACAGCGCCAATCCCTTGCCAACGAAGCTGGTGCAAGCCGCAGCCGCTACGGCCGGTCCCTTCTCCCAGGCGGTCGATACGGCTGCCGCCACTGGCCACATGACGAACACGGCTGGCTCCCCGACCACCTGCACTGTGACGATCACGGTCCCCTACACACCGCTGACATCGCTGGTGCCCATAGGCTCCAGCTCCGTTACTAGCTCCTCGACCGCTTCTTGGAGCTAGCGGGCCACCCTACATCTGCGGCTGAACGTGCCAATCCCTGGCCCGAACTCCAACACCGGGACGATCAGCGGAGGCATGTCACCGCGTGACGGTCACCGGATCGGACACCGCTGTTGCCCTGCACGGGGTCACGCTACTCGCGTTCGGGGAGAGCGAGTCGCTCCACTGCCCGGGTTGCTGTCCGAACAGACACCATCCGAGCCAACGAGTCCTGTCCCCGCTCTGAGCAGTGAACCTGCAGGTCGTCTGACTGTCGACCTGACCGCCAGCTCCAACCAGACCATGAGTCATCCTGCCCTAACCCTTGCCTCCAGCGGCCCGTGCTCCCTGTCACGACCTCCGCGCACTCCCCGCCGGGATCGCCGAGGCCGGCTACGACCGAGTGGCACGGAGGCCGGGCGCCGTTCCCGAAAAACACCAGCCCCCCGACCCTGGTTACTCCGGGTCACCCGCGCGTTCTTCTTCATGATGGCCTCGTGATCTCCCCGCAACCGGGCTGAGAGGCCGACAGCCTTAACATACCGTTCGCAGGACAACCATGAACCCACCACCCGCCAGACACACCGCCCAAGCCGCAGCTGAAATCCAGCAGACCCAGCACGCCCCCGCCCCCCCGCTCAAAGGTGCCCCGAGCTTCTGCCCGCCGGCGCCGGACTCGCTGGCGGGGCTCCGCCTGCCCTTCTCCTTCGTCTGCGACCTGATCCTCAAGATCATGTACTTCAACGGCAACATCCTCGGACGGGACGTGGCGGAACGGGCCTGCCTGCCCTGGTCGGTGACCTCCGAGGCTATCAACTTCCTGACCTCCGAGGGCTACTGCGGGACCACGGGGATCCGCGGCACCTACGCCGGTGGCGACTTCGCGGAGAGCCTGCAGTACCTGGTGACCGGAGCCGGGCGCGACCGGGCCCGGGAGATCCTGGAGCTCAACCAGTACGCCGGGCCCGCCCCGGTGCATCTGGACGACTACCTGGACAGCG
>JAKABA010000048.1 GCA_021802115.1 bacterium | reverse complement strand
CCAGATCGGGAGCCGGTTGACAGGGGTGCTGTACATCCTGGACGAGCCCAGCATCGGCCTCCACCAACGGGACAACGCCAAGCTGCTGGCGACGCTTTTCCGACTGCGCGACCTCGGCAACACCGTGGTGGTGGTCGAGCACGACGAGGAGACGATCCGGGCTGCCGACTTCGTGGTCGACATGGGCCCGGGGGCCGGCGAGCACGGTGGCGAGGTCGTGGCCGCCGGCACGGTGGACGAGGTGATGGCGGTCCCGGAGTCGGTGACTGGGCAATTTCTCACGGGGGAGCGAGCGATCACGGTGCCCCCGCGTCGGCGTCGGCCCACGGGATCCCTGATGGTGCGCGGCGCTCGCGCCAACAACCTCAAGAACCTCGATGTGAGCATTCCGCTGGGATGTCTGGTGGGGGTGGCGGGAGTGAGCGGCTCGGGAAAGAGCACCCTGGTCAACGACATCCTGTACCGGCGCCTGGCGCAGCATTTCTACGCGGCGAAGCAGCGGCCGTCGGCGCACGACCGGATTGAGGGGCTGGACCGGCTGGACAAGGTGGTGGACGTGGACCAGGCCCCAATCGGGCGAACTCCCAGAAGCAATCCCGCCACCTACACCGGCCTGTTCACGCCGATCCGTGACCTCTTCGCCCAGCTCCCCGAGGCGCGGGTCCGGGGCTATCGTCCCGGGCGCTTCTCGTTCAATGTCCGAGGGGGCCGGTGCGAGGCCTGCGAGGGGGACGGACTGATCAAGATCGAGATGCACTTCCTGCCGGACATCTACGTCACCTGCGAGGTGTGCAAGGGTCGTCGGTACACCCAGGAGGTCCTGGAGGTGCGGTTCAAGGGCCATTCCATCTCCGACGTGCTGGGTTTGTCGGTCACCGAGGCGCTGGAGCTGTTTCGCAATCAGCCCAGCATCGGTCGGAAGCTGCAGACCCTGAGCGATGTCGGGCTCGGCTACGTTCACCTGGGTCAACCGGCGACCCAGTTGAGCGGCGGGGAAGCCCAGCGGGTCAAGCTCGCTACCGAGCTCTCGCGGCGTGGAACCGGCAACACCCTTTACATCCTGGATGAGCCCACCACCGGACTCCACTTCGCGGACGTGAGTCGGTTGTTGGAGGTCCTGCACCGGTTGGTGGATCAAGGCAACACCGTGGTTGTCATAGAGCACAATTTGGACGTGCTGAAGTCCGCCGACTGGATCATCGAGCTCGGCCCGGAGGGCGGTGACCGAGGTGGATTGCTGGTGGCCGAGGGCACACCTGAGGAGGTCGCCCTGGGCACCTCGCCGACCGGGGTGTTTCTGCGTCCCTTGCTCGACCGCTCATCCAAGCGGCGGAACCGGGCACCGGCCGCGGAGGTTGCGGTTTGACCGATCGCGGGCCGCACGGCTCCGACGACCGCCCGTCCACCTTTCAGGGTTGGCAGCGGGGAGCCTGCATCTTCGGGGTCACCCTGCTGGCGGTCTTCGCCCTCCTGCTCCTGGTGGGGATGGCGGTCGGAGTTCTCGGCATCCACTAATCTGAGCTCGTGGCCCAGACCCCAGCGCCGCCTCCCCAGCCCCGGGAGCAAGCTGAGCCAGATCTGAAGGGTGCGAGCGCGTCGGCACAACCACTGATCGGCCAGGCGGAGCTCCTACGGGCGCGGCTCCGGGCCGCCCCCCGCAGCCCCGGTGTGTACATCTTCAAGGACCAGCGCGGGAGGGTGATCTACGTCGGCAAGTCGGCCAGCCTGCGAGACCGCCTGCGCAGTTACTTCACCGCAGTGGCCGCCCACCCGGCGCGAACGCGGCGGCTCGTGGAGTCGGCCTTCGATTTCGAGGTGGTGGCGACCGGCACCGAGCAGCAGGCGCTCATCCTCGAGAACACCCTGATCAAGCGCCACCATCCGCGCTTCAATGTCCGCCTTAGAGACGACAAGAACTACCTTTACTTCCGGATCCCCAAGCCGACTCCCGGCGCGGCCACCCGTTCCGGCCTGGACCCCGGCCTTTATCCGAGGCCGACCTTCACCCGCCGCCTGGGGGACTCCGGAGCCCGGTATTTCGGCCCCTACACCGATGCCAAGGCGATTCGTCGGTCGGTCCGGGAGCTGCGGTCCGCGGTGCCGTTCAGGGGCTGTTCGGACCCGGTGTTCCGGCGCGGTCGGGTCTGCCTGGACTTCCACTTGGGGATCTGTGCCGGCCCGTGCGAAGGACTGATCTCGGCTGCCGGTTATGAGCGGCTGCTGGATGACGCGGCCGAGTTCTTGTCGGGGCACACCGCGTCAGTCTCCCGGCGGCTCGAATCGGCGATGCAAAGGGCCAGCGAGGAGCTGGACTTTGAGCTGGCGGCCTCGCTCCGGGACCGGCTGACCGCGGTTCGCAAGCTATCTGAGGAGCAGGTGACCTCTCCCAGGATCGGGGCGGCGGTCGATGTGGTCGGGTTGGCCACCAACTCCTCGCAAGGGATGGCGGCGGTCCTAAAGGTCCGGGATGGGCGGGTCCAGGGAATGGACCAGCACCCCTTGGAGGGGGTTCAGGACCTGTCGAAGGCGGAGATCCTCTCCGCCTTCTTGGGGCAGTTCTACGGCAGTGCTCCGACCCTGCCCCGAGCGATCGTGGTCCCGGTTGAGCCTGAGGCCTCCGAGGTACTGCGGACCTATCTGGGGGAACGCCGGGGCGGCGCGGTGTCCCTGCGGGTGCCGCACCGGGGGCGCTTGAGGCAGCTGCTGGCCCGGGCGGGGGAGACCGCCGAAGCGGCGCTGGCCCAGTCGGTTGTGAGTCAGGACTTCGACCGCGAGCGGGGCCGCGCGGCGCTGGAGGACCTCCGAGTGCGGCTGGGGCTCGGCCGGCTCCCGGTACGCATGGAGTGCTACGACATCAGCAACACCATGGGACAGCAGAGTGTCGGCTCTATGGTCGTCTTCGAAGATGGCGCCCCCAAGGTTTCCGACTATCGGATCTTCGGGATCCGCACGGTGGAGGGTCCGAACGATTTCGCCAGCATGGAGGAGGTCATCGAGCGCCGCTTCGGCCACACTCAGCGGGGCACGGACGAAGCCGACGGCAGCCTGGGGGTGGTCCCGGATCTGGTGATTGTGGATGGGGGAGCCGGCCAGCTCGCCGCCGCTCATCGCGCCATGCAACGCCTGGGGGTGGACCAGATTCCGCATTTCGGACTCGCCAAGCGTTTCGAGGAGCTGCATCGGATCGACTCGGACCAGCCCCTGCATCTGGCCCAGGGCAGCCCGGCACTCTTCCTGGTCCAACGCATCCGCGACGAGGCCCATCGCTTCGCCATCACCCGACACCGGGCGCGGCGCCAGAAGGCCGGGCTCCGCAGCCGCCTGGACGAGGTGACGGGGCTGGGGCCGAAGCGCAAGCGGGCGCTCCTGCAGGCCTTCGGGTCGGTGGCGGGTATTAAGGATGCGACCGTGGAGGAGCTGGTGGCGGTGCCCGGGGTCACGCGCCCGGTGGCGGCCGCGATCAAGGAGCTGCTTTAGCTTGAGGGCACCCAGCCCGGCAGACCCGAGACGAGCCCTGGTCTTCGGCGCCCCCGGCAGCGGCGTTGAAGTGGTCGCCGACGAGCTCTCGCACGGCTTCGACGAAGTCCGGGCATGGGATGGCACCGAGCAGTGGTCGGGTTCTGAGCCATCGCATGGCGCCGAATCGGCGGAGTGGTCATTGGTGGTGCGCACCGTGTCCGCCGAGGGCCGGTCTCTGGGGCGGCTCCTGCGAAACGGGCGGGCAAAATCTCTGGACCAAGGACTAGAGATCATGAAGACCAGCCTGCTGCGACAGCGCGGCCTTCGAGTCAGAGCGCGGGTGATCCTCGACACCTCCCGGTTAGGGGAGGCCCAGCTGCGCGGTCGGGTGAGTTCCCTGCTGGCGGCGGGAGTCGGTCAGGGGGCGAAGCCGGTCGTGGTGCTGGAGTCCTTCGCCTACCCGAATGGCGTGCCCCTCGACCTGGATTGGTGCGGAGACGTCCGCGGGCTGCGCAACCCCTATTGGGATGAGGCGCTGCGCCCGCTGTCCGGCATTGATCCCACGATCCGGGATTACGTTCTCCAGCAGCCGCTGGCGCAACGCCTGCTGGAGAGGTTCGAGCGGCTGGTGCTGGATGAGATGCCGACCTGGACCGACCAGAAGCGCCAGGTGGTGCGGCTGGCGCTGGGCTGCACGGGTGGATTCCATCGCTCGGTGGCGCTCTGTCAGGAGTTGGGAGACCGGCTGACCACCCAAGGGGTATCGACGCTCCGTTGGCATCGGGAGCTGCCAGACTGACGCCAGCTCCGCTCGGCGGTGGCCCGGTCACAGCTCCTCGGAACGGCGCCGGGTCACTGCGGCGACCGCTTGAAGGGGGACCGGGCCAACTCCCTATTCATATACTCGACTGCAGATGCAACAGGGCCCCATGCCGGGGCGAGGAGAGCAGCCATGCCAGTGAGGGTTGGGATCAACGGCTTCGGCAGGATCGGGCGGAACGTGCTGCGGGCGTTGCGGGGGCGCGACGAGATCGAAGTGGTGGCCGTGAACGACATCACCAGCCCCCAGGTCCTGGGCCACCTGCTGCGCCACGATTCCGTTCTTGGCCTGTATCCGGGGACGGTCGAGATTGGTGCCAACTCGCTGGTGGTTGACGGCCGGGAGATCGAGGTCCTGTCGGCGGCGGAACCGGGCGAGCTGCCCTGGCGGCGGCTCGGAGTGGAGGTGGTGATCGAGGCGTCTGGCCTGTTCACCACCGCGGAGAAGGCTCGGCGGCACATCGACCCCGCCGGCGCTCGTAAGGTCATCATCACCGCGCCCGCCAAGGGCGAGGACATCACGATCGTCATGGGGGTCAACGATGGCCGCTATGACCCCCGCAGCCACGATGTCATCTCCAACGCGTCCTGCACCACCAACTGCCTGGCCCCGGCGGCCAAGGTGCTGAGTGACTCCTTCGGGATCGAAAACGGAATCATGACCACGATCCACTCCTACACCTCGGACCAGCGGCTCCTGGATGCTCCCCACAAGGATCTGCGCCGCGCCCGGGCGGCGGCGCTGTCGATGATCCCCACCTCGACCGGAGCGGCGCAGGCGGCGGCGCTGGTGCTGCCGGAGCTCCAGGGGAAGTTCCACGGCCTGGCGATCCGGGTACCGACTCCGGACGTGTCCCTGGTGGACCTGACCGCAACCTTGAGCAGGCCGACGGGAGTCACGGAGGTGAACGAGGCCTTTCGCGCCGCCGCGGCAGGCAGCTTGAAGGGGATCCTGGCGGTTGCGGACGAACCCCTGGTATCCATCGACTACGCGGGCAACTCGAACTCATCCATCGTGGACGCCCCGACCACCGCCATGTCCGGAGACCGGCTGGTAAAGGTGCTCGCCTGGTATGACAACGAGTGGGGCTACTCCTGCCGGGTGGTCGACCTCTGCCTCCTGGTCGCATCCCGTCTTTCGAGCTGACGAGGCCCTCGCAATGCAGCGCAAGGCGGGACTCGACGAGGCCCCGGTTGACGGGGCGAAGGTGCTCCTCCGAGTGGATTTCAACGTGCCCCTGGACGACTCCGGGGGTGTGCGCGACGATGCTCGCATCAGAGCCGCCCTGCCCACGATCCGGGAGTTGGTGGCCCGACGGGCGGCGGTGGTGCTGGTAACCCACCTCGGGCGGCCCAAGGGCCTCGTCGTGCCCTCGCTGACCACCGCTCCGCTGGCGGCCCGGCTGTCCAACCTGCTGGACCGCCCGGTCGCGCACAGTCCGGAGGTGACCGGAGCCGCCACCAGCCGGCTGGCCAACGCGCTGGGACCGGGGCAGCTGCTGCTGTTGGAGAACGTGCGCTTCCGGCCCGAGGAGGAGGCGAACGACGCGGCGTTCTCAGCCGAGCTGGCAGCGTTGGCCGCGGTCTTCGTGAACGACGCGTTTGGCACCGCCCACCGCGCGCACAGCTCAACCGAGGGGGTCGCTCATCTCCTGCCGGGCTACGCGGGTCGCCTGATGGAGAAGGAACTGACGCAGCTGGGCCGCATCCTCAATGAGCCGGTCCGGCCCCTGCTCGCGATCATGGGGGGCAGCAAGCTCAGCACCAAGCTGGGCGTGATCCAGCACCTTTTGCCCAAGGTCGATGGGTTCTGTCTGGGAGGTGCGATGGCGTCGACCTTTCTGAAGGCTCAGGGGGTACCGATCGGCCGCTCACTGGTCGAGGAGGCGTTTCTCGGCCAGGCCCGCGAGCTCCGGGACCGGGGCGCCGGGCTCAAGTTGGGCTTCAATCTTCCCGCCGATGTCGTGGTCGGCGAAAGCCCGACGGCCGAGGAGGCTCAGACCTGCCCCATCCAGGAGATACCCGAGCAGGAGATGCTCCTCGACATCGGCCCCAAGACAGCTGCGGCGTGGGCAGAAGTCGTGGGCCAGGCGAAGACTGTGGTTTGGAACGGCCCACTGGGGGTTTACGAGAACCCACTCTTCGCCCGCGGGACCGCAGCTGTCGCAACCGCGATCGCGGAGAGCTCAGCCATCAGCGTCACTGGGGGTGGCGACCTCCAGGCAGCGATCGAGGGACTGGGGCTGACCTCCAAGTTCACCCACGTGAGCACGGGTGGAGGCGCGACCCTGGAATTCCTGGAGGGGCGAATTCTTCCCGGCGTCGCGGCCCTGCGGGATTCCCAGCGGACCACCCCATGAGCCCCGCCCTCTCCCCGCCGCCTCTGGTCGCGGGCAACTGGAAGATGCACCAGACCCCAACCGAAGCGGCCCAGCTCACCTCGCAGATCCTCGAGCTGCTGCCGCCTCAGATCGGGGCGGAGGTGCTCCTGCTCCCGCCCTATCCGTGCATCCAAACCGTTCACGCCTCGCTGCGGGGCGATCCGCGGGTTGGTCTGGGTGCCCAGAACTGCCACTGGGAGGATCGCGGAGCTTTCACGGGAGAGGTCTCAGCCCCAATGCTCCGAGAGTGGTGCAGTTACGTTCTGGTCGGCCACAGCGAGCGCAGGCACCTCTTCCATGAGACCGACGAGATTGTGCGATCCAAGTTGGAGGCGGTGCTGCGAGCTGGTATGCGTCCCATCCTGGCGGTGGGAGAGACGGAGGAGGAGCGTCAGCGGGGCGAGACCAAGACGGTCCTTAAGGTGCAGGCGCGAGCGGGGCTCATGGGACTGCCCTGGGATCAACTGCTTAGCTGCACGATCGCCTACGAGCCCGTCTGGGCGATCGGCACAGGGGCGGCGGCTGGGGTCGCAGATATTGCGGAGGCCGTGGCCGCACTCCGGGCCGTGGTCGAAGAAGCCGCTGGAGGACCGGCCCCCACGGTCCGCATCCTCTATGGTGGGAGTGTCAACGCGGGCTCAGCGTCCGAACTGCTCGGGGCTGCCGGCGTCGCCGGAGCACTGGTGGGGGGCGCCAGCCTGGTGGCCAAGGAGTTCTGCGGCATCGTGGCGGCCGTCCCCGGCTGACGGCCCCATGGGGCAGCAGTCTGCACGATGAACGCCAACCGACCGGCTTCGCGCGAGCCGAATGAAGAAATGGAGTCTCTTGATAGTGACCTGGACTAGGGCGGCTCTGGTGATCCTGGATGGGTTTGGCTGCGCGCCGCCGGGTCCGGGCAATGCGATCAGGTTGGCGACCACTCCGACCCTCGATCGGCTGTTCTCGACTTACCCCCACACGCTCCTCGACGCGAGCGGCATGGCCGTTGGCCTGCCAGCGGGGCAGCAGGGCAACTCCGAGGTCGGCCACCTCACCATCGGCGCCGGCCGGGTGGTCCTCCAGGACCTCACCCGCATTTCGACTGCGATCGCAGACGGCAGCTTCTATGCCAACCCGGTGCTCGCCGCCGCCGTCGACAAGGCCAGAGACCGGGGTACGACCCTGCACCTGCTGGGGCTGATCTCCGATGGCGGGGTCCACAGCCATCAGGACCACGTGACCGCTGTCTGCGAACTGGCCCGTCGTCACGGGCTGAGTTCGGTGGTCGTGCACGCCTTCACCGACGGCCGGGACACGCCGACCGATGGGGGGGCGAGCTTCGTGAGAAGGCTGGAGGAGGAGCTTGCGGAGATCGGAGTGGGCCAGGTGGGATCGGTCTCCGGACGCTACTTCGCGATGGACCGCGACCGCCGCTGGGACCGCCTGGAGCGAGCCTACCAAACGCTCACGGGGAACTGCCAAAGGTGGTACGACTCGGCCGTGGGCGCGATCGAAGCCAGCTACCGGGACGGCACCACCGACGAGTTCATCGCGCCCACCTGCGTCGGCCAACCTGGAGTTCGAGCGACGGGGATCAGGCCGGGAGACGTCGTTATCCACTGCAACTTTCGTCCCGACCGGGCCCGCGAGATTTGCCATGCCTTGGTCGACCCCGACTTCACCGGGTTCGCCAGGCCGTTCGTGCTCGCTCCCGACGACCTCGTCACCTTCACCAGTTATGACGACCTCCTCCCGGTCGCGGTGGCGTTTCCCAAGCCGCTGGTCCGCGCCACCCTGGGGGACGTGGTCGCGGATTCGGGGCTTCGCCAGTTCCACGTCGCCGAGACTGAGAAGTATGCCCACGTGACGTACTTCATTGACGGCGGCCGCGAGGACCGCCTGCCCGGCGAGGAGAGGCTGCTGATCCCATCCTCCAAGGTCGCCACCTACGACCTCAAGCCGGAGATGTCGGCACCGGCGATCGCCGACGCGGTGGTGGAGCACATGGAGGCGGAGCAGGTGGCATTGATCCTGGTCAACTTCGCCAATGCCGACATGGTTGGGCACACCGGCAACCTCCCCGCCACCGTGCAGGCGGTGGAATGTCTGGACCGCTGCCTGGCCATGGTGGTGGAGGCGGCGGCGGCGCATGGGTACACGGTGGCGTTGACCGCCGATCACGGAAACGCGGAGCAGATGCTGGCCCGCGATGGGGCGACTCCGGTCACCTCGCACACCACCAACCAGGTCCCGCTGATCGTGACCGACGACGGCTGGTCTCTGCGGACGGGCGGTGGCCTGCGAGATGTGGCGCCCACGTTGCTGGCGGGGATGGGATTCAGAGTTCCCGATGAGATGACCGGCACCTCTCTCCTGGTTGCCAGATAGTGCCCACGGGAAGGACCCTAGGGGGCCACCGTCGCCGGCTGCGTGCGGAGGATGACAGAGTCCCGGTCAAGCCCGCTGGGGTGGTGGCCCTGGTGGGTCGGCCCAACGTGGGCAAGTCCACCTTGTTCAACCGTCTGATCGGGGAGCGGCGGGCGATCGTCTCCGAGCAGCCGGGGCTGACCAGGGATCGCATCTACGGCACCGTGGAGTGGCGCGACACCGCCTTCACCGCCATCGACACCGCCGGCCTGGACCGGGTGGCCAAGGATGGCCCCGAGGGCGACCTCCCCGCCAACACCCAGGAGCAGGCCCACCTGGCGCTGGTCGAGGCGGACGTGATCTGCTGGGTGCTTGATGCCAGGGCCGGGGTGACCGCGGCCGACCTGGAAGTGGCCGATGTGCTTCGCCGCGCTCGCCAGCCCGTCGTGGTTGTCGCCAACAAGAGTGAGGCGCGGGAGGACCGCCTGCTGGTTCACGAGTTCCTGGAACTGGGCATGGGTGATCCAGTGGAGATAAGCGCCCTGTCCGGCGCCGGGACCGGCGACCTCCTTGACCGTGTCGTGTCGGTACTTCCACGGACCCTTCCCCCCAGCGTCGAGGCCGGGCCGGCTGAGCTGCTGCGGTGCGCCATCGTGGGTCGGCCGAACGTGGGCAAGTCCTCACTGCTGAACGCGGTGCTGGGCCAGGACCGCTCGCTGGTCAGCACCGTGGCGGGCACGACGCGAGACCCGGTGGACACGCTGATCTCGACCCCCCAGGGTCCGGTCCTGCTGGTGGACACGGCCGGGATGAAGCGCCCGGGGGCGACCAGGGACGCGGACTACTACAGCCTGCTGCGGGCACTCCGAGTGGTCGAGCGCGCGGACGTCGCGGTCCTGGTCGTGGACGCCACCAGTCCGCTGCGAGCGCAGGACCGGCATATCGCTGGGCGCGCCCGGGAGGCCGGCGCCGCCACCCTGATCGCCGTGAACAAGTGGGACCTCCTCGACTCCGATGCGCGCCAGGACAAGTCACTCTTGCGGGAGCTGCGCTCCGCCTACGATTTCGCCCCCGGGACTCCCTTCCTCTACACCAGCGCCACCACCGGTCGGGGGATAGCCCGCCTGTTGCCGGCGATCTTCGAACTGGGAAGAGCGAGAGGGCTGCGGATCACCACGCCCACCCTGAACCAGTTCTTCAGAGAGGCGATGATCCGCCGGCCGCCTCCCAGTGGCCGCGGGGGGCGCCGGCTCCATCTGTACTACGCCGTCCAGGCGCGCAGCCGGGTTCCGACCTTCGCCCTGTTCGTCAACGACCCGGAGCTTCTCCACTTCAGCTACGCCCGCTATCTGGAGAATCAGCTGCGAGAGCGGTTCGGCTTCGCCGGAGTGCCGCTGCGTCTCAGAGCGCGAAAGTCCGAGCCGGCCGGCTGAGCTGCCCCGGAGCCGCCCCAGACGTGAGGAGGCGGCACCCCAGGGTGCCGCCTCCAGGTCCGCAGTGCGACTGATTCCGCTGCCAGCCTGGTGCCGGCAGGGCCGTCAGACCGTCAGGGGGTCACGCATCCGTTGCGGTCAAGATTGACGGGAGTACTCCCGTCGGTCCCGTTGTAACCGTTGCCGGAGTTGCCCGGAGTGCCGTACTGGGCGTCCTGGCCGAAGGTGCTACCCGAGGTTACGTTCCCGAACTCCCAGTCGCAGGCGGCCGCGGCCGACGACTGCGTGGATGAAGTGACCTGGGTCCAGTACGGGTAAAAGCTGCCCGGCCCTGGCGGTGGGACCGTGCATCCGGCCCCGGTCGCTATATCGCACTGGTAGTCGGAGGCCGGGTTGTCGGTCTCGAATTCGACCTGGCTGTAACCCGCAGACCCGGAGCCGTAGGTCGGGGGCTGGATCACCATGGTCGAGGGGAAGGTGGTGGCAGTGGTGCCCGTGGGCCAGTCCTGCCAGTAGGGGCTGCCGTCGTAGTCGAGGTCCCCACCGTCATTGAAGTTGTCGCACCCCGTCACCAGATTCCCGGCACTGGTCTCGCCGCCGGAGGCGCTTTCGCCGTGGGTGTCGCCGGCGTAGAAGCAGGGGCCGTCTCCCCGCGCTGTCTCGATCTTCTGCGATCCATCCGGCGCCGTCGCCGACTCGTAGGCGCCGTTGCATACGTTGTACTCGGTGGTCCCCTGGACAGGATCACTCAGGGAGCTGCAGGGGGTGAAATGCCCGATCTCAAATGTGGTGCTGATGTCGGTGGACAGGGCCGCCCAGGGGACGATGTTCTGATAGGCGGCGGTGTTGTACTCAGGCTGGAAGTTGAACGGCGTCCCCGCGCAGGTCTTGAGGTTGGTGTTCTGGAAGCCGTTCTGCGCCGAGGCGATCATGTACCCGCTCTCTCCCGTGTTTTCGTCCGTTAACACAGCTTCGAGAGCACCTGCCTTCTTGCTGTCGAATATCTGCGTCTTGATGGTGTCCCCGGGGTTGAAGAACAGGGTCTGCTGGTTCGGCGTGAAAGTCGCGTAGTTCGCCTGCTGGGGGCTGGGGGGTCCGGTAGGCACCCCGTTCTTCTGAATGAAGGCGAAGTTCACCGGCTCCTCGCAGGCGGGGTCACAGTAGGCGAAGTTGTTGGTGCACTCGAGGCTGTCAATGGTCAGGGCGGCGCACCAGCCTCCGTTGCCCTCGGTCTGATAGTTCGTAGACCCCGGGATGTTGCAGCTGATGCTGTCGACGAACGGGGCGAAACCGGGTGGATAGAACTGGAGCTCCATGAAGGCGCTGCCGCCGCCTGGGTAGGACCCCGAGGGCGCGTTGGAGTCGCTCTCGGGTGTGCACGGCGTCTGCGGATACGAGTTGGGGTCGCAGATCGCCATGGAGAACCACGGAGCTACCGATAGCTCGAAAAAGTGGGTCACGTCGCTGCCCGGGCTGTTGACCGTCGGCAGCGCCGCCGGGTCCACCGGCAGGGTCTGCGTCCAGGTGACGCTGTCGCCAGAGCCCTTGGCATTGGAGATGAAGCGCAGATTGGGCTCGTCGTGACCGACGTAATAGCCGTTGTCATAGAAGCGACCGCCGTTGGCTCCGTGGGGGTCGGTGCACGGCAGGGTGAGCTTGATCGACTGCTGCACCGTGCTGTAGCCGTTGCAGTCGAGTTCGCCCTTGGCCGGTATCGAGGTGGACCAGGTTCCGCTGGCCGCAGTCGACACTGGAGCGGAGAGGATCTGTGCCCCTCCCAGCATCGTGGCGACCGCGGCGACCGCGGCCAGTCGGCCCCAGATCCTCAACCTACGCGGTGACACTCTCAAATGTGGATCCCTCCCAGAATCTCGCGACTTGCAAAGGCATCAGCGCCGACAGTTAGGGTCCCCCCGGCCCTGGAGGGTCAGGACGGGCCCCGGCAACACCGTGGACAGTCAACAACGCAAAGGGCACCACCTCCTGCCGGTGAAGGATCCGCCGGCGCCCGTCCCACGCTGCCGGTCTATCGGACTTTGGGGGCAGTCTAGCGGGGATCGGCGGGAGTCGCAAGTGTCCTCCAGGACCTCAGCCAGGCGGTGCCAGCAGCGACGGCGGCAAATGCCACAATGCCCGGGTGGAACCGCGCCTCTCACTTATCACCCTGGGCGTTGCCGATCTAGAGCGCTCCTTCTCCTTCTATCGAGATGGTCTGGGACTGCCCACAACCGGAGATCCGGCTACGGGCATCGTCTTCTTTCAGACCTCGGGCGTGGCTCTGGCCATCTTCCCCTACCGGGACCTGGCAGACGACGTGGGTCCGGGCTGGGATGAGCCGAGGAGCCGCTTCCCCGGCATCACCCTGGCGCACAACGTCCGCCACCGTGATGAGGTCGACGCTGTCCTGGCCCTTGCCCAGGCCGCTGGGGGAGAGGTGGTGAAGCCGGCGGCGGACACCTCCTGGGGAGGCTACGCCGGCTACTTCGCCGACCCGGACGGATACCTCTGGGAGGTGGCGTGGGGGCGTTTGAGTTTCGCGACGACGGATCCTTGCTCATCCCGTGAAGGGCGATGTCCCGACGGGAGGATCTTGCATCCACTTCCATCGGGACTGACCGCCCACCAGGTCGCCGCCGGCGGCAACCCCGGGGGCCCGCGCAGCTTGAAGTGGTTCTCAATGTGGTCGGGGAGACAGGACTCGAACCTGCGACCCCCAGTCCCCCAGACTGGTGCGCTACCACCTGCGCCACTCCCCGAGGTCGGACGCTGAGCATATCAGCCGCGTAGAATCGAAGTCGAATCAGAGACCGTCGGAGGTGTCCGGTGCCCTGGATGCGGCGATGCGCCAACTGCGAACGGGAATTCCCGATCTATCGCCTCGCGGCGGTGCTGCTTGACGGCGAGATGAGTTCAGTGTGCCCGCGCTGCATGCAGTCCGAGCATGATCGGATCCAGGTCCCCTATGCGCCCCAGGCCCCGGGCGCGGCCCAGACCAGCACCTCCAGAACCTCGTGGTAGAGGAGCTCCGGGAGCCGTTCCTGGAGCGCCTTGCTGGACGGGCGGGAGCCCTTGGCGGCAGCCTGTGCGTTGGCCTGGACCCGGCGCTGGACGCACTGCCACACCATCTGGGCACCGATGCCTTGGCCGTCCGCCGCTTCTGCCTGGAACTGATCGAGGCAACCGCCCCCTACGCCTGCGCCTTCAAGCCGAACTCGGCTTACTTCGAGGCCCTGGGGGCTTCCGGCTGGGAGGTGCTCAGAGAGGTAGTGGCCGTCGCCAGAACCAGGGCACTGGTCCTCCTGGACGCCAAGCGGGGTGACGTCGGGCACACCGCAGAGGCCTACGCCAGCGCGGTGTTTGACCAGATCGGCGCGGACGCCTGCACCGTCAACCCGTATCTGGGCTACGACGCGCTTGAGCCGTTCCTACGCCGCCGCGGCCGCATGACCTTTGTCCTGTGCCGCACCAGCAACCCGGGGGCCGGGGACTTCCAGGACCTGCGCCTGGCGGCAACCGGCGACCCCCTGTACCTGGAGGTGGCGAGGCGGGCTCGCGCCTGGGCGGATATGGACAACGAGCCGAGGGTGGGACTGGTGACCGGAGCCACCTGGCCCAAGGAGCTCACCCAGATCCGGGCGGCAGCACCCGGGCTGCCACTGCTCATACCTGGGGTGGGAGCGCAGGGTGGCGACCTCGCGCTGGCGGTCGAGGCGGCCCGCGGGGTGGAGCGATCGGGTCCCTACCTCCTGAGCATCTCGCGGGGAATCACCGGCGCCTCCAGGGAGCCGAACTTCGCCGAGGCAGCGGCGACGGCTGCTGCGGGGTATCTGGCCCGCCTCCAAACCCTGACCCAGGCCGCGACGCCGCTGCAGGGGGCGCCCGCTGCGAGTACCCTCTAAGCGTCTTGCTTAGCCTGGGAGCGGCGAGAACCGGGGTGCTGGCCAGCTGTGCCGCGCTGAGTCTGGCGGGGTGCGCGCTGTCTTCCCCGCCCGCGGTGCATGCTCATCGCACCCCCACCCGCACCCCCAGCGCGACGCCGACTCCTTTGCCGCAGGCGGTGACGGTGATAGCCCCAGACGGGGTCAACTTTCGCACCGACCCTTCCACCACCGCACCGGTGGTGGGGGTGGTCGCCCAGGGCGTGACCCTGCCAGTCCTCTCCAAGACCGGAGTCGACGGCGGGTGGTGGCAGGTAAAGGGAAGCACCGCGACCGGGTGGATCACCGCGAACCCGGAGTACACATCGACGGCATCCTTCCAGAGCTACCAATCGACGGGCAATCCAAGCTGGTCCGCTCTGTTTCCCTCCAGCTGGACGTTTGCCCAGTCCACCCCCGGGACCATCTCCTTCAGCGGCCAGGGCGGGCAGGTGATCACCGTCACCACCGCCGCCAGCACCGCCAAGCTGCCGCCGGGGGCGCCGGCGGGGACCGGAGAGAAGTCGGTGACCTCGGTGGAGGTCTACGGGATCACAACCGCCCTGGTGACCTACGCGGTCAGCACCGGCTATCTGGCTGCGGTCGCCTTTCAGGGGAGTCCCGGGGTGGCCTTCCTGATCACGGCCAAGGGCAGCTCCGACAGCATGGCCGCCACCTTCACGGTCTTTCTAGAGGCGTTCAAGTTTGCGCTTCCGGCCCCGAGTCCCAAGCCGAGCCCCTGAGCTCGTCGGGTGCCGCCAGGCGGCGCGAGAACTCACGGTAGGCCGCCGTGCGGGCCTGGTCCACCACCTTGGTGTATCCCTGCATGGTGTTGAGGTTGGCGTGTCCCAGCACCTCCTGCACCAGCCGGACGTTGCCGGTTATGGTCAGCAGCTCGGTGGCCGTGGTGTGGCGCAGCACGTGCGGTGACCGCAGCGCCTCCAGACCCCGCTCGCGGCGCAGGCGGGAGACGATGTGGCGGGCGCCGGCCGCCGTGAGCCGGCGTGATCCTGAGCTCCGGGAGTGCCGGTCGTAGTTCAGGAAGAGCGCGGGTTCGCGGTCCTGCCGTGCCCCCAGGTAGTCGGTGATGGCGGCCATCGCTGCGGGGGTGAGATGCACCACCCGCTCCTTGGATCCCTTGCCCCTGACCACGAGCCGGCCGCTGCGGCTGAGATCGCTTCGGTTGACGCGGAGCGCCTCGGAGATCCGGCAGCCGGTGCTGAGTAGAAAGTGGACCAGCGCCTGGTCTCTGAGATCCGGCTCCGTGCCCCGCGAGTGGTGGGCCAGGAGGGAGCGGGCGTCATCGGTGGTGAGCGGCTTGGGCAGAGGGGCAGCGACCCTGGGTATGTCGATGTGCAGCCCGAGGTCCTCTCCGACCCATCCCTCCCGCAGGGCATAGCGCAGCAGGCCTCTCAGCGCCTGCAGTCGGCGCGCCCGCGAACTCAGTGCCAGTGGAGACTCCCCCAGATGTCGCTGGTAGGCGCGGACCAACTCACGCGAGAGCTCAGAGATGGCCTGCGGAGACCGCTTCAGTCCTCGCCAAAAGTCGAGAGCGGTCCGAAGGTCGGTGGCGTAGGCCCTGATGGTCTGGGGGCTGCGCGCCCGGTCCACCGCGAGGTAGGTCAGATACTCCTCGACCGCGTCGTCGAGCGACAACGGGATCCCGGCTCGGTCGGATTCGTCCGGATCCTTGGTCACTGCAATCCCCAGTGTCGGTCGGCGCGCCCTCGCCCTCTCGCGGCGCGACCCATCGACCGCAGGGCCGGTTGGGCCCTGGAACCTCGACCCGGTGGTGGCATCGGAAAGTGCCTTGCCGACGGGCCCCGGTGCACGGACGCAGCCAGCACTTGCGCCGGCTGGGACGGGGCGGGATGGGCGCCCACCATCGGCAGCTCGCCAGACGGCTTACGCATGGCAGCTGGGGGCAAGGGCAGCTCGGGATGGGGCGACGGGCATGCGGCCCTTGGCCCTAGGCCGTTCCGGAAGGCCCGGGAGTGCAGCATCCGGTGGAGACTCCGGATCGGAGGTAGGCAGGCCGCAGGGCTGGGGGAAGCGGGCGGCACGGGGCCGGGACCGGATCGGGGCGGGGGAGAAGACGCCACCGCGGTTGTCCCAAGCGGGGCCATCACGATCACCACCGGCTGGAATGGAGTCGGCCGAGCGGTCGCGGTGTTGCCGGCGGAACGGGCGCGGGACCCGCTCCGTCGGCTCGGCTCGGTACCCGCGCGATGGGGGCTGACCGGGGTCGACGCGCTCTGACCCGGGGGAGGGAGCAGCGCCTGGGTGCCGCCTGCCACGAGCGGTGGTGCCGTCTGGCCGACCATGGGCTGCAATTCAGGCGAAGTCACCGCCGCCGTCAGGGCGATGGCTCCCACACCGGCCACGACAGCGGTGGCGGCAGTCGCCCCCAACCACCATGAGGAGCGATGAAGCCTGGCAAGCCACGCCAGCGGGACGACGCCGATGCCAGCCAATCCCGCTCTCCTGGGCCGGAGAGAGGGGGCAGTGGGGCCAACTGGAGCGCTCGATCCGGTGAACAGCGCGGCTGTCTGAGCCAGCCGCACCTCCAACCAGCGCTCCATCGCCCAAGCGGATGGGAAGTCTGAGGGGGTCGCCAGCCCGAAGTCGACCACCACCTGCTGGGCGGTGAGCACGGCCATGGTCCGGTCGTGGGTCAGAGGCAGCGCCCTCCGCTCCAACCAGGGTCGAAGTAGTTCCTCCACCAGGACCGGGTCGGCGAGATCGCCGACGAGGGAGATCCGGAGAAAGGCGGCAGCGAGGGGATCGCCGACCGCGGCAACCTCAGCCATCAGTCATGGCCGCCGAAATTGCCATCGCACGAGGGTCTCACCTCCCCTAGAACGCGGCTCGGGCGAAAACGGGACACCGCCCAGGACCTGCGCCGCCGGTCTGGGCAAACCACCAAAGCCATCCTGCCGGGGACCCCACCGCGATCGGCCAGGGCCCAGGCTCGAACTCGCTCGCAGGTCCGATGCTAGACCAACCGGGAGGCGGCCACCGCCAATGGCTGTAACGGTTTCGTCAGTGGGAGTCTTCGTGCTGCAAATGCTCCACAACCCAATCGATCGCCCGGGTCAGAGTGCCGACATCATCCGGATCCACTGCGGGGAACAGCCCCAGGCGGAGCTGGTTCCGGCCCAGCTTGCGGTAGGAGTCGGTGTCCACGATGCCGTTGGCCCGGAGAACCCGGGAGACCGCCGCAGCCGGCACCGATGGGGCCAGATCGATCGTGGCCACGACCGGGCTCCGTTCCTCTGGACGGCCCACGAACGGGGAGGCGAACCAGCTGGCCTCGGCCCAGCTGTAGACCAGTTCGGCCGAGCGCCGCGATCGCGCCGCCGCCGCGGCCAGCCCCCCCTGGTCGAGCATCCAGGTGAGCTGCTCGGCGAGGAGGAATAGGGTGGCGATCGCGGGGGTGTTGACGGTCTGGCCCTGGCGCGAGTTGTCGATCGCGGCTGCCAGGTCGAGGAAGCTGGGCACCCAGCGCGCGGATGAGCACAGGCTGCGGGCGCGCTCCACCGCCCGCGGCGAGAGGATCGCGATCCAAAGCCCACCCTCGGACGCGAAGCACTTCTGGGGGGAGAAGTAATAGACGTCGGTGGCGCCGATCTCCACCTCCATCCCGCCGGCGGCCGAGGTTGCGTCCACCAGCACCAGTTGCTCGGGGTCGCCCAGACGCCGGATCGGCATGGCGACCCCGGTCGAGGTCTCGTTCTGGGTCAGGCAGTAGCAGTCGACCTCAGGGCTCGACGCTGGCTGAGGGTGGGTGCCTGGATCTGAGGTTATGACCTGGGGAGCGTCAAGGTGGGGCGCCGAGCTCGCCTCCTGGGCAAATTTCGACGAGAACTCGCCGAACACGAGATGCTGGCTGCGTCGCTCTATGAGGCTGAACACCGCCACATCCCAGAAGCACGTCGCACCCCCGTTGCCAAGGACCACCTCGTACCCGTCCGGGAGGGCAAACAGCTGCCCCAGTTGCTCCCGCACTCTTAGCACCAGCTCGCGCACGGGCGGCTGCCGGTGGCTGGTGCCAAGGAGTGCGCTACCCCGGCTCGCCAACCCGGCCAAGGCCAATGCCGGTACCTTAGAGGGGCCAGACCCGAACCGGCCGTCCGCAGGTAGCAGATCCTGTGGTATGACTGGGATCGAACCACTACCGGTAGTCATCAGGAGGAAGTGTATTGCCTTCGGCCCCGGGACCCACCACTTCACTGTCGCGCCGGGTTCGCGCAATCTCAGAGTCCGCCACCCTGGCCATGGACCGGCGGGCCAAGGAGCTGGTGGCGACGGGGGAGAAGGTCATCTCGTTCGCCGCTGGGGAGCCGGACTTCGCCAGCCCGGAGGTGGCGGTGGCCGCCGCCGAGCGGGCCTGCCGCAACCCCAGGGCCCATCACTACAGTCCGGCCGCGGGCCTTCCCGAGCTGCGCGAGGCGGTCGCCGCCAAGACCAGGCGGGATTCGCAGCTGCCGGTCACCGCCGCCAACGTCATGATCACCAGCGGGACCAAGCAGGCGGTGGCGCACGCGTTCACGCTGCTGCTCGACCCCGGTGATGAGGTCCTGATCCCCACCCCGCACTGGGTGACGTTCCCGGAGGCCGTGGCGCTGGCCGGCGGCGTCCCGGTGCCGGTCTACAGCGATGAGACCACCAACTTCAAGGTGTCGGTCGCCGACCTGGAGCGATGCACCACCGAACGGACCAAGGTGTTGCTGTTTGTTTCACCCTCCAACCCGACCGGAGCCGTGTACACCCGGGAGCAGATGCAGGCGATCGGGCGCTGGGCGGAGAGCCGGGAGCTGTGGGTGGTGTGCGACGAGATCTACGACCAGTTCACCTACGAGGGAGCGGAGTTCAACTCCCTGCCGGCGGTGGTCCCCGAGCTCCAACCCCGGGCGATCTGCCTGAATGGGGTCGCGAAGGCCTACGCGATGACCGGGTGGCGCGTGGGTTGGATGGTGGCGGCCCCGGAGGTCATCAGGGCTGCCATCAACTTGCAGTCCCACGTGTGCGGCAACATCAGCAACGTCTCCCAATTCGCCGCCCTCGCCGCCTTGGAGGCCGGACTCGATCCGGTGGAGCGGATGCGTGCGATCTTCGCCGAGCGCAGGGAGCGGATCGCTGCCCGACTGGGAGCTCTGCCCGGATTCGAATGCCCACCGCCCGAGGGCGCCTTCTACGTCTTTCCCTCCGTGCGCGGCGTGCTGGGACGGAGGGTGGCGGGACGGGCCGTCCAGGGCTCGGCGGATTTGGCGGACATCCTGCTCGATGAGGCCAAATTGGCGGTGGTCCCCGGGGACGCGTTTGGCGCCCCTGGGTATCTGCGCTTCTCGTACGCGTTGAGCGCGGAAGACCTGGAGACGGGGATGGAACGGCTCGAGACCCTCCTGGGCTGACCGGAGGCCGCCGGACCCGGAGCGGCAGGGCGCGGCACCTGGTCCGGGCGTTCGCTATGGTGGCCACTGTGGTTGAAGTCGCCAGACCCCGGGGGGCATCGTTCGTCGCACACACGCCCAGTCGACGCGAGGGATCGGACATAGGAGCGGCCACCGGTGGTGGATGATGGGGCCGAACCCACGGCACCATGGCTGCCGGCGATCCGGATCGCCTTCGGGGCCATCCTCCTGATCGACGCCATTCTCGAGTACCAGACGGGAACCTATCAGGTGTTCGTCAGCCTGCTGTACTCGAACGCCTCCGTCAGTCCGGAGCCGCTGCGCGGCGCCCTGGTGTTCGCGGCCGAGCTCATCGGCCACCAGCCCGCGGTCTGGAACGCGATCCTAGCGGCCACGGAGCTCGTGCTGGGCCTGGGCGTCATGCTCGGTCTGGGCGCGGCATGGTGTCTGGTAGCGGCTCTGCCGCTCTTCGCCGGCATCTGGGTGTTCGGCCAGGGCCTGGGCCTGCCATTCGCGGCAGGGACCACCGACCTGAACTCCGGTCCGCTGTACATCCTGCTGAGTCTGGTGCTCTTGCTCGGACGCAGCTGGCGGAAGTGGAGCGTGTTCCGCTGGGTGCGGCCCGAGGGAAGTCCTCTGGGCCGTCGACGCGCCGTGGTCGCGGCTGGATCGGCCATCGCCCTCGCTGGGGTGGCGACCCTCACCTGGGGCAGCGTGAACGCGGTCCGGCGCCAGCCCGGGGTGGAGGGGCCGCCCGCGGTAGGAGGGGCGGCTCTGGCCTTCGACGCGCAGACCAATCAGGACGTCTTCTTCGGCGGCTGCGACTACCTCGCCTGCTCCGGCGCCACCTGGCTCTGGGATGGTCACCGCTGGCTGCGGGCCGCTGGTCAGCCCGCCCCGCCGGAGATGGGTTACGCGGGGGCCGCGTATTCCGGGCAGCGGCGAGCGGTCGTGCTGTTCGGAGGAGCGACCGAGCAGGGGCTGGGCCCAGCCCTCGACTCCACGTGGGTCTGGAACGGCCGGAGCTGGAGCCGGTTGAAGTTCACCGAACCACCACCCGGTCGTCGCTTCCCGGCCATCGCGTACGACCCCAGCACCAAGCAGCTACTCATGTTCGGCGGCGACGACGCGTCCGGCAAACCCCTGGCCGGCACCTATGTGCTCACATCCTCGGGCTGGCGTCAGCTGAGGCTCAAGATTGAGCCGTCCGCACGGACCGCCGCCGCGATGGCCTGGGACCCCGGCCTGAACGCCCTCCTTCTTTACGGCGGCAGCAACGGCAGCGCCCGCCTCAGCGACACCTGGGCCTGGACGGGTCAAGACTGGACCAGGCTCAGCTCCCGGCGATCCCCCGGGCCCCTCGCCTACATTGCGATGTCCACCGACCCCACCGACTCAGGGGTCCTGCTCTACGCGGGCGCGGGAGCCTCGGAGCGGACCTGGAGATGGGGGAGGGGAGGTTGGACACCGGTAGTTGCCAGAGGCCAAGCACCGCCGGTGTACAGCTTCATGGCGATGGCACCAGCTCCATCCGGCAGGGGTGTGCTGCTCGTGGGCGGCGCCACCAGCTCGGGAAGTGGCTTCAGCGCCCAGGCTTGGCTCTGGAACGGTTCGGGTTGGAACCGGCTGACCTGACTTCGCCTTCCGCTCAGACCCGAGCCACCAGCTCGGCGAGTTGAGCGGGCGTGCAGTTGCCGCCGGAGAGGACGCAGATCATGTCCCCCGGGTCGTCGCTGCGCCCGTCCAGGCTAACGCCGTTCCTGACCGCGCTCAGCGCTGCCGCCACCGTCATCGCCCCGGTCGGCTCCACCACCAGCTTGCCGCGCGACCACAGCCACCAGCATGCTTCGGCGATATCCAGATCGGTGACCGTCACGATCCGCTCGACCCGGGTGCGGATCACCTCCCAGCAAAGTCGTCCGAGGTGCAGGGTCCGGGCCCCGTCGGCGACGGTCTCGGGGGTCGACTCGAGGCTCACCAGCTCGCCAGACTCCAGGGAACGGCTGGCATCGTCTCCCAGCGCCGGCTCGACCCCGATGACGGTCGCGCCGGGCATGTACCTCTCCAGGGCGAGACACATCCCGGCGATGAGCCCGCCGCCACCCACGGGGACCAGCACCGTGGTGGGGTGGATTCCCAACCTGCCGGCCTGGCCCACGAGCTCCGAGGCGACCGTGGACTGTCCCGCGATCACCAGGGGATCGTCGTGGGGATGCACCAGCCGCAGGTTCCTCTGCTCCGCCAACTGGCGAGCCACTTCCTCACGGTTCTCCCCGGTCACCCCGTCGCTGATGACCTCAGCTCCGTAGGCGCGCACGGCCGCCAGCTTGACCGGCGCCGCCCCATCCGGCATCACCACGGTCGCCGAGAGCCCGAGCTCGGCGGCGGCGAGGGCCACCGCCTGGCCGTGGTTGCCGGAAGATACCGCCAGCACGCCCCTACGGTCACCGGCTTCGACTCCGGCCAACAGAGCGTTGAAGGCACCCCTAGCCTTGAAGGAGCCACTCCGCTGGAAGGTCTCAGCCTTCAGCCAGAGCCTGCGTTCCGCCTCCCGATCCAGCAAGGAAGACCGCAGCAGAGGGGTGACATGGACCCTGCCCGCCAGCCGCCTCTCCGCCTGTTCCAGATCGATCGCGGCCGTCGGGTCAGGAGCTGGCATCACCGGTAGGATAGCGGCGCTGCTCCGATCAGCCGTCGTAATCGACAACCACTTTTTCAGTGAGGGGATGGGCCTGGCAGGTCAGCACGTAGCCGTCGCTGCGGTCCTTCTCCTCCAGGGCGTAGGTGTGGTCCATCGCGACCCTTCCCTCCAGCAGGCGGGCGCGGCAGGTGCCGCAGACCCCCCCCTTGCAGGAGAACGGCGCATCGGGCCGGATGGCGGCCAGGGCATCGACGATCTTGCCGCTCCGATTCATGGCGAACTCGGTCTCCCGTCCATTGAGGCGCGCCCGCACCAGCACCTGACCCGGTTGCGCGATCTCCATCTGCTCAGTTGCAGAGCGCACCGGCGCCTCATCCTCGACGAAGAACAGCTCCGCCTTGATTCGCTCCCCGGGCACCCCCAGGCCGGTCAGGGTCCGGCGCGCCTCCTGGATCATGGCGAAGGGGCCGCAGAGCAAAAAGGACGTCACCTGTTCCGGCGCCCCGACCACCTGG
>JAKABA010000288.1 GCA_021802115.1 bacterium | reverse complement strand
TGGACCATGGTGAGCCTTCGCTTCGTCTCGACGAATCCGGAGACGCCCTTGATGAACCGCTCGGCCCCGACGACGTGACCGGCGATCGGGCCTTCGAAGTTGAGGTCTGGGGCCAGGATGGCCCGGAGGCGCTCCTCGTCGAGTGACGCCGTGGCGTCGTTCAAGGTCTCGTAGTAAGTCTTCAGTACCCGGCCGGTGGTCTCGTTCGCGTCGCTCATGGTTCCTCCTTTGCGTGGTTGCTACCTGCCGAGACACCGGCCGACGCGCGAACGGAACGGTCGCCGCACGGCGAGCGAGGGCGGTGCTACGGTTGGCGGCGATGGCCGCGCCGGTGCTCAAGCGTGCCCAGGCGGGTGACGAGGAGGCATTCGCCGAACTCGTCGCCCCATATCGGCGCCGGCTGCACCTGCACTGCTACCGGATGCTGGGGTCGGTCGCCGACGCCGACGACCTGCTCCAGGAGACGATGGTCGCCGCCTGGCGGGGGCTCAGCGGTTTCGGCGGGCACTCGTCGCTGCAGGCGTGGCTGTACCGGATCGCCACCAACCGCTGCCTCAACGCCATCCGCGACACCAAGCGCCGCCCCCCGACGGTTCCGGTGCCGCCGTTCCACCCCCCCAAACCGTCCCGGCGGGGAGATGTCACCTGGCTTCAGCCCTACCCGGACGCCTGGCTGGAGGCGATCGCCGATCCCGCGCCAGGGCCCGCGGCTCGCTTCGAGGCCGCTGAGACGGTCCGGCTGGCCTTCATCGCCGCCCTGCAGCGGCTCCCGCCCCGCCAGACGGCAGCGGTGGTCCTCTGCGACGTTCTGGGCTTCTCCGTCGCCGAGGTGGCCACGATACTCGAGACCACCGCGCCGGCGGTCAAGGGCCTGCTGCAACGAGCCCGGTCCTCCCTCGGCCGCCAACCTGGAGCCGGCGCACCCCCCGCCCCCGAGCCCGGCTCGGCGGTCGAGGCGGATTTGGCGAAGCGTTTCGCCGACGCCTTCAGCTCCGATGACGTCGACGCGGTCGTGGCCCTGCTCACCGACGACGCCTGGTTGGCCATGCCGCCCGCCCCCCACGAGTACCAGGGGGTCGAGGCCATCGCCGGTTTCCTGCGGGCGAGCGCCACGGGCAGAGCGGGGCGGCGCCTGGGGCTCGTGCTCACCCGGGCGAATACCCAGCCTGCCTTCGCCTGCTATCTCGGACGACCCGTGGATGGTCGCGCCCAGCCCTCGGGGCTGGTGGTGCTCACCCTCGAAGGAGACCGGATCGCCGACATTACCCGGTTCCTCGATCCCGAGCTGCCCTCGATCTTCGGCGTCACGGAGACCGTTCTGGCGACCGGCACCGGGCCACGTCCTGGCCACGGAACCTCCGGTCCCGCCCCGGGCGCAGCACCGAGACTCGGCCCTCGTCAGGCGAACGCCGCAACGTCGCCGAATGCACCCTCAGCACCTCCGCATCCGCCGTGACCTTGTTATCGCGGTATGATCCCTCGCCTACGAATTGGTAGGTCCTGCCCTCGCATCGTCAAGATGACATCCCGACTCAACGGCGGGTTCGCTCCCGTGCCGACGGGACGCGCGGCCCGGCCAATCGCGGCCCTGATCGCGGTTGCCGTCAGCGGTGCACTGGCCGGATGCGCCCCTGCAGCAACTCACACCAATCGTTCCCATCCCGGTGGTGGGTCGGATTCCCCTACGCCCGTCGCCGAAATGGCCAGAGGCGCGCAGGGCAGCCGCGCCTCCATCCCCTGGGGCAAGGTCGGGGCCGGATGGATCCTCGCCGAGTGGACTGCAACATCCCCGAGCTCAGCTGGGGGGCCACCTGGGGCGGCCCCATCTTCGTCGCCGGTGGACCTGTTCCTGGTGGACCCTGTGGGGGGACGCTATTTGGTGGCCACGCTCCCGCCCAGCTCCCCGGGTTTGCAGGCCTGGTCTGGAGACGGGCACAGGGCCCTGCTCTACGGGAGCGCCGGCGGCGCCCAGGGAAAGACGACCGTCACCGAGCTGAACCTCGAGCAGGGATCCTCGAGCCAGGTGGCGCTTCCAACGGGGACCGGCACCTTCACTCGGCCCCACGGCACCGCGCTTCTGTGGCTCTCTGGGCTGTTCGGACCCTCCCCGCCTGCGATCCAGCGTTTCGACCTGCAGGGCAATCTGCAGCTGACATTTCCCAATCGTTTCTCCAACCTGGGCGCGGCGACGGGCTCAGCGGCCTACTCTCCCGACGGCACCGAGCTGGCGATCGGCGCCCAGAACGGGGTGGCGATCGTCTACAACAACGGTCGGGTACTCAGGCAGGTAGCCGTCCCAGGGGCTCTCGATTGCGCCGCTCTGCGCTGGCAAAGCGCCTCGGTCCTCGCCAGCTGCCGCGGCTCGTCGTATGCACCCCGACTGTGGTGGATCCCAACGAGTGGCGCGCCCGCCACTGCTCTCACCGGCCCTCCGGTGGCCCCGGACCTCGGGGATCTGAACGCATGGGCCGTGGGCGCGACGACCTTCGTTCAGGACGCGGGGGGCTGCGGGTATCTCTACTTGGCCGCCCTCCAGCCGGGAGGCACCACCAAGCCGGTCGTCGTCCCGGGCGTTCCCAAGGACAACAGCGTGGTGGTCCTGGGAGCCGACGGCGGCAGCCTCGCCCTGCGCACGACGATCGCCTGCGCCACCGGGAGATCGGCGGTCTGGTTCACCCCCGCCACCAACGCAACCGACGTCGTGCTGGGCCCGGGCCTCAACGGTGGGAGTGTCCTGAGCGCTCTCCTCTTCGGCCAGTAGACGCTCCTGCAGGCCCGTCCTGACCGCTGCCTTGGCGGCGGCTCCTCGGCGGCGGAGGCGTCGTCAGCCAAGCGGGCCGCGAACCTCTCCTCAGTCAGCGGCACGACAACCTGCTGCCGCGACCGCTGGCCCTGGCGAGGACGACCTGTTCCCCGGTCAGGTCCGGAGGGCCGCCTGGCATCCCCCATCGCGGTGAGCGCAGCTCCGGCGGGCGGTCCCGGGCCCAACTAAACTCGAAGGAGAGTCGACTAGAACATGGAGGTGACGCGTATGCAGATGCGCAAACTTGGCAGCCAGGGGCTGGAGGTGTCCGAGCTGGGGCTCGGGTGCATGGGAATGTCGGAGTTCTACGGCCAGCGCGACGACCAGGAGTCGATCGCCACCATCCACCGGGCCCTCGAGCTCGGCGTCAACTTCCTGGACACCGCCGACATGTACGGGCCGTTCCACAACGAGCGCCTGGTGGGAGAGGCGATCGCCGACCGCCGCGACCAGGTCGTGCTCGCCACCAAGTTCGGTAACGAGCGCCGCGAGGATGGGTCATGGGTGGGCATCAACGGCCGTCCCGAGTACGTCCGGAAGGCCTGTGACGCCTCCCTGACCAGGCTCGGGGTGGATCACATCGATCTCTACTACCAGCACCGGGTGGATCTCAACGTGCCCATCGAGGAGACCGTGGGCGCGATGGCCGAGCTGGTGGAGCAGGGCAAGGTCCTCTACCTGGGGCTGTCGGAGGCGGGCCCCGACACCATCCGCCGCGCCCACAAGATCTTCCCCATCTCCGCCCTGCAGACCGAGTATTCGCTCTTCACCCGTGACCCCGAGCCGGAGATCCTCCCCACCGTGCGCGAGCTGGGCATAGGGTTTGTCGCCTACAGCCCGCTCGGGCGGGGGATGTTGACCGGCCGGGCCCGCAGCACCGAGCAGGTGAGCCGTGACGGTGACACCCGGGCCGCTCGCTTCCCGCGCTTCGCGGGTGACAACCTGGAGCGCAACCTGGCCCTGGTGGATCGGATAGAGGAAATCGCGCGGGAGAAGGGGGCGACCCCCGGGCAGGTGGCCATCGCCTGGGTTCTCCACCAGGGCCAGGACATAGTGCCCATCCCGGGCACCAAGCGGCGTCGCTACCTGGAGGAGAACGTAGCCGCCGCCGAGCTCTCCCTGGACCAGGAGACCCTGGATCGACTGGCGGAGCTGGCGCCCTTGGGAGCCGTCGCCGGAGAGCGCTACGCCGACATGAGGACGGTCAACCGCTGATCGCGCCCAGGGCTGGGCCCGGAAGGGCCCGGCCCTGGCGAGCGAGGCCGACACCCTCGCCGCCGGACATCTCGGACTCTTCGCGGCGACCACAATATGATGGTTAGAATGCGTGCAGCCGCCCCATATCCTGTGGCCTAGGTCCAAATCGGAGATCCATGCGCTGTCCCTACTGCAACCACGACGACCTGCGGGTGGTGGACTCCCGCGATTCCGAGACCGGGGAGGCCATCCGCCGCCGGCGAGCGTGCAACAGCTGCAACAAGCGGTTCACCACCTACGAACGGATCGAGTCGGTGCCCTTCTACATCGTCAAGAAGGACGGTCGGCGGGAGGACTTCGACCGCCAGAAGCTCTTCCTGGGGCTGATGAACGCCTGCAAGAAGAGGGACATCTCCCCCGCCCAGGTGACCGAGATCGTCGACGAGATCGAGGGCGACCTGCGCGGGCGGGGCCAGTCCGAGCTGCCCAGCCGGGAGGTGGGAGAGCTGGTGATGGAACGCCTGCGCCAGCTGGACGAGGTCGCCTACGTGCGGTTCGCGTCGGTG
>JAKABA010000047.1 GCA_021802115.1 bacterium | reverse complement strand
GGTGCGAGGGCCAGTCCAAGCTCCGAAGGCGTCAGGGCAGCCACCCAAGTGGCGCAAGACCCGAAACGGCGACGGCTACCTTGGCGGCGTCCAGGTCGGGAAAGACCGCTCGTCCCGACCGGGTGTCACTAATAGGCACTCCGTAGGAACGGTCCCCGGGTGGCGCTTGCCAGGCCAGCCAGGTTGCGCCACGTGATCGGGTCGGCGGGTGACCGGTCGGGCCGCCCGCGGGGACCGCAAGCTCAGGCGGCGCTTAGAATCTGACCTGGTCACAAGTTGTGCCGCGCCTGTGGAGGACCAGCAGATGGCGGTTGAGGTCGACGTCGACCGGCAGGCAATCCAGGCGAGTGTCCGGGAGCTGGCCCGGGGCCGGATCGCGGCCCGGGCGGCGGAGATAGATCGCACCGGGGAATACCCCTGGGACATCGTCCAGCTGTTCCGGGACCAGGACGTGTTCGCGATCGCATTCCCGCCGGAGTACGGCGGGCTCTCCGGCTCGGCGCTGACGCTCTCTTTGGTGGTCGAGGAGGTCGCCAAGGTGTGCGCCACCTCCGCGCTGCTGCTGGCGGTCCAGGCTCTGGGCGGATACCCGATCCTCATCGGCGGCAGCGAGCAGCAGAAGCGGACCTACCTGCCCGAGCTCGCCGCGGGCAGGAAGATCGCCGCCTACGCCCTCAGCGAGCCCGATGCCGGGAGCGATGCCGGGGCGATGCGGACCAGGGCCCGTCGCGACGGCGATGGCTACCTCCTGGAGGGGACCAAGATGTGGATCACCAACGGCGGGGTGGCCGACCTCATCGTGGTGTTCGCCTCCACCGACCCCGAGGCCCGGACCAGGGGCGTATCCGCCTTTCTGGTGGACGGCGACAGCCCCGGCCTGGAACGCCGCGAGATCCACGGCAAGCTGGGCATCAGGGGCAGCAACACAGCCGAGCTCGTGTTCGACAACTGCCGGGTGCCGGCGGAGCGGAGGCTGGGGGCGGAGGGGGATGGCTTCAAGATCGCGATGGCGGTGCTCGACCGCTCGCGCCCGCAGATCGGTTCGCAGGCGCTTGGCATCGGCGCCGGGGCCCTGGAGTACGCCCTCGCCTATGCCAAGCAGCGCCACCAGTTCGGCCACGCCATTGCGGAGTTCCAGGGCATCCAGTTCATGCTGGCGGACATGGGGTCCCAGTTGGAGGCGGCGCGCTGCCTCACCCACGAGGCCTGCCGGGCGATCGATTCCGGGGACCCCCGGACAACCGAGCTGGCGGCGATGGCCAAGCTGATGGCCTCGGACGCCGCCATGAGGGTCACCACCGACGCCGTCCAGATCCTGGGGGGGTACGGCTACGTCAACGAGTTCCCGGTGGAGCGGATGATGCGCGACGCCAAGATCACCCAGATCTACGAGGGCACCAACCAGATTCAGCGGCTGGTGATCGCCAAGCGGCTGCTCGGCTGAGCCCAGGCCGGCGCGGGGCTGTGAGCCCCGCCGCTTGAACCTGTCTACCATGTGGCGAGTGGAGATTGAGTCCCTGCTCAGGGGCGACACGCGGGCGTTGGCGCGCGCGATCTCCCAGATCGAGGCCAGGGATCCCGGCGTCGGGGAGACGCTGGAGCGGATCTGGGCCTCGCGCCCGCAGAGCGTCGATCTGAGCTCCCAGGTGGTGGGGCTCACCGGGCCGCCGGGATCGGGCAAGAGCACCATGGCCGACTCCCTGACTCAACTCTGGCGCGAGCAGGGGCTGCGAGTCGCGGTGCTGGCGGTGGACCCCAACAGTCCCTTCACCGGTGGCGCGATCCTCGGAGATCGGGTCCGGATGCAGCGCCACGCCCTGGACCAGGGGGTGTTCATCCGCAGCATGGGCGCCCGGGGCCACCTGGGCGGCGTCTCCCTGGCGACCAGGGGAGCGGTCCGGCTGCTGGACGCCCTGGGGTGGGAGATGGTGCTGGTGGAAACGGTTGGGGTTGGCCAGTCCGAGCTGGAGATCTGCGAGGTGGCCGACTCGGTGGTGGTGGTGACCACCCCCGGGGCCGGAGACGGCGTTCAGGTCATCAAGGCTGGCATCACCGAGATCGCCGACATCTTCGCCGTCAACAAGGCCGACCTGCCAGGGGCCGACAGGGTCACGCGCGACCTCCGGGACATGCTTCGGCTCTCCACCCCCAAGGCCGGCTGGAAGGTCCCGGTGGTCGCCACCGTGGCCGCTCAGGGGGTCACCGGCGTGCGCGAGCTGGCCGCCGCGCTGGCGGCTCACCGGTCCCACCTGGAAGCCAGTGGCGAGCTCTCCGAGCGGCTTCGGCGCAGGCTGCGTGACGAGGTGGTGGAGCTGGTCAGCGCCCGCGCCCGCGCTTTCGCGACCGACCTGCTGGCCGGAGGCGGCCCGGAGCTGCTGCCGGAGGACGCCCGACGGGCAGATCCCGAGCGCGCGGCCGACCTGGTGCTCGGACAGTTCCACAATCATGGCCTCGGAGCCGACGCTGCCGAGCTCTCAACGCTGACCGGGAGGAGCTGACGATGCTGGAGCAGAAGGCACCCTCCCTGGTCGACGACCAGGCCGCGCTGGAGCGGTGGGCCAAACGGTATCGAGCCTCCCGCGAGCGGGCCGACAGGCCCGGCTTCGTGCCCCCCCCAGAGACCCTCTCGGGGTTGCCCGTCGAGCCTTTGTACACCCCGTCCAGCCTGAGCGGGCACGACTACCCGGCGGAGATCGGCTACCCCGGCGAGTTCCCCTACACCAGGGGCGTCTACCCCTCGATGTACCGGGACAAGGTCTTCACCATGCGCCAGTTCGCCGGTTTCGGCACCGCCGCCGAGACCAACCAACGGTATCGCTTCCTGCTGTCCCAGGGCCAGACCGGTCTCTCGGTGGCGTTCGACATGCCCACCCTGATGGGGCGGGACTCCGACGACCCGCTGGGAGAGGGCGAGGTGGGCAGATGCGGAGTGGCGATCGACTCTCTGGAGGACATGGAGCGGCTCTTCGACGGCATCGACCTGGGCCAGGTGACCACCTCCATGACCATCAACTCTCCGGCCGCGATCCTGCTGGCCATGTACGTCGCGGTGGCGGAGCGCCAGGGGGTGGCCGTGGCGAGCCTGGGCGGCACCCTGCAGAACGACATCCTGAAGGAGTACATCGCCCAGAAGGAGTACATCTATCCCCCGCAGCCCAGCCTCCGCCTGGTCACCGACGTGGTTGCCTTCTGCGCCCGCAACGTGCCCCGCTGGCATCCGATCAGCATTTCCGGCTACCACATCCGGGAGGCTGGATCCACCGCCGCCCAGGAGCTCGCGTTCACCCTGGCCGACGGCTTCGCCTATGTGGAGGCGGGCATCGCCGCCGGCATCCCGGTCGACCTTTTCGCCCCCCAGCTCAGCTTCTTCTTCAACAGCCATATCGACTTCTTCGAAGAGATCGCCAAATACCGGGCGGCCCGGCGGATCTGGGCCCGGCGCATGCGCGACCACTACCACGCCCAGGATCAGCGTTCCTGGCTGATGCGCTTCCACACCCAGACCGCGGGGTGCTCGCTGACCGCCCAGCAGGTGGAGAACAACGTCGCCCGAACCGCCCTGGAGGCGTTGGCGGCGGTGCTGGGGGGGACCCAGTCGCTGCACACCAACGCCATGGATGAGGTGCTGGCGCTGCCGACGGCCAAGGCGGCTCAGATCGCGCTCCGGACCCAGCAGATCATCGCCTACGAGACCGGGGTCACCACCACCATCGACCCCCTGGGAGGGTCCTACTTCGTCGAGGACCTGACCAACCGCATGGAGGCTGAGGCGGAGCGCTACTTCGCCGAGATCGACCAGCGCGGTGGCGTGCTGGGCTGCATCGAGGACGGGTTCTTCCAGCGGGAGATCGCCGATGCCGCCTTCCGCTACCAGCAGCAGCTGGACCAGGGGGAGCGGATCGTGGTCGGGGTCAACGCCTTCCAGTCAGATGGTGAGGATGCGCCCCAGCTGCTCCGGATCGATGGCACTGCGGAGCTGGACCAGAAGGCGGAATTGGCCCGCCTGCGGTCGCGGCGGGATGGCCAGGGAGTCGCCTCGGCCCTGGATGAGCTGCGCTCGGTGGCCCGTGGGGACGGCAACCTGATGCTCCCCATCCTGGAGTGTGTCCGGCGCCTGTGCACGGAGGGAGAGATCGTGGCCGCGATGCAGGATGTCTTCGGGACCTACCGGGAGTCGGCGTCCTTCTGAGCTCGGTTGGGGCGCCGACGCTGCTCGCCGGATCCGAAGCGTCGGAGCCAGGCGGCGGTGTCCTGGCTGGATGGCCTGGGCTTCTCCCCTCGACCGGGGCCCGACTCCGGGCGTGACTCGCCCCCTCGCGGGTCGAATTTGGAAATCAGCTCCATCGACCCCATCGTGGTCGCGCCCAGGGCCCTGGCGGCGTCGCGGAGAGCGCGGTCACTGGTTGCCAGCACGATCTGGGCCCCTCCGTGGCGGCGCTGGCCGATGATCTGCAGGATCCGGTCGTCGGCACTGTGCCCGATGTCGGGGTGGAGAACCCTGGCGCCGTTGGCGCTGCCCGGTCCCCGGGGTGCCGGCGGCCCGTCGAACACGAATAGGAGCTCTCTGTGGAGCGATCGCAGCGGGGACCCCATCGTCGCCTGCACCAGCAGGGACTGGGCGGCGCCGTAGTCCTGGCGCAGCATCAGGGGCCGGCTCCTTGGCCAGGCCCAACTGACGTTGGTCCCATCCACCACCAGGAGGGGCTGGGCCACCTGGGTCAGGCCCTCCCAGGGACCGCGGCCGTCGGCGCCGCCCGCAGGCTCAGGAGGTCCCGGGCCAGCTGGCTGAGCCGCACCCGAAGGTGGCTGGGGAGCTGTCGCAAATTCACTTCGGGAAGGGCGGCGACGCCCCAGCGGGCACCGGCCAAGGCACCGGCCAGGGCTGGTGCGCTGTCGCCGGACACCCCGCGGCTGGCCGCGATGGCGACCGTCTCGGCCCAGTCGCGCCCCTCACAAAGCGCCTGCACGGCGGCTGCCAGCACCCCCGCTGCGTCATCCCCGGCGGGCAGGCCCGCTCCGGGCCGGGGAGTGTGCAGGATGGCCGTGAAGCTCTCCGGGGAATCCTCGCGCAGGGCCTGCGCGACCCGGGCCAGGCAGTCCTCCAGGGGGCGGCTGAGCAGGTCGCGCGCCAGCATCGCCGCCGCCAGCGCGGCCAGCTGAGAAATCGGGTCGGCATGGGTGGCCACGGTGCAGCTGCGCACCCACCCTCTCAGCTTGACCCCACTCTCGCGGGCCGCGATGGCGATGGGCAGGCATCGGCTGAGCGGCGCATCCCCGGCGCGTCCGGGCACCATCCTGGCGACGGCGGGGGCCAGCTCGGCAGCTGGGAGGCCGCGTCGGAAGAGACGCAGAGCCTCTCCGGTGATCGAGCCGGGGCGCTCAGGGATTGTCTGACCGTCAGCCAGCCAGCGCGGCAGCAGGTCCGCCGGCCGAGGCGGGCCTCCTCCCAGCAGGGCCTCCGCCACCGCCATGGCCTGGGTGCTCAGGCGCAGCGCCGTGTCGCCACCCGGGCTCGCGGTCCCCTCTCCCAGGGCCAGCCCCAGCAGCAGGCCCTCAGCCCTCGGGCCAATCAGCTCCCACGATGGCGGCGGGTTCAACATCCCTCGATTATTGATCCGCAGCGGATCCCGGCCCGGGCGGAAGCGGTTCTAAGCCGCCCCGAAGATGCAGCCGGGGTCCTCCCCGAGTGGATCCCCGGTGGCGGCGAAGGCGCGCGCTCGGGAGCCGCCACAGAGGCTTCGGAAGGCGCATTGACCGCAGCGCCCGCTGAACTCGGAGGCCCGGATCGCGCGCAGCATGGGGTTTTCGCGGTAGATCTCCGCCAGCTCCTGGACCTGGATGTTGCCCAGGGCGTGGGGAAGGAATCCCGAGGGGCGAACCGAGCCGTCGTGGCCCACGAAGATGACCCCCATGCCGTCGCGAGTGGCCACGCTGGGTGCCATCGCCCGCTCTGTCCCGGGGCCAAGCAGCTGGCGCAGCCGGGTGCGCAGGTCGCCGTACAGGGAGCCGAGGGCGAAGTACGCCTGGGGGTCATCCACCTCTCCCAGGCCCCGACGCCAGGTGGCCACCCGGCGGAAGAAGGGAGCCTCCACGGTGCGGACCAGGAAGCCGTACTGCGACGCTTCGAAGAGGAAGTGGGAGATGTCCTCGTTGTCAGCCGCGCTGGTCGCCGAGACGGCCGTGCCGCGGCCGACGCTGACCAGGAAGAAGACCTCCCAGAGGGGGATTCCAAGGCCATGGAGCATGGCGGTGACATCCGCCAGCTCGGTCATGTTCTCCCGCATCACGGTGGTGTTCACCTGAACTTTGAATCCGGCCTCGCGAAGCCAGCTGAGCGCGGCCACGGTGGCGTCGAAATGGCCCGGCACCCCCCGGACGCGATCGTGGGTGGCGGCCGTGGCGCCATCCAGGCTGATGGACACAACCCTGACTCCGAGCTCCAAGAATGGGGCCATGGCTGCCGGGGTGAGCCGGGGGGTGACCGATGGGGAAAGGGCCACGGGGAGTCCCAACTGGCGAGCGTGCGCGGTCAGCTCGAGAAGGTCAGGGCGCATCAGGCAATCGCCCCCGGTCAGGATCAGAATCGGTGCCGGTTTGCCGAACCCAGCCACCTGCTCCAACAGCTGGTGCCCAGCTCGGCTGGATAGCTCCCCAGGCATCGCCGTCGGGAGGGCGGTGGCGCGGCAGTGCCGGCAGCTGAGCAGACAAGCCTTGGTGGTCTCCCAGAAGACCAGGATTGGTCGCTGCTGAAAGTCCACCGGGCGCCTGGTCGGCTGCGTCCGTAGGCGCCCCTCCGGGCCGATGAAAGTTTGCACCAAGGAAATTTTGCCTCGCCCGCCCAGCTGGCGCCCGCGTGATTTCACGCGCCCTGCTTCGGGCGGTTCCCACCTGGGTCAGCGGCCCCTGGGGTGCGAGATTGAGTCGGGGTTGGTCACACCTGGCCCCCAAAGGGCTCCATCTCTCATTAGACAGCAACCCGGTCGGCCAGGTGGTGACTGCCCCGAGTCCCCGGGCCCGTCCATGGCCCCACGGTTCGGTGCATTCCCAGGAGGCGTGACGGCAGATGGCCACTGGCTCTACCCACCTGTATTCGGTGCTACTTCTGGAGTTGGGGCTGACCTTGGGGGTGGTGGCCGCCTGGGAGGCGGCTCGCCTGCTGCGCCGCTCGACCGCCGCGGTTGCCGAGGCGGCGGTCAGCCCTGGCCAACGTGGGGCACGTGGCTTTCTTCGGGCGGCGCTGGGCACGGTGTGGATCCTGGATGGCCTGCTCCAAGCTCAGCCGGGGATGCCGGCAGGCTTCGCGCGCGGGATCCTGGCCCCTGCGGCGGCGGGCCAGCCGGGCTGGCTGGCGACCCTCCTGCATTGGGAGATGGGGGTCTGGCAGGCCCACCCGGTCCATCTCACCGTGGCCACCGTGCTGATCCAGATCGGCATCGGGGTGGCGATCCTCTGCGGCGGGGATTCCTGGGTGGGACGGCTCGGGCTCCGAACCTCGATCGTCTGGGGGCTGGCGGTCTGGCTGATGGGGGAGGGGCTGGGCGGCCTCCTCGGCCCGGGCGCGAGCGTGATCTCAGGGGCTCCCGGAGCGGTGCTGGCCTATCTGTTCGCCGCCGGCCTGTTGCTGGCTCCGGTCAGCTGGTGGGAGGGCGGCCGGGTCCGGCGGTTGGTCGAGGTCGGGGTCGGCTCGACCCTGGTTCTGGGCGTGCTTTTGCAGACCATTCCGGCTGAGGGCTTCTGGGGACCCGGGACTCTGAGCTCGATCTTTTGGGCGACGGCGGCCGCGCCTCAGCCCGGCTTCCTGGCCGACCCGATCCGCGCCCTGGCGGCCTGGACGGCGGCCGACCCGCTGCTCTGGAACGCGCTGCTGACGTCGGCCATGGCCGGGCTCGGAGTGGGGTTCCTGCTGGGCGGCAGGACCAGAGCCTTGACCCTGGTCGCGGTGGTGTGGCTGCTCTTCAGTTGGTGGTTCGGGCAGGACTTCGGAACTTTCGGTGTCGGCATCGCCACTGATCCCAACCTGGCGCCGCTGCTGGTGGTTCTGCTGGCCACCGCCCAGCTCACCACTCTGCCGGCGCGGCGCCTGGTGCGCTGGCCCAATCTGGGGGCCCGGCTCCGCCCCGGACTGGCTCGGGAGCTGGCCTTGGCCGGCCTGATCACGGTGGCGGTGGGCTCGCTGGCCGGGGCTCCCTACCTGTCCTTGGGCGGTGGGAGCGGCTCGACAGCGACCCCGCCCGCGGCAGTTCTCCACACCTTTTCCAATCCCGTCCCCTAAACTGGCCCAGTGGCTAAGAAGCCGGTCAGGATCCTCACCGCCAAGGTGGGGCTGGATGGCCATGATCGCGGCGTCAAGATAATCTCGCGGGCGCTCCGGGATGCCGGCGTCGAGGTTATCTACACCGGGCTGCACCAGACCCCGGCCCAGGTGATCGAGGCGGCGATCCAGGAGGATGTCGACGGGATCGGCATCTCCCTGCTCTCGGGTGCCCACATGACCCTGTTTCCGGAGGTGCTGCGCTTGCTGCGCGAGCGCCACGCCGAGGACATCGTCGTCTTTGGCGGTGGCATCGTGCCGCCGGAGGATGTCGCCGAACTCAAGCGTCTGGGGGTCGATGAGGTCTTCACCCCCGGAACCAGCATGCAATCGATCGTCGAGTACGTCAACCGTCGCTTCGGAGCGGTCCCGGCCGGCGCCGCCTGATCCGGCGATTTGGTAAGATCCGGCCGTCCTGTGGAGGCGCCTCCGACAGGGGATGCCAACTAGTCAATACCCGCTTGGAGTTCCATGAGTCTGACGCTTGAGGCCGCACCCCGCTCCGTCACGGGCCGGCGGGTCGGCCAGCTCCGACGTGAGGGCCTTGTGCCCGGCGTGGTTTACGGTCACAAGGTGAACTCGGTCGCGATCGAGGTCCCGGTCCGGGAGCTCTCCCGCCTGGTCCATGCCGTGGGCCAGAGCCACCTGCTCCAGCTCAAGGTGGCCGGCGAGCGCACCTTGCGTCCGGTCCTGATCAAGGAGCTCCAGATCAACCCGCGCACCACCGCCGCCGTCCACGTGGACTTCTTCCAGGTGAACCTCACCGAGAAGCTCAACGTTCAGGTGCAGGTGGTGCTCACCGGCGAGTCGCCAGCGGTCAAGTTCAACGTGGGCGAGCTCCTCCATGTGGTCCACACTCTCGAGGTCAGCTGCCTGCCCAACTCCATCCCCGGCGAGATCAGCATCGACGTCTCGGGCCTTGCCGAGGTGGACGACGCGGTGCGCCTGTCGGACATCACGCTGCCAGAAGGGGTGGAGCTGACCACGGCAGGCGACCCAACTGAGATCCTGGTCAAGATCGCTCCCACCCGGGTGGCGGTCGAGGACGTTCCGACCGCACTTGAGCCCGGCGCCGCTGAGCCGCCGGTGGCTGCCGGGGCCCCGGACGAGGGTTAGCTCGACTCTGCTCCGCGTCGGCGGCGAGGGCGGCCAGCTGTCACTTCGGTGAACGCCTGACCCTGATCCGTTCCAGGAGGTCGCGCAGTCGCGCTTCCTCCCCGTGCTCGGAGGGAACGTAGTACCGCCGATCTCCCAGCTCAGGGGGCAGGTGACCATGCCCCACCAGTCCCTCGGGGTCGTCGTGGGCGTACTGGTAGCCCTGGCCGAAGCCGTGCTCCCGGTCTCGAGCGGTGACCGCGTTGCGCAGGTGCAGCGGCACCGGCAGGCTGAGGTGGGTGGCGACGTCGGCCGAGGCGGCGGTGTAGGCCCGGTACACCGCGTTGCTCTTGGGAGCCAGGGCCAGGTAGACTGCCGCCTCGGTGAGAGGCAACCGGCATTCCGGCATGCCCACCAGCAGCACCGCCTGCTGCGCCGCGACCGCCAGTGGGAGTGCCCCGGGATCGGCGAGGCCGACGTCCTCCGCCGCCAGGATCACCATTCTGCGGGCGGGAACCGAGGGGTCCTCGCCCGCCTCAAGAAGGCGCGCCAACCAGTAGGTGGCGGCGTCGGGGTCGCTGCCCCGCATCGACTTGATGAAGGCCGACAGGATCTGGTAGTGGAGGTCTCCGGCGCGGTCATGCAGCAGGTGGGGGCCGCTGAGCGCCTGGCGCACCGACTCGGCGGTGACCAGGCCGCCCGGAGCCAGTCCGCCGGCCGCCCTTTCCAGCGCGTTGAGCATGGCGCGCGCATCCCCGCCGCTGCGACCCACCAGCAACTCTCTGCCCTCGGAGTCGAGTCCGAGGTGCTGCCGTCCCAAGCCGCGCTCCTCGTCCGCCAGCGCCCGCTCCAGCAGCTGGCTGAGGTCCTCTTCCGCCAGGGGCTGCAGGTCGTAGACCTGAACCCGGGACAGCAGGGCCCCGGTCAGCTGGTAGCTGGGGTTCTCGGTGGTGGCGCCGATCAGGGTGAGCAGGCCGCTCTCGACGTGGGGGAGCAGGGCGTCCTGCTGAGTCCGGCTGAAGTGGTGGATCTCGTCCAGGAAGAGCACCGTGCGCTGGCCGGCGCGCCGCCTGGCGGCGGCTTCGGAGACCACTTTGCGAATGTCACCCACCCCGGCGCTCACCGCCGACATGGAGACCAAGTGGGCGGATTGAGATCGCGCCAGGAGTTGGGCGATGGTCGTCTTGCCCGTCCCCGGAGCGCCCACCAGCACCATCGAAGGCAGGTTCCCGCCGAGAGTGGCGTCCCGGAGGGCTCCCTCCGGACCGATGAGGGATGACTGCCCCAGCACCTCTTGCCATTCTGCGGGGCGCAGCCTGGCTGCCAGGGGGCTGTCTGGGCCAGGGCGGCTGGTGTTCACCGCGGCGACTTTGGGCTCAAGCGCCTGGTCGGGGCTGGGAAAGAGCTCTTCCATGCGCACATCTTGACCGGCTCCGGGTGGACTTGCGCGGGCGGCGCCCGAGATGGCGTGTTTTCGCCAACCTCCGGGCAGTGCTTTCACTGATTCCGCCTGGTCCCGGGATGCCCGATCCTGGAGTTCTGGTCAAACCGTCAACATGGTGGGAGCGGAGTCGGTCGGTACCGGCGTTCAAAAGCAGCGTCTGGCGGGGAGGAGTCGAGCATGGCAGTGGAAGGCGGCAATGGCGGTGAGCAGGCGGTCAAGACCCTGGCCGAGCTCGGCATGGACACGCTCTTCTCCCTGCCCGGCAGCCATATCGCCTCCCTCTTGGATGGGGCCCGGATGGCAGGGATCCGGGTGATCTCTGTCCGCCATGAGGAGAACGCGGTGCTGATGGCGGAGGGCTGGGCGCTGGCCACCGGCCGGCCGGGTTTTGTCGCCGTGACGGCTGGGCCGGGCGTCGCCAACGCCATGGGCGGCTTGGCCGAGGCCAATGCCGCCGGGGCCCCGGTGGTGGTGGTGGCGGGGCGAACCGCCATCTCCAAGCGGGGCCGGGGCGCGGTCCAGGACATGGATCAGCTGGCGGTGGTGGCCCGGGTGACCAAGTGGAGCGCTGAGTGCCTGGAGCCGCAGCGGATTGCCGAGTACCTGACCGAGGCTGTGAAGCAGGCCACCTGGGGGAGTCCCGGGGTCGCCTACCTCGAGATCCCCGAGGACGTGCTCGCCAGCGCCTGCGAGGTCGGCCCGGTCGCCGGCCTCCCTCCCGTCGCCAAGGCGGTCCCCGACGGAGCCGGGCTGGCAGCTGCCAGCCAGCTGCTCAAGGCTGCTCAACGCCCTCTCATCCTGGCCGGGTCGGGGGCTTTTTTTTCGGGGGCGGCACCGCAGCTGACGGCCTTCATCGAGCGGACCGGGATTCCGGTAACCACGACCAGCGCTGCCCGAGGCCTGGTCGACGACGAACACCGGCTCTGCCTGGGCACCTTGGTGCACGGCGGGGCGGCCCTGGTGAGCGCGGATCTCGCCCTGGTGCTGGGATCGCGATTCAACGCCAATCTCATGTACGGTCAGCCACCCTTGTTCGCGGACGACCAGGTTTTGATCCAGGTCGACATAGCTCCCGAGCATCTGGGTGGCCAGCGCTCGCCCAGCCTGGGGCTGGTGGGAGACGTGGGTGCGACCCTGGGCGCCCTCACAGAGCTTTGGGACGGGGCGCCCGACAGGTGGTCGGGCTGGGTTTCTGACGCCCACCGTGCCGCCGCCGCCAGCCAGGAGCTCTGGGACGGGGAGGCCGAGTCGGCGACCACCGCCCTGCACGCCGGCTGGTTGGCCCGCCAGGCGGCGCAGTCGTTCGAAGAACTGGGCGGCGGCACCTGGGTCTCTGATGGTGGCGACAGCGTCACCTGGGGTATCGCGTTCTCGAAGGCGCACGCCCCGGGCAGCAACATGCTGATCGGGTCGGCGATGGGGACTCTGGGGGTGGGGCTGCCCTTCGCGATTGGGGCCGGCCTGGCCCACCCATCTCGCCCGGTATGTCTGTTCACCGGCGATGGCGCCTTCGGCTTCTCTCTGCAGGAGCTTCACACCGCCGCTCGAAACGGGGTCGGGATGGTGATCGTGGTGGTCAACAACGGGGTCTGGCGGGGCCCGGGCACCTCCCCAGCGCAGGCCGAGGGCGAATTCGATTACAGTCTGCTGGCGGCGGCCGTCGGCGGCTGGGGGGTTCGAGTGGCCAGCCAGACCGAGTTCCAGCCGGCGCTGCGGCAGGCGTTCGAGCTGGCTCGCCAAGGCCGGGTCTGCCTGATCGACGCCAAGGCCGACCCCCGGGTGGTCAGCAACCTGCTCCGCTCCCTGGATGAGCTCGGTCTGATGTAGGCCGAGCTATCCGTAGGAGACCCCGCTCACCCACAGCCGCTCGAACTCGGCGGCCGGAACCGCTGGGGACATCAGGTAGCCCTGGGCGGCATCGCAGCCGAGCCGCTTCAAGGTCGCCATCTGGCCCGCCGTCTCCACCCCCTCGGCGACGGTGGTCAGCCCGATGGCGTGGGCGAGCTGAATCAGGCCACCCACAATGGCGGCATCCTTGGGATCGCTGTCGACATTGTCGATGAAGATCTTGTCGAGCTTCATGTGGTCCAGGTTGAATCGCTTCAGATGCGCCACCGAGGAGTAGCCGGTGCCGAAGTCGTCCAGCGCTAGCTGCACTCCCAGGGTGCGGATCTCATCCAGGGCGGAGACCGCTGCCAAGGAATCCGCCAAGAGGGCCGTCTCCGTGATCTCCATACAGAGCAGCGCCGAGGGCAGGCCCTCCTGGCGCAGGGCCGCGGCCACCATCTCCACCACCTGGGGATCGAGCAGCTGGCGGGTGGAGAGGTTCACAGACACCAGCGGTTGGGACTCCGGCAGCAGCCGGGCCCATCGGGCGCAGGCGGCGCACGCTTCCCCAAGCACCCAGGCGCCGATGTCCACGATGATGCCGGTCTCCTCCGCCAACGGGATGAAATCGGCGGGTGACACCAGACCGCGCTCGGGATGGTCCCAGCGCACGAGCGCCTCGGCGCCTACGATCTGACCCTCCTCAAGGCCCACCACCGGCTGGTACAGGACCACGAACTCGTGGTTCGCGAGGGCGCGGTGCAGGTCGGCCTCCAGCTTGACCCGGTCCCCGAAGATCCCTCCCATCGCGGCGGTGAACTCGACCGCGCGGCGGCCGCCGGCCGCCTTCGCGTGGTACATGGCGATGTCGGCGTCGCGGAGCAGCTCGTCGGCATCCAGAGGCGCGCTGGCTGTGGTACGAACTCCGACGCTGGCGGTGATCACCACCTCTTGACCCTGAACGAGGATGGGAGCCTCGACCGCTTTGACGAGTCGCTCCCCCATGAGCATCGCCACCTCTGTTGACCCCAGGTCCTCGGCCAGAGCCGCGAACTCGTCGGCGCCCACTCGAGCGATGGTGTCGCTGGGCCGGATCAGGCGCTGAAAGCGCTGGGCGACGGTGCGCAGCACCTCATCGCCGGCGGCGTGACCGAGGCTGTCGTTGACCACCTTGAGCCGGTCGAGGTCGACAAACAGCAGGGCCGCCAGTTGGTCGCCCCGCTGGGCACGGCCCAGTGCCGCCGGAATCCGATCGAGCAGCAGCACCCGGTTGGGCAGGCCGGTGAGCGTGTCATGCCAGGCCTGCTGCTGGAGGGTGGCGTCATCCTCCTGGCGGGTGATGGCGGTGCCCAGGACGTGGGCCAGGCCCTGCGCGAAGTGGCTGTCGTCGTCGTTGAACTCGTGGCGGTCGACCGTGAAAGCCACCAGCACTCCATAGGGTTGGTCGCCGGCGACGATCGGCACCGCCAGACCCGACCGGATCCCGTAAATCTGCGGGAGATCTCCCGCATGGAACCGATCCTCGGTCGTGAAGTCGGACACCAGCACCGCTTCCGAACACCTGATCGTGAAACCGGCCAGGGACTGTTGCCCGCCGGGAATCAGGGCATTGCCGACGACCCCCGGCTCCCAACCGACCCCGGCGACGAACCGGAAGGAGTCATGGGTTCGGTTCCAGCGCAAGACCGATGCCTTGGGCACCTCAAGGTGCTGGGCCAGAAGGACGCTGGCCCGCTGGATGAGCAGGCCGAGGTCGCGCACGGCGAGCGCGTACTGCCCGAACTCGGCGATGGCGGCCTGCTGGCCGGACCGGTGGGTGGCCGCCTCCTCAGCTCGGTGCTGGCGGGTGATGTCCTGCGCCTGCCAGAAGATCCCGGTGTCCCGGGAGGCGAGCGCCGGCATGATGGTGCTGGACGCCAGCAACCACCGGAGTTCACCCGTGGCGGTGACCAGGCGATGCTCGAATCGGGCGAGTCCCTTCTCGGGGCGCCGCTGCAAGTTGCGGTGGTGGCGAAGAAGCTGTCGATGCTCGCCAGTGGGCACGAAGTCGAGCAGGCTGCTACCCACCAAGTCCTCAGCGCGGCGTCCCAGGAGGTCGGCCAGCGCCTGGTTGACCTGGGTCAAGTTGAGATCGGCGGTCAGGGTCGCGCTGGCGATCCCGGTGCGTTCGAAGAGGTGGTGGAAGCGGTCGGCCATATCCTTGGTCTCGCGGGCGCCGCGGGCCTGCTCGGCCCGATCGTCGAGGGTCTCCCAGGCGAACTCCACATTGGCGGCCAGGCGGCCCAGCAGGTTGAGCGCCTCGTCGTCGAAGAACTGGGGCTCGTCAGAGTAGACCGTGAGGATGCCCCGGACCCGCTTGGCCTGCACCATGGGGAAGCAGGCGACCCCACGAAAACCGACCAGGCGGGCTCGGTCCAGCCACGGTCGGAATCTGGGCTCGGTCTCAATATCCTGAAACACCGCCGGACGCCGGCTCCGGGCGGCGAGGCCCACCGGTCCGAGGCCCTCTGGGACGCTGGCGCGGGTGGAGGTCCTGAGGTCGAGCAGATAACCCTGGTCCTCGCCCCATATGGCGCTTGGGAACACCCATCCGTCGTCGCCAACGAGGCCCAGCCAGGCCATCTTCAGCCCGCCGTGCTGGACCGCGATCCGACAGGCCTCCTGCCAGAGGCCGGCCCCTGAGGTAGCTCGGAGCATGGCCTCGTTGCTCTCCGCCAGGGCGGTGCGGAGCTGCTCCAGCTGATGCAGACGATGCTGCAGCTCCCGCTCCCCGGTGACGTTCTCGGCCTGGGTAAAGCTGCAGATCGCCCGCTGGTCGCCGTCGCGCAGGATCGAGGTCGTGATCCGCACCCAGACCGCGTCTCCGCTGGGCCTTAGGTAGCGCTTCACCAGGCCGCTGACGGTCTGGCCGCGGCGGCTGCGGCGCACCACTGTCTGGCTGGCCAGGCGGTCATCGGGATGGGTGATGTCGAGGATGTGAGTCCCTCGTAGCTCCGCCGCGGATCTGCCCACCAACTGGCAGAAGGCAAGGTTGGCTCGCAGGATCCGGTGGTCCATCCCGATCGCGACCATGGGCGTGGTGGCCTGTTCGAAGAGGGGCCCCAGCACTCCATCCAGATCAGCCTGTGTGGGCTGGTCCTGCGAGCGCAGGTGAGGTTGGCCAACTTGGAGATGCATGGGGGTCGGCGCCAGCGTAGCGCGCGCCCGCCCAACCCTCGTCCCGTGCCGGTCGCAAAGCGGTTACAGGTGGGCAGGACCGCCTGGACCCACCGGCCTGACTTCATTTGGTGCGAACTCGGCTCACAACCCCGGAGACGTGGCGCCGGGACAGGCGGTGGGGCGATATTGGTGGGGCGCCCGACCGGGGCGAGGGTTGGCGCAGGCGCGGTAGCGGTGGCTGGAGGCAGCGTGGTTGAGCATTTGACGATGGGCGTCTTTCACCGTTCCTTGCCGCTGCTGGTCGCGGCCGAGCACCAGAGCTTTCTGGGGCAGGGCCTGGAGGTCGACTGCACGCCGGTGGAGTCATCCGCGCAGCAGTTCGCAGACCTCCGCTCGGGCCGTTACCAGCTGGTGCATACCGCCCCTGACAACGTGCTCAACTACCGACTCAACCCGGGCAACGCCCTGGGCACTACGTTGCCGGTGGTCGTGGTGGCCGGCATGGACCGGGGCTTGGGCCTAGGGCTGATGACGAGGAGCGGAGTGCGGCTGGAGCATTTCTCAGGGAGGAGGCTTTCCGTCGACGCGCCTGACTCCGGCTACGCCTACGTCGCCTACGCGCTGCTCGAGCGGCGGGGATTCGCCCGCGAGGTCGACTACGAGGTCGTCAGCCACGGTGGCGCAGTCGGCCGCCTGGAGCGGTTGCTGTCGGGCCAGGCCGACGCCACCCTCCTCAGCGGGGGGCTGGCGCTTAGGGCCCGCCAGGCAGGTCTTCGGGACGGGGCGGGTGTGGGTGAGGTGGCCAATCCCTACCTCGGAGGGGCGATCGCCGCCACCCAGCCATGGCTGGAGTCCAACTTGACCCTGGCCCTGCGCTTCTTGCGTGGGTTCGTCAGCGCCACAAGGTGGGCTCTGGACCCGCGCAATGGCGACCGGGCCAGGGAGTTGCTGGCGCGGACTCATGCCGTGGATGCGTCCACGGCGGCGGCGCTCTGCGCCCTCGAGGTGGATGCCGGCGTGGGAGCGATTCCGGATGGCCAGATTCCCACTGACGCATTTCGCAATGTGCTGGCCCTGCGCCAGCGCTTCGCCGGCTTGGAGACCGGCCAGGACGCCGACATCCTGATCGCCGACGCGGTTGATCGCTCCATCCTGGAGATGGCCCTGGCATCGATTTAGCCGAGGGCGGCTCCAGCCAGCAGCGGAGGTCGGCCCGGCTGTGGCTCGACGGCGCCGCGGCCCCCAAGCGCCGCCTTGCCACTCGGGTACGGGCGGCCTCGGCGTAGGCGGTATCGACCTCCTGGGGACGCCCTGGCCGCAGCGCCTCCAGGGCGCGCGGCCAGGGCCGCTGGGGCCTGGTACGATCAGAGGCATGTAGTCCCCCCTCGCGTCGCGCGCGGGCACGCGGCCAGGCTTTGGCCGCCGCGCTCGAGCCCCAACAGCCCGCGGATCCCGTCCACGCCTCCGAGCGCGGGTGCGGGGCAGCGGCTGCGCTGAGGTACCTGGGGCCGGCGTCCAGCCGAGTGGATGGCGCCGGTCCAGCCGCCAACCAATGAGGGACACATGCCTACTAGTCACCACGCCTATCACGGATTGCTGGCGCTTCCGGGCGCGGCCGGTTTGGTCGCCTGGACATCGCTCGCCCGGCTCATGTACGGCGTCCTGCCCTTGGCCATGCTCCTGCTCCTGGTGGAGCGCCGCCACTCGTACGCCGAGGCGGGCGCCGCGCTTGCCGCCTACGGCATCACGGCCGGCCTGCTCGGGCCGGTGCGAGGACGCCTGGCCGATCGCCTTGGCTCTCGCTGGGCCATGGGCATGATGGGGCTCGCTTTGACGGTCGCCCTGGCCGGAGTGATCCTGGCTGCCGGTGCTCCCCTGGTGATCCTGGTGCCACTCCTGCTCCTTGCCGGATCCACCCCGCCCCCGGTTGGGCCTCTGATGCGCGCCAGTTGGCGGCGTCTGACCCAGGGCGACCGGGCCCTGCTCGCTCGTGCCTACTCGTTCGACGTGGTCAGCGAGGACCTCATCTTTCTGATCGGGCCGCTGCTGGCGGCTCCCGGGGTGGCATGGCTGGGGGCCGACACCGTGGTGGTGGGGTCGGCGCTGACCCTGCTGGTAGCGGCCACCGTGCTGGGGCAGCTGATGCCCCGCGCCTCCGCGACCGCTCAGGGGGCTCGGGGCGGCGGGCGCCCTGCGCCCCTATGGCAAAGCTGGGGTTTCCTGCTGGGGCTGGCGCCCATGGTCGCTCTTGGCCTGCTTCTGGGGTCGCTGGGGATCGCCGCCGTGGCGGTGGTGCTGGCGGCCGCCGGCACCACGCTGGCCGGCCTGCCCGACGGCGTCCTGGCGGTCGGCAGCGTCAGTGCGGGCCTGTTCTTCGGCCGCCGCAGCTGGCCGGGTTCTCCATCTCAGCAGGCGCTCGCTCTGGTGGGCACGTGCTCTGCCCTGGTGCTGCTGGCGGCGCTGTCGACCGGCGACCTGGTGATCATGTTCTTGGTTCTGGCGGGGGCCGGACTGTGCGTCTCTCCTGCCATCGTGTGCTCCTACCTGATCGCCAACCGGGCGGCGCCCCTGGCCACCATGGAGGCCACCAGTTGGGTCAACTCGGCCTTCAATGTGAGCCTGGCCGCCGGCACGGCGGGAGCCGGAGTGGTTGTCCAGGCGTGGTCCGCGGGAGCGGCCATGGCTGCGGCGGCGATGGCGGCGGGCGTGGTCTTGGGTTTGGGTGCTCTCGGCCAGAGGTTTGGGCGAGCGCCCGCGACGAGTGGCGAGGCCGCCGGGTGAGGCCCGGCCGTGCTGGAGTTGGCCGGACCGAGACCGGTTCCCCGTCCGCGTCGCCCGCTGGCGGAAGCGACGCGGCCAGGGTCACCTGGGACCAGGCCGTCGTTGCCGTCGAGCCACCGGATCTTGCTGCCTGTCTTCAGCTCAGGTGAGATCGGCCCGGTGCCGGAACCATTGCAAGGGGAGGCGAGATGCGCCCGCAGGACCCAGCCCCCGGGCCCGCCGCAACTTCACCTGTATCAGGCGGCGTCGCGCCTACTGTTCACCCTGACCGCCGGCGTCCGAGTCTGAGTCCGGCGAAGACTCCGCGCGGTCTCGTGCCGCCCTCACGATCAGGGCGACGCAGGTGCTCGGTGCAAGCGCTGTGGCGTCGAGGGAGAGGTGGTACAGGGTCTGGGCGGCAACGTCGAGATGGTAGAAGTGGCGCACATAGTGACGCCTTGCCGAGTCGGTCTGCCGCTGGGCCCTGACGGCCGCCGCCGGGTCCAGGCCACCGGTGGCGATCGCTTGGGAGAGCCTGCGCTCCGGTGGGCCGTCCAAGCGCACGTGCAGCGCCCCCGGGTGGTGGCCAAGGACGATCGAAGCGCCCCGTCCCATGATCACCACGCCCCGGCCGGCCGCTCGCCGCATCACCGACTCGGTGTGATCCAGGTACTCCCTTTCCGTGCGCCAGGGGCCTTGGGGTTCCGGCACCCCCAGCCAGGCTGAGCCCAGCGGGGCGAAGAGGGTCAGCCACTGGCCCAGACCGTGGGCCGGATGACTCTCCAAGGAGGCGACGTCATCAAACGCCGCCAGCAACTCGGCTGCCACGGCGGCCGGGATTGCCCGATCGAGGAAGGGAAGGTCGAGCGCATCGGCGACGCTCCGGCCGATCGCTTCACTGCCAGTGCCGTATGTCGCCGAGATGGTCACGACCGGTTTCTCCCGGGTCATTCTTGTCCCCCTCCAGCCAGGTGCTGGGGGTAGCCATTCGAGGGAGCCGCCGGCGCCTCGGGCGCGCTGGCTGGGAGCTGCGCCTGGCCTGGCCTCAGAGCCAGGACCCAGATCCTGAGTCGGCCCCCATCATCCATTCCAGAGACGATAGCGGCCGCCTCCAGGTTCTGGCCGGGGCGAGGGGTCGGGGGCGCGCCTAGCCGCCGGGGCCTGGGCCAGGACCGGCGGAGGCCGATTGGTTGGAGGCCTTGTCGCCTGCCGGTTGCGGGATCGCCGCCTGTCCTTTGATGGGCTCCGCCACCGCGGCGGGCGCAGGCACGCGGTCTTCGTAGTGGAACTTGCCCCCGCGCAGCCAGGAGGCGACGGCGGCGACGAGACAGGCGGCGACCGCGAAGTCGAAGGCCTCATGTAGGCCCCCCATGAATGGCGCCGAGATCAAGGAGGCGAAGAAGGTGCGCCCGGTCAGATAGGCGACCTTCGCGGGCGCCAGGTGCACCAGGGCTGGGCCCAGAAGCGTTTTCACCGGGTTGTACCCAAGAAAGGCCGCGAAGAGAGCCCCGGTCGGTGGCAGGTGGGAGACCCTGGCCGCCGCCGCGGCGGGCAGGCCCTGGGCGGTAAGCCCGTGGTAGAGGGCGCTGGGCAGCGAGCCGGCCAGGCCGGTGATGATGAGGGTGAAGAAGATTCCGATTGAAAGCACCATGGCGGAGTTCTGGAAGGTCGCCGTCATCCCGGACCCGGCGCCACGCTGCGTGGCCGGGAGGCTGTTCATGATCCCGGCGCGGTTGGGCGAGGCAAACAGTCCCATGGCCATCCCGTTCAGCAACAGGAGAGCGGCGAACACCGGGTAGCCAAAGTCCGCCGGCAGTAGCTCCAGAAGGCCGAAGCTGAGAGCCGCGAGGAGCATGCCCCCAGTCGCGAATGGCCTTGCCCCGTAGTGGTCTGAGAGGTAACCCGAGATGGGTCCGGCGATCAGGAACCCGACCGTCAGCGGCAGCATGTAGATGCCCGCCCAGAGGGGGGTGACCACGAAGCTGTAGCCGTGTTCCGGGAGCCAGATCCCCTGCAGCCAGATGATCAGAATGAACATGATGCCGCCGCGCCCAAGGGCTGCCAGCAGGCTCGCCACGTTGCCGGCCGCGAAGGCTCGGATCCGGAATAGTGGCAACCGGAACATGGGGTTTTCGACTCTGGTCTCGATCACAGCGAACACCACTAGGAGGGCCAGTCCGGCAACGATTTCCACCAGCACGCTGGGGTTGGTCCAACCCATGGAGGAGGTGCCGTAGGGCTCGATCCCATAGGTTATCCCGACCAGCAGCGAGATCAGGCCGGCGCCGAAGGTGAGGTTGCCCCACCAGTCGATGTGGGACGGGACCCGGACCCCGCGCTCGACCAGCTTGAAGTAGGCCCAGACCGTGCCGAAGATGCCAAACGGCACCGAGACCAGGAACACCAGGTGCCAGTCGACCGGGCCCAACAGTCCTCCCAGTATGAGCCCGATGAACGATCCCCCGATCGCGGCCACCTGGTTGATTCCCAGGGCCAGTCCACGCTGATCAGGCGGAAAGGCGTCGGTCAGGATGGCCGCCGAGTTCGCGAAGAGCAGGGCGCCTCCAACCCCCTGCAGGATGCGCATCCCGATCAGCCAGAGGGCTCCGGCCGAGCCCTGCAGCCAGGTGATCGAGAGCAGCACCGAGAAGAAGCTGAAGACCGCGAATCCCAGGTTGTACATGCGGACCCGACCGTACATGTCGCCCAGCCGCCCAAAGCTCACAACCAGGACCGCCGTGACGACCATGTAGCCCATCAAGAGCCACAGAAAGTAGTTGGTGTTGCCTGGGGTCAGCGGGTTGAGATGGATGCCCCGGAAGATGTCCGGCAGGGCGATCAGGATGATGGACGAGTTGACCACCACCATGAGCGTCCCCAAGGTGGTGTTGGAGAGCGCCATCCACTTGCCCCGATAGCGGTCTTCCACTCCCCTCGGTTCCTCATGCACGTCGGATGGGTCCGTAGTCCTTTCTCTCCCGCTCTGGCGCTGTGGTCCCGCCCAAGATACTCCCTCGTTGACGTTAACGTGAGGATTAATCCCTGGTCAACCGCAGACCGAACAGGGACCGACCCTCGCCGTGACCCCGCCTGTTCCCCTCCTGATCCGGCCCATCCGGCGGCAGCCAGTCTGCCCTTGCGCGGGGAGTGCCAGGGCGACAGCGATTAGTGGGGGCAGCTGGACGGCGTTCGGGCCCCACCGGGCTCAACCGATCGGGGTTTGGGCCGGGACCGCCGCCGCCCACGGGGGAGAAGACATGGGCTGCTAGTCTGCGGACGGACCTTCAGTCGCTTTGTCAGGAGCTCAGCGTGGACTGGAGCCACCTTCAGGGTCTTTGGGACGCTCAGCAGCAGGCTTACCTGCCGGATCGTGAAGACCGGATCTCGGCTATGCTCGACATCGTCGAGGTGGCCGCCGGGCCCGGCCCGCGCATCCTCGACCTTGCCTGCGGCACTGGATCGATCACCCGTCGCGTACTTATCAGGCTCCCTGCCTCGTCCGCGGTGCTGGTTGATGTTGATCCGGCGCTTTTGGCGATCGCCGCAGGCACCTTCGAAGGTGAGTCGAGAGTTCGCATCTGCAGCGCGGACCTGCGCCGGGCCAGCTGGCGCCATGCCCTTGGCGAGCCGGACGGCGCCTTCGACGCGGTGCTGACCGCCACCGCGTTGCACTGGCTGCCTCCCGATCGCGTGGCGGGGGTGTACCAGGAGGCCGCCGCTCTGCTCCGCTCCGGCGGGATCCTCGCCAACGCCGACCACATCGTCGACGAAGGGCTTGCTGTGCTCGAGAAGCCCCTCCGGGAGTTGGCGCAAGCCAGGAGCCAGGAGGTCCAGCTTCAGACCCAGGCACTCGACTGGGATGGTTGGTGGACCATGCTCAAGGGCCAGCCCGAGCTGGCTCCTCTGGTCGCCGAGCGCGACGAGATCTTCGGCCATCACGAGGGTTCGTCCCACACAGAGTCATATCTCTCCTCGACTTGGCATCTAAGTGCGCTCCGCGCCGCCGGCTTTAGCCGCACCGGCATCGCCTGGCGGCGACAGGCGGATGCGGTCGTGGTCGGGGTCAGGTGAGCCATCATGTTCCCGGCCTGATCCCGATCTCAGGGCCGACTGTGAATCGGACGGGCCGGATGAGGAACGAGCCAGACCGACATGGCTAGCCTTCGACCAGGGGCCAATCCGGCTCAGCCGCGATCCCCGTGACAGCTGGCTGGCCGCGGCATGGCCTCGCAGCGACGATTGGGATTAGTCCATGGCGCCGGTCTGCGGGTGCCGACGGATGCGCAATATTTGTGTGCCGCCCCCAGGGCAATCGAAGCACTCCCGCCATCTTAAAAACCGGTACCGATCGACCCCCGGTCGGGAAGGGGGGACTTGCCAGTGAACTGTCCGTGGAGGGCCGTCGGTGACCGTTTCGTATTAGAAGACGAGGAGCACGTCGGGTGCGACGTTCGCCGAAATCCGCCTGTGTCCGCCGGATAGGGTGTCAAATAGGGTGTCAACTTCCTCTCCTCCGAGAGGGTGCCTGAGTACGCGCCAGGACGCGCCAGTGGACCCTCGGCATCCGGTGATTCAGCCCTGGAGGATCCCCGAAGTTCAGCGACAGGAACTACTCTGCGCTCCAAGGGCGGGTCAGACCGTGACGACGTCGACGAGTCCTCGGAGGCTTTGGAAGTCCTCCGGGTTGCGCGTGTAGACCGGGAGGCCTGTGGCACACG